>JAJZDJ010000084.1 GCA_021828685.1 Actinomycetes bacterium | reverse complement strand
CTGGACTACCCGGTGCGGACCGGAGCCGGTGTGGAGTTCGGCGGGATCATTTTCACCTACGCCGACCCGTCCGCGCCGGACGGCTACTACACGCAGGCCACGCCGGCGCCTACCAGCCCGGGCTGACCGATGAGGTCTCGCCTCGAAGCAGATAGTGACGCCACGCGCACTCATCGGGAACGAACTGCGATGGCGTGGCTCATCGTCTGGGACGTCGCTTCTTGCGTGTCGATCTTCACCACGCTGCTCCTAGGCGGCAGGGAGCTGCAGGTCCTCGAAGTGCTCGGCATATTGGACATCGCTCTATTCTTCGTTCGAGTTCTGGACGTCTTGATCGCAGGCGAGTCCGACATGCCTATCAAGCGCGAGCGAAAGTCGTCCAGGGGGGAAACCGCCTGGGCCTGGGGGACGGCCACAGCAACAATGGTTGTGACGATTATCACTACGGGAACTACCGCCAACAACGGCCTGGCGGCGTTCGGGGCCGGTGTCAGCACCGTTGTTGTCCTCGCAACGCTGCGGGTGGTTGTCAAGAGACGGCGTCAAGTCCAGTCATACCCCGGGGATACCACGGGTGCAACCGAGTCGGCCCGCTCGTAACTCAACGCAGCGGATGGCCGGTACCTTGAAGATTGCTGATGACACGAACCGCTATGCCGATCGACACGATCGCGACCGCGCCCCGAATGGACCAACGCTTCGCTGTGAGTGCTGTGTACGTCGCCGCACTGTTCCTCAGCATCATGGACGTGACCATCGTCAACGTTGCCATTCCGACCATCGGGCGCGACTTCCACAGCTCGGTCGCCTCAGTGGACGTGGTCGTGATCGGGTTCTTGGTGAGCCTGGCCGTATTCATCCCGGCGTCGGGCTGGATCGGGGACCGCTTCGGAGGCAAGCGCACCCTTCTGGTTGCTATCGCTGTCTTCACCGTCGCGTCGGCCATGTGCGGCTTCGCTACCAGCCTGGGCGAGCTTGTCGTGTTCAGGGTGATCCAAGGTGTCGGCGGCGGAATGCTGACGCCGGTTGGCATGGCGATGCTATATCGCACCTTCCCTCCCTCCGAACGGGTCCGCCTGGCTGGGATCCTCATGATCCCGACGGCCATGGCACCGGCTCTCGGGCCGGTCATAGGCGGCCTGCTCGTGACCGACCTGTCGTGGCGGTGGGTCTTCTTCGTCAACCTCCCCATAGGGCTCGCTGCCGTGATCTTCGGCGCGCTGTTCGTGGCCGAACAGCGCGAGTCGAAGCCGGGACGCTTCGACCTGTCGGGTTTCGTACTGGCCGGTGTCGGTCTCGGGGCGCTCATGTACGGCGTTTCGGAAGGTCCCTCCCAGGGCTGGGGATCGATCCCGGTGCTGACGACGATCGTCGCAGGCGTCGTACTGCTCGCCGCGATGGTGCGCGTCGAGTTGTCCGTCAAGGAGCCCATGATCAACCTCGGACTGCTCGGCGACCGCCTGTTCCGAGCGACAAACGTCTTGGTGGTCGTGACCATGACCGGCTTCTTCGGGGTGCTCTATTTGGTGCCGCTCTACTACCAGGACGCCCGGGGCCTGTCGGCCCTCAACTCTGGGCTCGGCACCTTCCCCGAAGCCATTGGTGTGCTGGTCTCTGCGCAGGTCGTCAGCCGGTATCTTTATCCGACTATCGGGCCGCGGCGGCTGATGGCTGCCGGTCTGGCCGGCATCGCGGTCGTCACCGTGGCGATGGCCGGCGCTAGCGGGCCTTCCACGAACCTGTGGTACATGCGGGCGTTGATGTTCGCTCTCGGTCTTTGCCTGCCTTACGTGATGATGAGCATGCAGGCAGCGGCCTTCGCGACGATCTCGCCTGCGTCTACGGGACGGGCCTCTACCCTCTTCAACGCGAACCGCCAGCTGGGTGGGGCAATCGGGGTCGCCTGGCTGAGCACCGTCCTCGCCGCTATCGGCCCTACCCGCCAAGTAGGCGACCGTCTGACCGCCCACGTAGCGGCTTACCAGGGGGCGTTCATCGCCGCGGCGGCAGTGGCGCTCGTCGGGTCGGCGACTGCGCTACTAACAGTACGCGACGCGGAAGCCGCTTCGACCATGGTGAAGCGGCGAGTACGGCCGCGAGTGTCGTAAAGCATACGAGTCAAAGCTACGCGGTCAGGAGCAAACGCAAGGCAGCCTGACCTTCCCAGCGGCTTTCGGTCGTCATCGCTTGCCAAGCGGGGCCGCCGTCATCGTTGAGCCGATCTTGAAGCCTGGCGAGTAGGTCCAGGTCGGAATCCGACATGGCCGACCGGACCGCGTGAGGGTCCTCGATGATGCTCAGGAGCGCAGCGACATCTTGGAGGTGGCGGGACTCTCGTTTAGTTCGAGGATCGAGTGCGGCGGCCGACTTGACAGTTAGTGCCCCCGGAAGCAACGGTACCCGGATCTCAACGTCTCGTTTTGCAAGATCGTAAGTGATGCGTACAGGTTGGGCGGTCTCGAGGGCCCTGCGACCACCGGGAATGCCTAGGCTGATGACGCCGTTCTTGGTAGCAAGATCTTCAACCGATGAATCCTCGGGAGCTAGCAGATCTATCTGGACTGTTCCGCTGACAAAAGTGCAGCGAGCCACAGTGTCGTCGTACCACGCCGGTCGAGGGGGCTCATAGCCAAGCGCGGTCAGCACGTCTGCCGCTTTCGTCAGGGCTTCGGGATGCAGGCACACGTCGATCAGGACGTCGGCGTCCTTGGTTTGCTCTGCTCGGGGCAACCGGCGTCCGTGTGCGCGGGCCGCGACCAAGACCATCATCCCTCCCACCACGCACCAACGGTCGGAAGGGAGTTGAATCGATAGCAGCTGTAGTGCCCGAAGGACGTCGCGCTGGCGTTCTAGCAGGTCGGCGGTGAGGTCGACGTCAAGCACGAACGCGGCCGCCTATCAGGCGGTCGGCCAGAAGGTCGGCTCCCCGCTCAAGACGGTCCGCCAAGTCAAGCCAGGCGACCAATAGCCCGGTGTGTTTCTCGTCTGGAGCGAACGGCCACGCGACGTCAGTGACAGCGTGTACGACCACGTTGCCGCCTATCTCCGCACGGGCGAAGGCACCGGATATGAGCGTGTCGAGATCGGCGCATCTAACATAGAGGTCTCGCACTCGAGGATCGTCCAACGGGGTCCCGGCCGCTATGGCCGCATCGGCACCACCGAGAACGACTGCCGGATTCAACGAGAGTTCCAGCGCCATCGAGTGGTGAACGAAGACCTGCTTGGATAGGCTCCGGTTGCGCACCTGGCGTCGAAAGACGTCCATGTTCGCGGGGTGCACCCTAAGAGCGCCTTCTTCGACGGCCCGAATCTTCTCCCAGCACGATCGGCTCCCTAGTGGCCGCCCCGGCCGGCGGAGCCGCAAGTTCTCGAATTGCTCCAGAACCGGCGGCGCCACCACCCACTGGTGGCCTAGACGCAAGGCGGGTAGCTGCCTCGAATGGACGAGGGCTTGTACTCTCCGTCGCGATACGCCAAGGCGTCCAGCCACTTCCTCGAGCGTAAGAAGAGTCGACTCCACGAGGTAAAGGTACCAGTACTGGAATATTTATGATATTCGGATAGCTCGGTACGTCGGGCGCCTAGCACCGCGGGGCGGGCGTCCGGTAGCGCCACGAACGCTGCAAGAGTTGAGTTAACACTCCCGCAACACTCCCGTGAAGTTCGTGAAACATGGGCTATCTACCTTTGTGGCGTCCACTCGGACTTTCGCCCGGCGCCTTACCGGCGCCCCGACCCACTTAGGAGGGGTCTTTGTCATTGATGATGACCGCCCTCGTTCAGGCCAGCAACGCAGCAACTGTGTGTGGCAAGAACGCGGCATACGTCGGCAACGCCCTTGCCAAACCGATCAGCTGCTCAGACCCGAACTACATCAACACCGGTGACACGGCGTGGCAGCTCACTGCGGCGACATTCGTCGGGTTGATGAGCCTCCCGGGTCTGGCTGTCCTCTACGCCGGACTCGTGCCGAAGCGCTGGGCCGTGAACACCATGTTCATGGCCTTCACCGGGTTCTCCACGGTTCTCGTCGTGTGGGTGCTTTGGGGATACAAGATGGGCTTCGGCTCTCCGATCGGCGGCGGGACCGCCAATACATACACCTACCATTACACAGGCAACTTTTTTGCGAACTTCTTCAACAACTTCGTAGGACACCCCGAGACGATAAACGCCGGCCACGCCCAGATAGGCCAAGCGTCGCTTCCGATCGGCACCGCTGTCCCGCTGCAAATGCCGACGACGGCATTGGCGTACTTCCAGTTCGTCTTCGCTGGTATCACGCCGCTGCTGTTCCTCGGCAGCGTGCTCGGACGGATCAAACCGATCGTGTGGCTCATCTTCGTTCCGGCGTGGTGCACCTTCGTCTACACCGTCAACGCCATGCTGATCTGGGGTGGCGGCTACTGGGCGCACGAGGGGGCACTCGACTACTCGGGCGGCTATGTGATCCACCTGGCAGCCGGCGTATCGGGGTTCGTCGCAGCATGGGTGATCGGCCCTCGCCTCGCCCGGGACCGGGCGAAGTGGGTTCCCCACAGCCTGACCATGGTTTCGGTCGGAGCGGGAATCGTGTGGCTAGGCTGGAACGGCTTCAACGGAGGAGACCCCTACTTCGCCAGCACCGACGCTGCGGCGGCCGTGATCAACACGAACGCTGCTACGGCTGCGGCCCTGCTCACCTGGGTCGTTTGGGACATGGTGCTCTCAAAGCAGCGCAAACCGACGTTCCTCGGTGCTATCAACGGAATGATCTGCGGACTAGTCGGAATCACGCCTGCAGCGGGTTACGTCAGCGGCTCGGCTGCGCTTTGGATCGGGATCATCGACTCGACCGTCGTCTGGTTCGCCTGGACCTACCTCCAGCCGATCACGTTGCGCAAAGTCGACGATGCTTCGGGTGTCGCTTACACCCATGGCATAGCCGGCCTCATGGGAGGTCTGATGGTCGGAGTGTTTGCCGATCCGTCGATGATCATCTATGCGAGCAGCGGTGGGAGTCCCGTGACCACGGCCGGCTTGTTGTACGGGAATCCGAAGCAGCTGTGGATTCAGTTCCTGGCAGCTCTGACGATCATCGTCTGGGACGGTCTGGTCACCTTCTTGTTACTGAAGATAATCGGGTTCTTCACCAGAGGGCTCCGCATGACCGACGAGCAGCTCGAGGCAGGAGACGTCGGTATACACGACGAGGAGGCCTACCCCGTAGATGATGGCTTCACGAGAGTGGGCGAGATGGCATCGGTCGGCGCTGGCCCGAGTCTCAAAGGTGCGTTCGCCGAAGCAGGACTAGGCTCAGGTGGAGGAAACCCTGCGGTCGTGATCGCCGACCCGTCGGGTAGCGGAATGTCCAGAGAGGCTGGTGACCTGAGATGATGCTCGTGACGGCTGTGATCAAGCCCTTCAAGCTGGACGCTGTCCGTGAGGCGCTCGAAGCTGCCGGTGCGAAAGGTGTCACCGTCAGCGAGGCGCAGGGCTACGGACGCCAAAAGGGCCATACGGAGGTCTACCGTGGTGCCGAGTACCAGGTTGCTTTCACCCCGAAGATCAAGGTGGAGGTGCTTGTCGACTCGGCGTCGGTCCCCGGCGTCATAGATGCGATAACCAAGGCCGCGAGGACCGACAAAATCGGCGACGGCAAGATCTGGGTGACGCAGCTCGACACCGTGGTGCGGATACGCACCGGTGAAACGGGGCCGGATGCCATCTAGCACGAGCGCTGCCCGCCAGTACAAGACGGGCCGGGTGACGCCGGCGAAGCGGGACTTGAGGCCCGCCAAGCCGGAGAGCTTCAAGACACGTATGCTGGGCGTGATGAGCGGTGAACGCTGGGACGTGAGCCAGTCCCGTTCGGTACGTTCGGGCTGGGCGTGGCGAGGGATGATGGTCATGTCCCTGCTGGCACTTGGAGTGGCAATCATCCTCGCCGGGAACCATCAGGCCACGCTCGGCCTCCTGTGGGTCGTCATCGCCTTAGGGTGGTTCGGTGTGTCCATATGGATGTGGAGGATGCACGCCCGCTACATGCGCGGCGGCTGAAGCGCATCGAGTATCGCAACCTCGATTTGCTCGATGAGGGCCGGGTCTTCGACCCGGCCCTGCTTCGCGTCGTGGACGTAGAACACGTCGATCGCCTCGGCGCCGAGGGTGCTCACAAGCGCGCACGTGATCGTCACACCCGACGAGGCGATGGCTCTCGCGACCTTGTAGAGCACCGGGCCCCGGTCGGGGGCTCGAACCTCGACGATCGTCGACGTCGACGACTCGTTGTCGAATATGACTGCCACGTCGGGCATACGGGCGGCGACGCTCACCTGGAACTTGCGGTAACGGGCCTCGCGCTCTTCGAGGCGGCGCTCCAGGTCGGCGTCACCGGCGAGGGCGCCGCTCAACTCCTTCGCGAAGCGTTGCCAGTCGGGCAGATGATCAAACGCCGGCGCCACCTCGAAGCGAAGCAGCGCCATGCCGATCGTCTCGTCCGAGATCGTCGTCGCAGATCGGACGTTGACACCCGACAGCGTTAGCACGCCCGCCACGACAGCGAGCAGGCCCCGCTGGTCTGGTGCCGCCACCCTGAGGGAGCTTCCATCGACCATGACCCGCAGGTCCCGGTTCGCGAGGAGGGCAGCCTCGTCGGGTGCGAGAGCGGCGCGACCGGCCTCTGGGGGTGGGCGGCCCTCGAGGACCGCCGCCGCCTGGGTCGCTAGCCGGCTGACAAGACCGGCCTTCCATGTCCCCCACGCAGCCGGCCCGGTCGCAAGGCTGTCGGACTCGGTGAGAACGCTCAGCAGCTCCAGCGTGTCCTGATCGCCGACCGCTGTCGCCACTGAGGCGGCTGTGGCGGGGTCGTCGAGGTCGCGCCTGGTAGCGACGTCGGGGAGCAGAAGGTGGTGTCGGACGAGCGCTTGGAGCAGCGAACGGTCGTCGTCGGTCAGGCCCATCCGGGCCGAAAGCGACTCGACGATCCCGATTCCGAGGGCGGTGTGGTCACCGCCGCGCCCTTTGCCTATGTCGTGTAGCAGGGCACCGAGGAGCAGCAGGTCCGGCCGGTGTACGGCGCTTTGGCGCGACGCTGCGTTCGCGACGGTCTCCAAGAGGTGGCGGTCGACCGTGAAACGGTGGTATGCGTTGCGTTGAGGCCGATGGCGTACCGCCGCCCATTCCGGCAGGTACCGCAGCCACACGCCTCGCTGGTCGAGGGCCTCGACGGCCGCAATCGCCGGGCGCCCGGCGCCGAGAAGGCGTAGCAGCGCTTGAAGCGTTGCCGGCGTCCAGGTTCCATCGGGGGGCAGCGCCCGTTTCGCGAGTCGGTCGAGGGCAGCGCGTGCCATCGGCAGGTCCTGCTCGGCGGACGCCGCCGCGAGGCGCAGCGCTAGGGACGGGTCGATCGCCGGGTCCGCGGCGCGTAGGAGTCCGATCTCCCCGTCGCGCACGACGATCCCCGGCTCCAGGCCGACGGCTTGTCCCCGCTTCCTCGATGCCACGTACGGCGAAGTCATACGCCGCCAGGCGTCGTCGGAGGCCCAGGCGATCGTCCGGGCCGACCCGGCGACGCGCGCCATAAGTGCGTCGGCGTCGGGCCGTCCGTCCGTGTCTAGGGTCCTCCGTGCTTTCGCGACGCGGTCCTGGTCTTGTAGGAGGAGCACGTTGGATTTGGTGGATGCGTTGCGTTGAAGCTCGACGCGCGCCGCGCTCAGGGTCTCCTCGGCGCGTGCCATTGCGGCGTCGGCAACCGTCGAGGCGAGGTTGGGTTCCACCGAGGCGAGGCTGCGGAGCAGCTGGACGTCGCGAAGCCCGCCGCGGGCCTCTTTCAGGTCCGGTTCGAGGAGGAAGGCGAGGTCTCCGAAGCGGTCGTGGCGGTCTTTGACGACGACGTGAAGGTCGCCTAGCCACCGGGTGGACCGTTCGTGCCACGCTTCGACAACTTTGCGCCGGGCGGTCTCGGCGAGGGTAGCGTCGCCGGCTATGAGGCGTACGTCGAGCAGGCCGAGCGCCACTTTGACGTCGGAGTCCATCGCCGCCCCCAGCTCTTTGATCGTCCGGACGCTGTGATCGAGGCTGATCCCGCTGTCCCAGATCGGGTACCACAGGGCGTCGGCGAGCTTTGCGACGTCCTTGGCGCGCCCGTCGTGGATCAACAGCAGGTCAAGGTCGCTACCGGGCGACAGCGAGCCGCGGCCGTAGCCGCCGACGGCCACTAGCGCGGTGGAAGCCTTCAGCCCCTGCGGTTTGGAGTCGGTGTAGAGAACTGCTAGCCATTCGTCGACTGCGGCCGCCCAGGCTGAGCACCAAGCGCCGCCGGTGAGCGCCGCGTCGCCGCAGAGCTCGGAGCGTCTCGCTCGCAGGGCGCCCAAGCCGGCGCGGTCGGCGTTCTGGCTTTCGTGCCGCAAGCTTGTTAGGTCCGGTCGCCTTGGCGGCGTACCGCTTCGGCTGCGGCAGCTATTGCTTCGGGGTCGCCGAGCTCGCGCTTAGCGGTAACGGCGAGCCTCTCATCGAGTTCGTAGACACGCGGTACCCCGGTCGGTATTTCGAGGGCTGCGATGTCGGAGTCGGTGATGTCTTCGAGGTGTTTGACCATGGCGCGCAGGCTGTTGCCGTGGGCTACAACGAGGATCGTCGACCCGGTCAGGAGTTTGGGGGCTATCACGTCGTAGAAGTAGGGGAGCAGCCGTGCGACGACGTCGGCGAGGCACTCGGTGGCGGGAAGGGCGCCGGGTGCTACTGCGCTGTAGCGGCGGTCGGTGGTCGTGTCGTAGCGGTGTCCGGGTTCCATCGGGGGCGGGGGCACGTCGTAGCTGCGCCTCCACGCTTTGAAGCGCTCCTCGCCGAAAGTCTTGTTCGCTTCCACCTTGTCGAGACCGGTGAGCGATCCGTAGTGGCGTTCGTTGAGACGCCAGTGGCGGGTGACGGGGACCCAGCTTTGGCCCATCTCTTCTAAGACGAGTTCGGCTGTGTTGATAGCCCTGGTCAGGACTGAGGTGAAGAGCGTGTCGACTTCGATGCCGTCGCCGGCGAGGAGGGCTCCTGCTGAGCGGGCCTCCTTTTTTCCTTGCTCGGAGAGGGGCACGTCCCACCAGCCTGTGAAGCGGTTCTCGAGGTTCCACTGGCTCTGGCCGTGCCTGACTAAAACAAGTCTTCCCATTGTCCGAAGCGTAGCCCGATCCGGGTTCGCCGAGTGACCTGCCTGGCCTCGGATGCCCAACAGGGTCCGGCGCTTGAAGAGTGGTCAGCATCCAACATTTGCTATAGCGAGCTACGAAGAATTGGCCTAGGCCCCGGTAGGGCGGGAGGTCAGTGCAGAGTTGCGGCTATGAGTCAGCGCGTCGGGCTGTTCTGGATCGTTCGCCCAGCTCACCCGATCAACCCAATCACATCAACAACCTGTCATGCCCCCATACCACCTGAAACGCGCGATGATTTATTGCCAATGCGCTAGCTGGTCTCTGAAGCATGGTCAATACCGCTTCTTGACCGCGTATTACGATGAGAGGAGGACGATCATGATTGGTATACGGGGGTCAAGGTGGGGCCGTTGGGTGGCTTTCAGCCTGCTGGGGTGCATGGCGCTGGTTGGCGTGGGAGTCGCAGCCATCAATCAGGGGTCTGCTCCATCGAAGGCGGCGGTCGTTGCAGGGGGCCTGGCAGGCCGCTCAGCAGTCGGCGCGAGCACGACGACGGCAGCCGCGACGACCCAGCCGCCGCAGTCGACTACGACGACGGCAGCCGCGACGACCCAGCCGCCGCAGTCGACTACGACTCCGCCGGCGAGCACGACAGTGGCCCCTCAGTCGGCAGATGCCGTGACTGCCGGCTATTGGAGTGATGGAGTGGTGGGTGTTCCGCGCTATGTGCTTAGCGTCTCCGGCTCTGGAGCCGCGAAGAGCGGTTGGCTGTACTTCGTCTACCAGGACGGACGGACAGGCCCGGTTTCGCACTACCACCTTTCGGGCTCGGGCACCTATATGACCCTCGTGACTGATCAAGCCCCTGCGCGTTTCGCCGTGGGCTCACCGCCGGCGTTCCCGCAGGCGGGTTCAACTCCGATGGCGGCGGGGCGGTCGTTGCCCGCTAGCCTCTCCGGCGGGACCCTCAGCCTGACCGGCTGCGGGGGATATCTCTACTGGGTAGCTCATGCAGTCGCCACTTGCGTGTTCCATTACGTTGGGGCAACCTATGGTTGAGATCCTACCTGCAGAGCCCTGAGCCGACTTGACCAGTAACAGCCCTATAGCCGGGTCGAAGGCGAACGGATAGCGTGAAAGTCCCCGACCACAAGATGCGTCGCGTGCGATGGCAGCGAGTGACTGAGGCTACGCGAGAATCGCAGCACAGTACGAGGTTGTATCTCGAAGCCTTGGCCGATCAGATTCTCGTCAAGCTTGGTCGACGAACCTCGACGTCCAACGTAACTTCGACATCGGATTGCCCGCGCCTTGAAATTGACCGGGTCAGCGACGCCTGGGATGGTCGAGGAAAGGATAGCGGTAAATCCACGTTATGGGAGTAGCTCAAACGCTGCTACGTGGACTGGGCGGACGACGTTGAAGTGGCGCCGGTCGAGTGTGGCGATCTGGGTCGCGCCGAGTCTTTCGGCGACCGCTACCACTGCCGCGTCGATCAGGCCGAGAGGAAGGTCGGCGTAAGTTCGGATGAGGTCAGCAGCTCGGGTCCACTCGACGGGGCTGAGGTCGACCATCTTGAACATGGCACCGGCACCGAATGAGCCGAGGAAGTCAGCTTCGACCTCGGCTCCGCTGTCTCGCTCGATGAAGTAGCACGTCTCGGTCACCACCGGGACGGGCACGGCCAGCGGTTCCGATTGGATTCCAGCCAGACACGGCACCGCTCGTGATGGCGGTCGTCCGCGTCCAGCAGCGCAACGAGAGGTCCGGTGTCGACGACGATCACCAGGTGTGGCCGAGTTCGCTCTTCAAGATCTCCTCGTGACGCTCTGACAAGTAATCCCGGCCGGAGCGGACCGCCCCAACCCAGGCTGGCAGCGAACGAGTCTTCGACCCTGACGGCACATGGGACATCAGCACCTCGGCGGCCACCTGTTCCGTCGAGGACCCCCGCTCGGCGGCCTCCGAAGCGAGGCGCTCGGCGATCTCGTCGGGGATCACGACTCGCAACTCGGTCATGCCCCAAATGATACCCGGACGCCGGCCATACGCCGTTCGCCGTGGGTTCACCGCCGGCGCTCGCGCAGGCAGGGTCTGCACCAATGGCGGCGGGGCGATACTTGCCCGCACGCCCTTTTGAACGGTACAAGGTCACCCGGTGAGGTTTCGATCTCGGCAGGACTCGGCGACGATTCCTATCTGCTTAGCTGCATCCGAGAGCGACGCGTAAGGTTCGACACGCGGTCGCCATCTTCTGCTCGCTCAGGGTGGTCACCTTTCTGCGGAAGGTCTGACGTGGCAGTGTGCGCAGATTGTCGAAGCTCACGACAGATTCGACCGGCATTCCGTCTTCGGGACCAAGCGGCAACTCTGATATCAGGTTCCGGCGAGTACGGGTTAGGACGGCTACGACAAGATGGCCGATTCGATCGGCGACAGGATCACGGGTAAGGATCAAGACCGGTCTATCTCCGCCGCCGGGGACAGCCGCGAACCAAACCTCACCCCTAAGCATCGCGCTCGTCCAACCAGGCGGCTAGGTCCGACCAGTCCTCGGCCGGTCCCCAGTCCTCCGCTGCAGCGAAGGCCAGTTCCTCCTCGCTGAACGGCTGACGCTGGTATGCCGCTGCATCGTGCTCGCCGGCGAGGCGGGCGATGTACGCCATTAGGGCGTCTCGAAGAAGCGTGGTGCGGTCAACGCAAAGGAGGTTCGCCCACTCGTCGACGCGGCGAACATCGTCATCGGCCACCCGGAAGCTCACCATGGTTGTCATACGGGCTATGCTACTACGTAATACTGAACTATGGGTGACTAAAGATTTCTAAGTCACCGTGACTCAAGTTTGGTCTACACTGGTCGTCGAACCATCAACTAGAACTCTCGGAGGCACGAATGCCCAAGGCCGTCGGTATCGATCTTGGTACCACTAACTCAGTCGTCAGCGTGTTGGAGGCGGGCGAACCGGTGGTTATACCCAACGCGGAAGGCGCGCGTACCACCCCGT
>JAJZDJ010000083.1 GCA_021828685.1 Actinomycetes bacterium | reverse complement strand
GATCGTCGGCCGTACCAACATCCCAGAGCTGGCAGCGTCCGTGACCACAGAGCCGCTCGCATACGGGCCGACGCGAAACCCGTGGGATGTGCGCTTGTCGCCCGGCGGCAGCAGCGGCGGGTCGGCTGCGGCGGTTGCTTCGGGGATGGTGGCGGCTGCTTCGGGAAACGACATGGGAGGCTCGATCCGGATCCCGGCCTCCAACTGCGGCATCGTCGGCCTCAAACCGACCCGGGCGCGCACGACGCTGGCTCCCGACTTCGGCGAGTTCTGGGGGCCGTTCACCCACCAGCATGTGCTCTCCCGCACGCTTCGAGACTGCGCCGCGATCTTGGATGAGACCGCCGGCCCGTCCCCAGGCGACCCGTACTGCGCGCCGCCCGGCGAGCGGGCCTGGGCACTCGAAGTCGACGCGCCACCCGGCCGGCTTCGCATCGGCTATCGGACAGCCATCCCGGGCGGCGGGGAAGCCCACCCGCACGTGCGCGAAGCGGTCATGTCGGCTGTCGAGCTGCTCGACGCGCTCGGCCATCACGTCACACGAGCAGACGTGCGCCCCCTTGACGACGAACAGCACCGGGAGTCTTCAGGATACCTGTTCGCCGGTGCGGTAGCGCGAGACGTCGCGCGATGGAGCCGGCTCCTCGGCGCGGATATCACCGGCGAACTCGAAGCGCCCAACGCGTACATGGCCTCGATCGGTGCCAGGCTCGCCGCCCCCGACTGGCTCGGCCATCTGGAGGTTCTCCAAGCTTGGACGAGGCGCATGGCCCGCATCTGGGAGCATCTAGATGTCCTCGTGTTGCCTGTGCTGCCGGAACCCCCCGTCCGGATTGGCGAATCCACACCCGGCGATACCGGCAGGCTCACCGTGTTCACCGTGCCGTTCAACATCACCGGCGAACCCGCGATCAGCCTTCCATTGCACCTGAGTAGCGAAGGCCTGCCGATAGGAGTCCAGGTCGTGGCACCCACCGGCCGAGAGGACCGGATTTTCAGGCTCGCTGGTCAACTCGAACGCGCCCGTCCTTGGGCGGCCATCAAACCGCCTTCACCCTGAAGTTCTCCGCTGGAAGTGGCCTTGCCGCGAAGGATCATAACCTGACTAAAGTCAGGTATATGGATACCCGGGACGTCGACGTCGTACGCCGGTTCAGCCGGCTGGTAACCCAGCGTGTGGGTGCGCTCGACGAGCGTTACTTACGCCGGGACCGACCGCTCGGTCAGGCACGCGTGCTGTGGGAGATCGGGCTCGGCGGCTGCGAGGTTGGCGTGCTGCGCGCAAGGCTCGGGATCGACTCGGCGCAACTAAGCCGAACACTGCGGGCCCTCGAACGAGACGGACTTGCCGGAGTGACCGCAAGCGGCCGCGACAGCCGGGTCCGGATCGCCAGCTTGACGGCATCAGGGGTGGGGGAGTGGCACGAGATCGAGGCCGCATCGCAGGCATCCGCGCGGTCGATATTGGAGCCCCTCGGGCCGTCTCAGCAGGCCCGGCTGGTCGGCGCGATGGCCGAGGTGGAGCGGCTGCTCACAGCGTCGATGGTCGAAGTCGTCGAGCGGGCGCCGTCCGATCCGCCGGCGCGGATCTGCCTTCGTGCTTATGAAGCGGAGATCGAGCAGCGATTCGGTGGCCATTTCGACCCGGGCGACGGCGACGAAAGAATGGTTCCACCAGACGGCTGGTTTCTCGTAGCTACCCTTCAAGGCGAACCTGTCGGCTGCGGCGGCCTGAAAATCCACCGTTGCGGACCGCCTGAGATCAAACGACTGTGGACGTCGCCGACCCTGCGCGGTGTCGGGCTCGGGAGGAGGATTCTCGGGATGCTCGAACAGCGCGCAGCCGACGTCGGTGCAAACACTGTGCGCCTCGACACGAACCGGTCGCTCAGCGAAGCGGTGGCGCTGTACCGGTCCGCCGGGTATCGCGAGATTCCCGCATACAACGACAACCCGTACGCCCACCACTGGTTCGAGAAAGACCTATGCGCGCAACGTTGAAGTCCTAAAGCGACGGCTCTTTCGGGGGCAGGATATGGCAGGAGTTCGAGGTCGTCTGGGTCAGCGTACGGACCGGCGGAGGTCGGCGTGGTCGACGGGCAGGTCGTCGATGTTCCCGCCGACCAGGTCCACGTAGACGGGGGAGTAGCGAAGCAGGATCTGCCTTGCGTCGCCTGCCGTGGCCGGCCACCAGCCGAAGTCAATCGCCAGAGCCTTAGGGTGCTCGCCAATCCCAGCGCGAAGCGACCAGCCGTCGGGGAGCTTGAGCGTCGGCTGCGAGGGTCCGCTCGACGCCTTGCGGGTGCCTATCACGGCGTGAGGACGAAGAAACATCCGTTTCCTCCAGTGCCCCCAAGTGATCTCGATCGTCGCGGGCTTGCTGTCGCTGCTACGGCGGGTAGCTTGCATCCACACCGGACCTCGCCACCAGTCCGGAAAGCCAGGCAGCCACCTGGTGCCGTCCCGGGTGACTGAAACTTCGGACACAACGGTCCTTCCTTGGCCTTGGTACACGACGTCGAGGCGCGGGGCGAGGCTGGCGACTCTCGGGTTGCCGCTCGCCTCGAAGGTCTCGAGCGCTCCGGCAGTTACCGGGTGCTTGGAGGAGAGCGACGTCACGGAGCTTGCGGCCTCAACCCGGCTCAAGCCCCGGACCTCGCGCAAGGCCCGGTACCGCTCGCCCGACCACTGCGACTCGAAGTCAGCGGTCATGTGGGGCGCGTGCGGCGTCAGGTCTTCTCTCGTGGCGCCGTCGGGAGACCCGGAGGCTGCGACGGTAAAGCCGAGGATAGTTTTGAGGTCGTCGACCCATGTGAGATGCGGCCGCAGCACCGGGCGGAGCGGACCGGCGAACAACGCCACCAAAGGTTCCGCCGGCCAAACCGGGCGAATGTAGCCAACGACGTTCAGGGACGGAATGTGCAACGTCGGCGGCACCCGCCCGACACCGAAGGCTACCCATCCGGGCCGGTCCAAGGTGAAGCGGACGGGAGGTTCAGGCGTAGAGACAGGCAGAGCGATGATGAGCCCATCGGGCCCGACTCTTCGCGTGAGCTCTACGTGCAACGGCCCCCAGCGAGCATCGAACCGCATTCGCCTACCGGGTTCGACGGCACGGATCCAAGCCCAGCAAGGTCCGCTGCTCCGAGCGAAATGGTGCCACCAAACCTTATCAGCGTCGAACACCGCAGGCGTCTGCAGCGCTTCGCAGAGCCCGACGAGAGTCCCTCCGGCCTCGTAGGCGTTGTCGAGGACAGCCACGTCAGCCTTGGACGGCCGTCGTGTGCCGGCCTCCCAGTTCGCCACTGCTGAGCGTCCGACGCCGACCTGGGCCGCTACGCTCGTGGCGCTGCGCCGTGAGACTTCTGTCCTCCAGGCCCGCAGAAGCCACCCGACACTGAGAGTCGAAGTTGGCACTGCCCGAAGATACTAATAGGAGGGTGACGTCTTGTTCACGCAAATTCACGTTCGTACAAGGCGAAAAGTGAGCGATGCTAGCTTGAATCGACGCTATGTGAACGCCCGGAGGCGACGGTCTGCGGGTGACGGTCTGGCGGGTGACGGTCGATCTGGGGGCAGCGACCGTCACCCGCCAAAGCTGCGGTAGACAACCGCCTGGTGAGGGGTGTGGCAGCGACGGCTTAGTGCTAAGCGAAGTAGTGGCCGGAGCGAACGTCGTCCACCCATCCACGCCAGCGGCGGCTCGACCCTGCGCCAGCTGCGTGCGCCACTCTGCACTCACCCATGCCGAAGACGGAGCGAACACCTCGACCCTCCTCGCATTCTCCGGGCACACCACAGTCACCTCGTTGGCGCGCTACGCCCGAGTATCCCCGGAGGCCCTGTCGCGTTGGCAGGAAGGCGGCGACCCCGCCCGACGACGACGGTGACGGAGATCACAAGCGTTGGTTATTGCGCCAATACTACCGGGACCCTCCCGGACGGTACCGGAGGTCGGGGGTCCCTCCCTCTTCGTCGGTCGCGGATCGACAACCGGGAACCTTCCGGGGGCCAGTAACGACAAGTTAGCTTGCGAGACTCATCCGTACAAGGTAACTTGGGACAGGTGGAGCGGCCGTTCATCGCCGAGACCGCCCACCGCCACGGTGTCGATGACGAGACCATCCTCCACGCCTTCAACCATCCGATCCGAGTCGAATACCTCGACGAAGGGATGACCATGCTCGTCGGGCCCGACCACGCCGGCCACCTCTAAGAGATCGGCGTGGTCTCCTCGAGCGACGGACCCGTAGTCGTCCACGCCATGCCCGCTCGGTCCAAGTACCTCAGGTGACGCCCATGCCCAGAAGCCTCCACGAGATCATCAATCACGCCGACGAACTGGCCGCTCGATTCGAGAGCCACGACGCCGATCCGGCCAACCTGGTCGACGCCGCCGCCCTGCGAGCGGTACGGGCGGCCTTCGCCGAGCGCGTCCAAGCCGAGGCCCGACTGGCCGATGCTGTCTCGGTGGCCAGAGCCGAAGGCCACTCCTGGGTAGCGATTGGTGCCATGGTCGGCACGTCGGGTGAGGCCGCCCGACAGCGCTACGGCCAGCCCTCGGCACGTCACTGAAGGCAGCTCCAGCGCCCGGGTTTTCGCTTGCCCCCCGGGCTCGATCACTGGTATGCCTGGCCGCTATGGCAAATTTGGCGAGGTTGCTGTACTACGACGACCGCGAGGAGTCCATGGTCTGGTTGCGAAAGGCCGCTGAGAGCGGGGTTGTGGCCGCGATGAAGATGCTGGCGGCGGTGCTCGAGCCGACCGATTGGGGAGAGGCCCGCTCATGGATGCAGCGGGCATGTGATCTAGGAGACGACGACGCTTGCGTCATGGTCCGTCGGGCGCCCTTAAAGGCCCCAAAAGGTCTCCGGGTACTGTTTTACACCAGGGCCGCCGAGGACTGGTTGCACCGTAGCGAGCGGACCCGGAGCGATCGCCGTCCCGGCGACTAAAGGCAGCCGACTGATCGAGGCACAAATGCTGAGAGCGCTCTCGGTGCGGCTGGTAGTGCGAGCCGACGGAGACTCGGAAGCCATCGGTTGTGTTGGACGTATTTTGGGAGAGCGGGTCCGGTGCCAACTGCCGATCTGAGCCACCGCCCGCTTCCCCCGGGCCCCCAGCTAGCCGGCTAGCACCTTCAAAGGAGGGGTAGTGCACCTGGAGGACTCGTCTGTCAGGTTGGGGTGTAGCCCAACTGGATGTCAGGCACATCGGCAGAGGGCCGTCAGGTTGGCGTCCAATCCTGCATTGATTGACACACCCCTCGCAGGGTCATGGAGCCCAGCCTGACACTTCCGAGTTCCGTACCGGCGTAGGTACGCCGGTACGCCGGAGAGAATTCAGAGGGTCCGGGGCGCTTCGCATTGGGGGCCTTCGATGTGGAGCGGGTCGTAGACTGGAAGGGTGAGCAAGGTGAGCCGCCAGTACCACCAGGACCATGACGGCGGCGCGGAGCTGACCCTCACCTTCGAAGAGCTTGCCGAAGCGTCGCGCCACGCACCTCCTCCGACAGACGACGACGTCACGGTCACCTGGGACGGGCGGGTCATCAACACCAAGGAAAAGCTCCTCGCCTGGTTGAAGGAGATCGATGCCGAGCGCGCAGCGGGTCTGACCTTCGAGCAGCTCGAGGCACGTGCCCGCGAGCACCAGGAGCGCCACGGCCCGGCGTGGACCCACCTCGACTGGGACTGGGACCCTGCCCGAGCCCCCCGAGCTTGATCTCGCCCGCATAGTCGAGGCCCTCGATCGCCACGGCGTCGAGTACCTGATCGTCGGTGGACACGCGGCTCGCGCCTACGGAGCGAGGTTCCTTACCCGCGACAGCGACTGCCTGGTCAAGATGGAGCGGGAGAACCTGTCACGACTTGCCGCCGCTCTCCGCGAACTGCACGCCCGGCTGCGAATCAGCGGCCTCAGCGACGAGGAGTCGGCCGCTCTGCCTGTCCAGATTGACGCGATCTTGGATCAGCAGACCGACTTCAGTAACTGGCGCACCGACGCTGGCGACTTGGACGTGATGAAGGCGATGCCTGGCCCCGACGGCGCACCACGCCACTACGAGGACCTCGCCGGCGACGCCCGGGTCCTCGACTACGCCGGCGTGCGCATCCGCGTCGCCAGCCTGAACGCGATCGTGGCCTCCAAAGAGTTCGCCAACCGGCCGAAAGACCGAGACGCCCTCCCCGAGCTCCACCTACTCCAGGAGCGGATGCGGGGAGCACGACACGACCGTCCGAACGCTGCACCGCCGGCGGCGCCTCCTACTGGCCCGCATCGCTGCGAGCCTCACCGCCGTGGGCCGACGACCGGCCGGTGACAACAGCCGTGCGGCTCTCCTTGGCAGGTGCCGCCTGTTCCCCGGCGCGCTGGATGGCGCGATAGACGGTCGAACGGGCGACGTTGAACAGCTCGGCCAGCTCGACGCTCGTGTGCTTGCCCGCCCGCCACAGCTCGACGAGGTGCGCCTCTTGCTTCGAGCTGAGCTTGGGCTTCTTGCCGCGCAGGCGACCCTTCGCCCTGGCCACGGCCATGCCTTCGCGGGTGTGGGCCCGGATGAGGTCGGCTTCGAACTCTGCGACCATGGCCAGGACATTGAAAAGGAGTCGGCCCACCGGGTCGGTCGGGTCGTGGACCGATCCCACGAGGTTGAGCTTGACCTGCCGGCGCGTCAGCTCGTCGACGATGTCGCGGGCATCGGTGACAGAGCGGGCGAGGCGGTCGAGCTTGGCAACGACGAGCATGTCGCCCGACCGACACGCCGCCATCGCCTGGATCCACAAAAGTTGTTGGGCGTGGCGCTGTTGACCATCCGCGGAAAAGGTGCCTTGACCTGGGATAATAGTGGTTGCGAATCAGCTATTTGGCCCCAAGGTCGGAGGCACCTTTTCGATGCAGACATCTTTGCAGGTTTTGGACCGTGTGGAGGTGGTCTTCGACGACGACAACGCGGTCGGCAACGGGGGCCTGGTTCTGCCGATGAGCTTGGCGGGCCGTCTTGGTGTGAGGGAGTTGGTCGACGAGCTGGTGGATTTGGGTGACGCCCCGGGCCGGGCGAACGTCGGGTTG
The DNA here is from genome assembly GCA_021828685.1 of Actinomycetes bacterium. Classification (GTDB taxonomy): domain Bacteria; phylum Actinomycetota; class Acidimicrobiia; order Acidimicrobiales; family Palsa-688; genus JAJZAM01. Next base: position 5,247 of record JAJZDJ010000083.1, on the reverse strand, counting down.
AAGACGATGGGCCTGATCGCCTCGGCGTTGGCTGGCGGTGACAGTATCGATGACGCTGACGTGTTGCGCTCGGGACGTTCGCAGACGGCGATCGGCGCCTGGATGCCCGCCCCTTCCACGCTGGGCACTTTCTTGCGTAGTTTCTCGTGGGCGCACGCCCGCCAGCTTGACGGGGTGGCCGGCCGGCTTTTGGCCCGGGCGTGGGCGGCGGGAGGGGGACCAGGTGACAGCCCTTTGATCATTGATGTCGACTCGACTGTCTGCGAGGTGTACGGAGCGAAAAAGCAGGGTGCCCGCTACGGCTACACCAAGACCACCCCCTTACCATCTTCAGCAGGCCTGGGGAGTAATAATCCTGGGTTGGGAAGTCCGGCGGTGCCGGCATGGCTTATTGCCCCCTGCAGTTGTTGATGGCCTGGGGGGTGTTGCCGCCGGCACGGTCGGTGCGTGAACCTCTGATGGGGACATGCGGCTTGATCGCTGATTCGTAAGGTGGGTGACGGAGAGCGCACCAATGGACGGCCTTCCCTGCAAGGACGACACCGCAACGAGAAAGGAGAAGCACGGGTGGCTACACCAGAGCAGGTGAACGTGTGGGTCGGTTTGGATGTCGGGAAGGAGGAGCATTTCGCTGAGGTCTTAGACGATGCCGGTGACCGGCTGTTCGCGGTGTCGTTGCGCAACGATCAGTCCGCTCTCGAAGCGGTACTGGAGCGGGCCGCCGAGCACGGGATAGCGGCGTTAGCCATCGACCAGCCGGGCTCGATCGCCCAGCTCGCCTTGGCCGTCGCCCGTCAACGCCAGGTGCCAGTGGCCTACATCCCAGGGTTGGTGATGCGCCGGGCTGCGGACCTGTATCCCGGTGAGGCGAAAACCGACCGGCGTGACGCCTACGTGATCGCCGACACGGCCCGCACCCGCCGCAAGCAGGTGCACTGGCTCGACGCGGAGTCCGATGACCTACTCGAACGCCTACGGGTCCTCAACGGGTTCGATATCGATCTCGCCGCCGATCAGACCCGGCTCACCAACCGGCTCCGAGACGCCCTTTCAAGCGTGTCACCTGCCCTAGAGCAGGCCGTCGGTTCTCGCGTCGGCCACGCCGGCGTCCGTGACCTGCTCGCCAAATACCCGACGCTAACCGCCCTCAGGGCGGCCGGGAACGCACGAATCGTCAAGACCTTAAAGGCCCGTTCGCCTCGCCTCGCGGCCAAAGCCGCCGCAGAGATCCACACGGCCCTGGCCGCCCAGACCGTGACCGTGCCAGCCGAGGCCACCATCGGGCGAGTCGTAGCCGAACTCGCCGCCGAACTCGACCGGGTCTTCGCCCGGCGCGACAAACTGGCCGGCGAGATCGAGGAGGCTTTCCTGGCCCACCCTTTAGGCCGCGTGCTACGCACGCTGCCCGGCGTCGGACCCCGGACCGGATCTCGGATCCTGGCCGAGATCGGTGACGGCTCCCGCTTCGCGACCGGCGACAAGCTCGCCTCCTACGCCGGGCTAGCGCCAGTCACCCGCCAGTCCGGCAAGTCGATCAACGGCGAATCGAAAAGCCGAAGAGGGAACCACCGACTCAAAAACGCCATGTTCCTCGCCGCGTTCGCCTCCCTGCGCTCCCCGGACTCCAAAACGTTCTACGACCGCAAACGAGTCGAAGGCAAACGACACAACGCCGCGCTCATCTGCCTAGCCCGACGCCGCTGCAACGTCATCCTCGCCATGCTCGCCACCCAAACGCCGTATCAGGCCGGTCACGGTCAGCCCGAACCGATGGCCGAGGCTGCTTGATCAGGTGACTGCCACGGTCTTCGCCCAACACGACGCCGGGGTGCGCTTCGAGTGGGGTCTCGCAGGACCGGTGACGCTCAGCGGGCCGGCGGCTGCCGTGGTGATCGTGGACGTGTTGTCATTCACCACCGCAGTCACCGTGGCCGTCGGACGTGGGACCGTCATCTACCCGCATCTCTGGCCGTCCCCTGACACCGAATCGTTCGCCCGCGCCCACCAGGCCGTCTGCGCCGTCCGTCGACGTGCTGTCGACGCCGACCATCCGTGGTCGCTGTCACCTGCCCACCTCCTGTGCGCCCCTGCGATCGACCGCCTCGTCCTGGCGTCACCCAATGGATCGGCCATCGCCGCCCAGATCACCGCCGGTGCGGTCGTCGTCGCCTGTCTCCGCAATGCCACTGCGGTCGCCCGGTGGCTCTCGGACCGAGGCTTCGGCCGATCGGACCGTCCCGCCATCATCATCGCCGCCGGGGAGCGCTGGCCGAGCGGCGAGCTGCGCCCAGCTCTCGAGGACCTGCTCGGTGCCGGTGCCGTCATCGCCGCACTTCCACCCGAGCTCCGACGCTCACCCGAAGCAACCTCCGCCGAGGCCGCATGGCACGCCCACAGGAGCCACCTCGCTCACGCCATTCAGAGCTGCTCGTCGGGCCAAGAGCTCATCGACGCCGGTTACGCCACCGACGTCGACCTTGCCTCCGACCCCGATACCGACCAAGCCGTGCCGCTCCTGACCGACGGCGCATTCCGCCAGGCCAACCTCACCCCGCAACCGACTTGACAAGAACATGGGGACACCCCCCCCGGTAAAATGATGTTGTGCAAGGCTTGGAGAATGACGTTGACTGACGCCGAAAGCCCCGCGAGCAATGGCGGAGCCGTGAGCGGCGGAGCAGAGACGTCGATTGCTGGCGCAGGCGATCCCACTTACGAACTCTCCACGGGAATCTCCCTTCTCGCCGAGACCGTGTTCGCCGCTGGCGACGTGACCGCCACCTTGGCGCAGGTTGTGAACCTTGCAGCCGAGAGCCTTGAGGGCTGTGACCACGCCGGAGCATTCGTGACCGAAGGGAACCGTATCACCGCCCCCGCCGCCACCGACCCGGTGGCCGCCGGGCTCGATGCGCTCCAACTTCGTCTCGGAGAAGGGCCATGCTTCGACGTGATCGCGAGGGGCGGGGCCGTCTACGCCGACGACCTTGCCGATGTGTCCCCTTGGCCGGCGTGGGCAACAGGCGCCGTCCATGCCGGGGTGCGAAGTGTGCTGGCAGTCGCCGTGCGCGGTGGAGCCCTCAACTGCTACGGCGTGTACCCGCAGGCATTCGGGATAATCGACCGAGGCAAAGCGCAAGTGCTCGCCACTCTCGCCGGGTTGGCCTTGACGACTGCCGAAGGACGCCAAGTAGCCGAGACCAGGGCCGGCAACCTGGAACTGGCGCTCGGCACCCGCGAGCTGATCGGTCAAGCCGAAGGCATCTTGATGGAGCGTGAACGGATCAGCTCCGATCAGGCATTCGACATTTTGCGCCGTTCATCCCAGCATCTCAATATCAAACTTCGCGACGTCGCGCAGCGCCTCGTCGACACCGGCCTCGACCCGGAAGGGCAGACACAGCCCAGAATGTAGGTCCAGGGCAGGCTTCGTCCTCGACCCGCCAGCGGCGAGGCGCTGAGATAGCACGGAGTTGCGGGCTCGATGAACACGCGACTTCTTGCGTCGAAAAGAGCGCTGCCGGCGGTCCGGGGTATCAGTTTCTCACGACGCGCTCGCCGCCCAGTCGGAAGGGTAGCTGTAGCTGCGGGACAAGGTTCCGGCCTTCTCAGTCATCGTGGTGAAGTGCCCGCTCACCACCGCTCCGAGATGAACGCTCGCCGCCACGTGGGTGACGCTTCCCTGGGCGCAGCTCGGCTGGCAGTTGTTCAGCTCGAGCGACCCGGTGCCGGACGCCCCGGCCGCGCTCCAGGCGCTCCAAGTCAGGTGTGTCACAACGTTGGAGGAGTCAGCGCTAAAGCCGATCATGGACGGCTTACGCGCGTCGTATGAGACCGAACCGCTGAACGTACGAACTATCAGCACGGGTCCGCCGCCGCTCGGGCTGGTGCTCGGGGTGGTCGGGTTGGTCGGGTTGGTCGGGCTGGTGGTCGCTGTGGCTGCGCCGCTGTTGCCTGTCGCCTGGGTAGACGAGGCTACGCCACAACCCGCCAGCACCACCGCTGCAAGCGCCAGGGCCGCCGCCACCGATCCGAACCGAACTCTGGTCACCACCTTTGAAACACTCCACTCTCGCCGACACCTGCTTGCGGCCGACGGCAGCTAACACGCATGCGATGCTGCGGACGTTCCCTTCACGCTAGCTGGGCCGACTCCGTGGTCTATCGCGGCCCCATCTCGTAGGCACGTCACCATTCCCAAGGATCACCATGCAGATATCGCGCTCATATCGTCACCGTTTGGCGTTGATATTCGTGCCTGGAGCGGGTCATGAGGACAGCGATCGCTCTTGATGATGACCTCGTTTGCGAGGCCCGGCGCCTGACCGGGACATCTGAGAAGCGTGCCCATATACGCCAGGCACTACAGGCGCTGACCGAACGGGAAAGTGCGCGGTGCCCAACACGGCTCGCTGGCAGTGAGCCGGGGTGGTGCCACCACCTCGGCGGCACCCGGAGCCTCGGTGATCCTGGCCGGCACCTCCGTATGGGTAGATCGCTTCGGGACTGGTTCGCCGGCCGTGGGACATTTACCCGACCGTGGCTTGGTGCTCGCTCATCCATGGGTCACGGGCGAACTGGCCCTCGGCCACTTGTCCCAGTGCCGATCACTATGGGCTGGGCATCGGCTATGTTGACGCCCACCTCCTCCCAACGACCCGGCTCACTAAGAACACGTGACTGTGGACTGCGGATGCCGCATAGCCACGTCACGAGTCCTCTTCATCTGCTCGCCGATGTCGAGGTCTAGCAACTATGCCTCCCTCCGCAAGCGTAAACACCGGTTGCTGCTGGCCGAGGGCATCACATGGCCGTCATCGCCCGGTAAGAAAATGACCTCGGGATTCACCGATGTCGAGATTCTCAACCAGTGGGCGGTCGGTCGAGCCCCGTAACATCACAAAAACCCAGGAGCTAGAAAGGATTGATACCTTATACAGGCTATGCAGGCTGTCGCGAAATTGGTTCTTGGCATGCATAATGATTCACGGCTGCTGTGAGGGGGTGTAAGAAATTGCGGTTGTTGGGGGGGTAGGGCGCCGGGTTTAGTGAAATGGGTGTGGAAGATCGTGCCTGTTTGTGCCGGCTGGGATCGCTTTGCGGTTGGAGGCGTGTCGCCTTTTGACCTTTGAGGGCTCTTCGGAAATGAGCGGGGTTCGCGTCCTGGCGCTCGTCGTGGTTAGGCGCTGAGCGAAGAAGCGACAGGGCGGCAGAGAGGAGTAGGCGGGTGCTGGGGTGGGCGGCCCTCTC
>JAJZDJ010000082.1 GCA_021828685.1 Actinomycetes bacterium | reverse complement strand
GTTGAACAAGCCGCCCCGCTCGATGACGTGCTGGCACACGTCGGGCGCGTGGATCGCCCCGACCGACCCGTCCGCGAGCCCGATGCGGGGTCGCTCCGGGTCGATCACCACTACGGTCCCCCGCGGTTCGCGACCGGCGATGCCGCCGGGGAGGGCGCGCAGCGCCGGCATCGCGTCGACTACCAAGGTGATCTCCGTCAGGTCCTCCCGCGCCGCCCACGCCGACGCCAGGTCGTATATGTAGCGCTGGTAGAGCGCGACCGTGCCGGTCTGGATCGACGCGTTGGTGCGCGGCCGCTTCTGGGTGTTGTCCGCATGGACGCGCTGCAGGTAGAGACATTGCGGTATGTGGACGAAACGGCCCGCCATGTATAGACGGCACATCAGGTCCTGATCGTCTAGGACGCTCAGGTTTGCGTCGTAGCCGCCGGCGGCCTCGTAGGCGTCGCGCCGGAAGGCCCTGACGTGGTTCGGGGCGTACCAGATGTAGCCGACGTTGTGAGGGCTGGAGACCAGGCCGTGGCAGCGGAGCACGTCGACACCGTCGACTGATACGTCGTCGTAGATCCAGCCCATCGCCGGGTCGAAGCGGTCGTCGTTGCGGCCTCCGTCCTCGCCGATCTGCGCCCAGTCCGAGCAGACGAGCACGGCGGAGGGATCAGAGGAGAACGCGTCGGCTAGCTTCGCGAGACAGTCCGAAGCGAGGAGGTCGTCGTGGTCAAGCTCGACTAGCACCTCGCCGGACGCCAGGGCGCACGCCGCGCGTTTCGCGGCGCCGACGCCTCCGACCTTGCCGGTCCGTGAGACTTTGACCCTAGCGTCGGGGACCGGTGGCCTCCACGGGCTGGCCCCGCCGTTGAGCACGACGATCCACTCCCAGTCCGGGTAGGACTGACCCGCGAGGCTCGCGTAGCAGGCGTCAAGGTGCCGGGCCCGGTGGCTGGGGGTAAATACGGACAGGAGCATTCTCGGTGCACCGGGACCCGGCCGCAGGGCAGGGCACAATGCCCAAACCCGGCGACCGGTTCCCAGAAGAGCAGCTAGAGCCCTGTCGCGCCTTCACCGGCCTCGTCGAGAGAGCTGTCGAAAGGCTCTCCTGCGAACGTGTCGGCACCGGCCAGTTGTGCGGGGTCGAAGTCCCCGAACGCTTCGTCGGCTTCCTCGGGGCTTGAACCGATAGACGCCAGCCATGCGGCGAGGTCCTCGCTTCCAGCCTCGTCGTCACCGGAGGACCAGAACGTCATCCGTTCGGCCTCGGGGGCTTCGAGGACAATGTCGCGGTAGCGGGTCATGCCGGTCCCTGCCGGGATCAGCTTGCCGATGATGATGTTCTCCTTCAAGCCGAACAGGTGGTCCGACTTGCCTTCGATCGCCGCCTCGGTCAAGACCCGGGTGGTCTCCTGGAAGCTGGCAGCGGACAGCCAGCTCTCCGTGGCGAGAGACGCCTTGGTGATACCCATCAGCTCCGGGCGGCCTTCCGCTGGGCGCTTGCCTTCGACCACGAGCAGGCGGTTCACCTCAGCGTAGATACGCGAGTCCGCCCGCTCGCCGGGAAGGAACGGGCTTTCGCCCTGGTCCGCGACCAGCACCCGCCGCAGCATCTGGCGGACGATCAGCTCGATGTGCTTGTCGTGGATCGACACGCCCTGGTCGCGGTAGACCTGCTGCACCTCGTTGACGATGTACTGCTGGGTTTCACGGATTCCCTTGATCTCGAGCAGCGCCTTCGGGTCTTTCGGCCCGTCGACGATAGGATCGCCGGCGGTGATCTCCGCCCCGTCGCGTACGCCATCCGCGAGCTTCGCCCGGGGTAGCACGTCGTAGGCTTCCTCGGCGCCGTCGTCGGCGACGATCACCACGCGCCGGCCTGCGTCCTCCTCGTCGATGCGCACCACGCCCGAGGTCCGGGCAAGGATCGCCGCGCCCTTGGGGGTACGAGCCTCGAAGAGCTCCACCACCCTGGGAAGTCCGTGGGTGATGTCCTCACCCGCGATACCACCCTGGTGGAAGGTACGCATGGTCAGCTGCGTTCCGGGCTCGCCGATCGACTGGGCGGCTATGACCCCGACCGCCTCGCCGAGCTCGATGTCCTGGTTGGTCGCAAGCGAGCGTCCGTAGCAGGTACCACAGATACCCTGCTCGGCCTCGCAGGTGAGCACCGTACGACAGTTGATCCTCTCCACCGCAGGGTCGTCGCGAAGCGTCACCATCACCTGCGGGGAGATGACAGTCCCCGCCTCGATGACCGAACCGTCGGAAAGGTCGACGTCACGGGCCAGCACGCGGCCGTCGATCCGGGTCTCCAGGTATGAACGCGAACGCTCGTCGTCGGGTCTGATCCCGTCGATCCAAACTCCCCGGGTAGTGCCACAGTCGACCTGGCGGACGATCAGCTCCTGCGCCACGTCGACAAGACGCCGGGTCAGGTAGCCCGAGTCGGCGGTGCGAAGCGCCGTGTCGGCAAGGCCTTTACGGGCACCGTGGGTGGAGATGAAGTACTCGAGGACCGACAGCCCCTCACGGAACGAGGAGCGGATCGGCCGGGGGATCATCTCGCCACGAGGGTTGGATACCAGGCCCTTCATACCGGCGATCTGACGCACCTGCTGGGGGTTACCCCTGGCGCCCGAGTCGACCATCATGTCGAGCGGGTTGTCAACCGTCTCGGCGAGTGTCTGCTCCATCGCCCGCCCGATCTCGGAGTTGGCGGCGGTCCAGATCTCTATTTCCTTCTGGCGGCGCTCGTCGTCGGTGATGATGCCCCGCTTGAACTGCGTCTCGGCTTTCTGAGCCTCCGCCTCGTGACGGGCGATGATCTCCGACTTGGCAGGCGGGGTCTTGACGTCGTCGATCGAGATCGTCAGACCCGAACGCGCCGCGTAGCGGAAGCAGAGGTTCTTGATCGCGTCGAGGCTCGCCGCCACGTCGACACGCGCGTAGCGGTCTGCGAGCACCTCGACAATCGAGCCGATAGGCCGGTTCCTTTTTCCAACGACCTCGTTGACGAACGGAAAATCGTCCGGGAGCGCAGTGTTGAAGATGATCCGACCCGCCGTCGTCTCCAACGGACCGTTCGACTCGGTTCCGTCAGCAGAAACCACCCGGCCGCGCCACAACACCTTCGCGTGCAGGTCGATGTCACCGGCGTCGTAGGCGCGCTCCACCTCCCAGAGGTGGCGGAAGGTCCTGCCGGCACCCTTCGCGTCGTCGCGCACCAACGTCAGGTAATAGGCGCCGAAGACCATGTCCTGGGTGGGGATGACGATCGGACGGCCGGTCGCCGGCGAGAGGATGTTGTTCGCGGAGAGCATCAAGATGCGCGCTTCGGCCTGGGCCTCGGCCGACAAGGGAAGATGCACCGCCATCTGGTCCCCGTCGAAATCGGCGTTGAAAGCGGTGCAAACCAGAGGATGGATCTGGATCGCCTTGCCCTCGACTAGGACAGGCTCGAACGCCTGGATACCGAGACGGTGCAGAGTCGGTGCCCTGTTGAGGAGGACCGGGTGCTCCTTGATCACCTCGTCGAGGACATCCCAGACGGCGGGACGTCGACGCTCGACCATGCGCTTCGCGGACTTGATGTTCTGCGCTATCTCCAAGTCGACGAGGCGCTTCATCACGAACGGCTTGAACAGCTCTAGCGCCATCAGCTTGGGCAGGCCGCACTGGTGAAGCTTCAGTGTCGGGCCGACAACGATCACCGAACGGCCCGAGTAGTCGACTCGCTTGCCGAGCAGGTTCTGGCGGAAACGCCCTTGCTTTCCTTTGAGCATGTCAGACAGGGACTTAAGGGGACGGTTGCCGGGCCCGCTCACAGGGCGCCCGCGCCGGCCGTTGTCGAAGAGAGCGTCGACGGCCTCTTGGAGCATGCGCTTCTCGTTGTTGACGATGATCTCGGGGGCCCCGAGGTCCAAAAGGCGCTTCAGGCGGTTGTTCCGGTTGATGACACGGCGGTACAGGTCGTTAAGGTCAGATGTCGCGAAACGCCCACCGTCGAGCTGGACCATCGGGCGCAGCTCCGGCGGGATCACCGGCACCGCGTCGAGGATCATCGCCCGCGGGTCGTTCGCACGCCGGCCGTTCTCGTCGCGACGGTTGAACGCAGTGACGATCTTCAGCCGCTTGATCGCCTTCTGGCGGCGCTGTACCGAAAGCGGTCGGCGCCCGTCGGACGGGTCGATCGCCTCGCGGAGCTTCACTTCCTCCTCGTCGAAGTCGATCTCGTTGATCAAAGAAGCGATCGCCTCGGCTCCCATGCCTCCACGGAAGTAGTCGGAGTAGCGGTCCTTCAGCTCCCGCCACAGAGACTCGTCTTCGATGATCTTGCGGGCGTGAAGAGCCCGGAACTCGTCGAAGGTCCGCTTGGTCAGCTCGACCTCGGCATCCGCGCGGTCGCGGATCGAGCCGAGCTCCTTGTCGACCTGGCGTTGACGGGCTTTCAGCTCGCTGTCCTTTGCCCCGTCGGCTTCGAGCTTCGCCAGCTCGTCCTCCAAAGCCTTGAACCTCTTGTCGAGGTCGAGGTCGCGGCCCCGCTCGATCTCGCCGATCTCCTCCGCCATCTCCGCTTCGATGCTCGGAAGGTCGACGTGGCGCTTGTCCTCGTCGACCCATGTGACGAGGTTCGCGGCGAAGTAGATGACCTTCTCGAGCTGCTTGGCCTTGAGCTCCTCGCGGACCTCGGTTCCCATCAGAAGGTAGGCGAGCCAGCTTCGCGTACCCCTCAGGTACCAGATGTGCACGACCGGTGCGGCCAGCTCGATGTGACCCATCCGGTCGCGGCGCACCTTGGAGCGGGTGACCTCGACGCCGCAGCGCTCGCAGACGATCCCGCGGAAACGCACCCGCTTGTACTTGCCGCAGTAGCACTCCCAGTCCTTGGTCGGACCGAAGATCTTCTCGCAGAAAAGCCCGTCCTTCTCGGGGCGCAGCGTGCGGTAGTTGATCGTCTCAGGCTTCTTGACCTCGCCGTTCGACCAGGTGCGGATCGCCTCCGCGGTGGCGAGACCTATACGTATCTGCTCGAAATCGTTTACGTCCAGCATCTATCTCAAAACCCTCTCTCACTCGCTCGCCGTGCGTCTTCTTCGTCTGAGCCCCTCTCGGGCCGGCTGATGTCGATGCCGAGCTCCTCCGCCGCCCGGAATACGTCCTCGTCGAGCTCGCGCATCTCGATGTGCTCGCCGGCGTTGGACAGAACCTCCACGTTGAGGCAGAGGCTCTGCATCTCCTTGATGAGAACCTTGAAGCTTTCGGGGATACCCGGCTCGGGAATGTTCTCGCCCTTGACGATCGCCTCGTAGACCTTGACCCGCCCGACGACGTCGTCGGATTTGATGGTGAGCAGCTCCTGCAGCGCGTAAGCGGAGCCATAGGCTTCAAGCGCCCACACCTCCATCTCCCCGAATCGCTGCCCACCGAACTGGGCTTTACCTCCGAGGGGCTGCTGGGTGATCATCGAGTACGGCCCTGTGGATCGGGCGTGGATCTTGTCGTCGACGAGGTGCGCCAGCTTGAGGATGTACACGTAGCCGACGCTGATCGGGCTGTCGTAGGGAAGCCCGCTGCGACCGTCGAAGAGCGTCACCTTGCCGTCCGAGCCGATCAGGCGCCCGGTCGTGCCTTGCGCGACGGGCAGCCCGTCGGCGTCGACGCGGTCGGGGTTGATCGTCTCGAACACACGCTGGATCGTCGGGTGGCGTCCGGCCTCTTCCGCCTCGTCCCAGTGCGCACCGTCGAAGACGGGGGTCGCGACGTGAACCGACGGCGGCGTGATCGGGCGGGTCTTGCGTTCCGCTCCGCTCACAGGGGCCTTGGCGACTTCGTTTCCTTCCCATCCCCAGCGAGCCGCCCATCCGAGGTGGCTTTCGAGGACCTGTCCGACGTTCATCCGGCTCGGAACGCCGAGCGGGTTCAAGATGATGTCGACGGGGGTTCCGTCGGCGAGGAACGGCATGTCCTCTACCGGCAGGATCTTGGAGATGACGCCCTTGTTACCGTGGCGCCCGGCGAGCTTGTCGCCCTCGGAGATCTTACGACGCTGCGCTATGTACACCCTGACCAGCTGGTTGACGCCCGGTGGCAGCTCGTGCGCGTCCTCGCGGGAGAACACCCGCACGTCGATGACCTTGCCGGACTCGCCGTGGGGGACTTTGAGGCTGGTGTCGCGAACCTCTCGGGCCTTCTCGCCGAAAATGGCGCGGAGGAGTCGCTCCTCGGGGGTCAGCTCGGTCTCGCCTTTCGGTGTCACCTTGCCGACGAGCACGTCACCGGCGGACACGTCGGCGCCGACACGGATGATCCCCCTCTCGTCGAGGTCCTTCAAGATGTCGTCGGAGAGGTTCGGGATGTCCCGGGTTATCTCCTCGGCGCCGAGCTTGGTGTCGCGGGCGTCGACCTCGTGCTCCTCGATGTGGATCGAGGTGAGCACGTCGTCGCGCACGAGCCTCTCGGAGAGGATGATCGCGTCCTCGTAGTTGTAGCCCTCCCAGGGCATAAAGGCAACGAGAAGGTTCTTGCCGAGTCCGAGCTCGCCTTCCTCGGTCGACGGTCCGTCGGCGAGCAGGTCACCCTTGGAGACCTTGGTGCCGGCGTCGACGATGATGCGCTGGTTGAGGCACGTGTTCTGGTTGGAGCGGCGGAACTTGGAGAGGCGGTACACCTTGCGGCCGAGCCTCGTGCCGGCCCAGTCGACCTGCCCGGGCTCGTAGTCGACGACGACCAGCTCGCCGGCGGCCTCGGTGACCATCCCGTTCCCTTCGGCGATTAGCACGTCGCCTGCGTCTTGCGCCGCGCGGGCCTCGACGCCGGTGCCGACGTACGGGGCTTCCGGCTTGAGCAGCGGCACCGCCTGCTTCTGCATGTTGGCGCCCATGAGCGCCCGGTTGGCGTCGTCGTGCTCTACGAATGGGATCAGTGCGGTGGATATCGACACGATCTGCTTCGGGGACACGTCCATCAGGTCGACCTCGGCCGGCGGCACGAAGTCCACCTCCGACGTGGTCCCATAAGACGTGCTGGTCGCGCCGACCCGCACACCCGGACCGACCGGGGCGCGCCGCACAAGAACACGGTCCTCCACGAGCGTCCCGTCGTCGGCCAGCTTCGCGTTGGCCTGGGCGATGACGTACTCCTCTTCCTCGTCGGCTGCGAGGTAGACGATCTCGTCGGTGACCCGCCCGTCCGCGACGCGGCGGTATGGGGTCTCGATGAAGCCGTAGCTGTTGATCCGTCCGTAGGAGGCGAGATGCCCGATGAGGCCGATGTTGGGACCTTCGGGTGTCTCGATCGGGCACATACGCCCGTAGTGGGAGGTATGCACGTCGCGGACCTCGAAACCGGCCCGCTCACGCGAGAGGCCGCCCGGCCCCATCGCCGAAAGGCGCCGCTTGTGGGTGAGACCCGACAGCGGGTTCGTCTGGTCCATGAACTGCGACAGCTGCGACGTCCCGAAGAACTCCTTGATCGCCGCCACGACAGGCCGGATGTTGATCAAAGTCTGCGGGGTGATCGCTTCGACGTCCTGGGTCGTCATGCGCTCGCGCACGACGCGCTCCATACGCGAAAGACCGACCCGCACCTGATTTTGGATGAGCTCGCCCACCGAGCGGATACGCCTGTTCGCGAAGTGGTCCTGGTCGTCTAGGCGGTAGCCGGATTCACCCTTTGCAAGGTTGAGCATGTAGCTACATGCTGCGAGAACCTCGGCCCGAGACAGCACACCTTGGCCAGGCGTCGGCCGGTCCAACGCCACGCCGAACAGGTCGACCAGACGCTCGATCTCAGGTCCGAGTTTACGGTCCAGCTTGTAGCGGCCGACCCTGGTCAGGTCGTAGCGCTTCGGGTTGAAGAACGAGTTCTCCAGGTATACGCGAGCAGATTCGGCGCTCGGCGGCTCACCCGGGCGCGCCCGCTTGTAGATCTCTAGAAGCGCCTCCTCCTGGGTAGTAGCGAGGTCGCGGTCCTTCTCCCACTGGGTGTCCAAGAAGTCGAAGTGGCGGACGAAACGGTCAATGAAGCCGTCGTCGTTGGTATAGCCGAGGGCGCGCAACAACACGAACAGGCTGACCCTGCGCTTGCGGGCGACTCTCGACCCGGCGGTTATCTCCTTGCCGGGCTTGGCCTCCACGTCGAACTCGATCCACTCGCCGCGGTAGGGGTGGATCGTCCCGGTGACAACCGTCTTCAAATCGCGGCCCGGCTGGAAGATCACGCCGGGGCTGCGCACGAGCTGGGAAACGACGACCCGCTCCGTGCCGTTGATGATGAAGGTGCCCTTGTCGGTCATCATCGGGAAGTCCCCCATGAAGACCGTCTGCTCCTTGATCTCGCCGGTGTTCGCGTTCTGGAACTGCGCGCGCACGAAGATCGGCGCCGCATAGGTCATGTCCTTCTCTTTGCACTCCTCCACCGTGAACTTCGGCGGGGGTCGCAGATCCTGATCGGTCGGGTCGAACTCCAAGACCAGCTTGAGCTGACCGGAGAAGTCCTCGATGGGGCTTATATCACGGAACGTGTCCGCCAGGCCCTCGTCGAGGAACCAGCGGAACGAGTCACGTTGGACGGAGATGAGATCCGGCAAAGGCAGGACCTCATCGAGGTTGGCGAAGGAAAAACGCTCCCGGGGCGCGAGACGAGTCGACAAGACCTACTCCTGGGGCAATATGAGGTGGAGGATAGCGCTCAGTCCGCGCTGAAGACGCGTCGAAATACAAAGAGACACGTCACAGGGGACCACGGCACCCTACAGTTTACGCCTTCCGACGCCTTAAGGCAAACAAGTTTCCGCGGGCACCTTGAGGCTCAGCTTTACGCAGGGGCTTTGCAGCCGGAACTCTGCGCAATCACTGGCCAGCTTCTTTCGAAGAAGGCTTGCTGCTCAGTAGAGAATACGACACGGGCGGCCGATGAGTCAAGGATTTTCTGTCAGGACCGCACCTTGGATGCTTGCATTGGCTTTGCAGTTCGGCAATGATGAGAGGCGGAGAAGGGGCAGGCCCGCTTACGGGTCTGGGGAGGCACGTCCCCATGTCGAGCCATAGGAGCCCCGATGGAAGCCAAGACCCTCTCCCCCACCTTCACGGTCAGCTTGCGTGGATACGACCGGATGGAAGTTGACGAGTACCTCGAGTCGCTCAGCGACGCTCTCGGGCAGGTCGAGCACTCGCGCGAACACGCCCGCCAACTTCAGTCGGTCATCGCGAAGCTCAAGGGCAGGATCATCGAGCTCGAGGAGCGCATCAACTCCGACACCCCCCGCACCGGGGCGGTTCTGGGCGAGCGCATAGGGCTCCTGCTGCGCCAGGCCGAGGACACCGCCGCCGACACGATCCGCCGCGGCGAGGACAGAGCCGCAGAGCTGATAGCCGACTCCAACCGCAAGCTCGCCGACGCCGAAGACGAGGCCGCGGCCATGATCGCGAGAGCCGAGGAGCAGGCCCGCAGGGTCGACGCAGCGGCCAAGGCCGAGTCTGACGAGATCATCGCCGAAGCCGAGCGGCGCGCGACCGGGCGGGCTCGTGACATCGAGCAGTGGGCCGATCAGGTGATCTCGCGTACCCGCGCCGACGAGGCGCGGATGCGCCACGACCAGGAGGTCGAGCGCCAGAGGGCTATGGCCGAACTGCAGGCCCTCGCAGCAAAGCGCAACGCGGTAGCCGTCACGTTGGCCGACCTGCGGGAATCGCTCGGCAGTGCCCTCGGTCTCGTCGTCGGATCGCCACGCAGCTCCGAGTGGGCCGACACCTCCGAGGCGCCGACCGACCCCGACTCCGACCTCGACGGTGCCGGCAACGCTTCGTCGGGCTCGGACACCCATGCAGGCGCTTCGGTTCCGACCACTTTGACTGACGCCCTCAACGCGACCGCCGGATACACGTCGAGCGTGCATGCGATCGCGTCGCCGCACGGCGTGCCCTCGCCAGCCCCTGCGCCGCCCGAGATCGACTCCGACGAGGAGTTCGAGATGGCGCTCGACCTCGACTCCCGGCGCCTTTCGCTGATCGAGGGGGGCTTCACGCCGGCTCACCTCTACGACGCGGAGGCCGACACGGAGGTCCTGCCCACCGTCGACACCGAGCCCGACATCGACGCGCCTGACACCCAGATGCGGCCCAGCGCGAAGGCAGCCAGGGCGTCAAGGACGCAACCCTCCGCGAGTAAAGGGCGCTGACCCTGGCAAGAGGACGGATCTGGCTGATCATAGGCGCAGCCCTCGGCATCGCTATAGCGCTCGGCCGCGTCCCGTACCTGGCGGGCGCCGGCCGGACGCTCGCAGCCACGGCGGAGCGGGTCGTTTCGAGCGCGGCGAACCAGCTGGTGACTGACGTCGCCAAGTCGGGGGCCCCGAAGCGCGTGGTGGTCGGGATCGGGGCTCTCGTCGCTGTTCTGGCCCCGGGCCTGACCGCGCTCGCCTTGATCGTCGCGGGACGCGCAACGATGATCGTCCGCTCGCTCGTCGCTGTGGGAGTCGCGCTCCTCGGGGTTGCCAGCTACTTCTACCATCCGGGAGGCAAAGCGACCGGGGTGTTGGTCCTGGCCCTTGTGATCGCCGGCGCAGCCCTCGTGTTGAGCGGCCCGCTGATCGTCGCCCCGCTGGCGCTCGGGGCTGGACTGATAGGCGCCGAGTACCTACCTACGATCGTGAGCGGCCACCTTGCTGCTACCGCGGTCGCTGTCAGCGACCTGCATCAGGCTATTTTCGCAAGCCCCGGTTCGCCGCTGCCACTCGAGATAGCAGTCCTCGTTGTGGCGATCCTCCCCTTCGCCGCCGCCCTACGGCTCATACTCAGCTGAGCGAAGCCTTGACGGTCGACGAAGGAGTCGGGTTCGCCTAAGTCCTACTTGAGCTCGACGGCGGCTCCGGCGGCTTCGAGCTGCGCCTTCGCCTTCTCGGCGTCGTCCTTGCTCACCTTTTCGAGGACAGCCTTCGGGGCTGCGTCGACTAGGTCCTTGGCTTCTTTGAGGCCGAGGCTCGTCAAGGCCCGGACCTCTTTGATGACCTGGATCTTCTTGTCGCCGGCTGAGGTCAGAACGACGTCGAACTCGTCCTGCTCCTCTTCGACGGGTGCTTCCGCTCCGCCGCCGGTGGGCGCTGCGGCCGCAGCAGCCACCGGGGCAGCTGCCGTAACGCCGAAACGCTCCTCGAAGTCCTTCAGGAGCTCGGAAAGCTCGAGGACTGTAAGGTTGGCGATGCTGTCGAGTATCTCTTCTTTTGTTGCCATTGTGATGGTGCTCCTGGTGTGTGTCGGGATGCTGAGAAGGATGGAACGGGGTAAAAAGGGCGCCGGCGCGCTACGACGCCGACTCCTCGGATTCGCGCT
This sequence comes from Actinomycetes bacterium, assembly GCA_021828685.1. Taxonomy (GTDB): domain Bacteria; phylum Actinomycetota; class Acidimicrobiia; order Acidimicrobiales; family Palsa-688; genus JAJZAM01. Next base: position 1,191 of record JAJZDJ010000082.1, on the reverse strand, counting down.
TGTCGCGAAGAGCGGCGATGCCGTACGCGAGGTTGCGGGGGAGGGCTTGGAGGAGGCCGGCGAACTGCTGCATCGGAGCGGCTATCGCCCCTGCGAGCTGGGCTAGGAGGACCTCTCGGCTGGGCAGTTCGGCGAGCGCGGTCGCCTCTGCGGCGCCGATGACCTTCGTTCCTAGAACGCCGCCTTTGACGACCAGAGCGGGCGTGGCACGCGAGAAGTCGCGGAGGGTCTTCGCCACGGCTGCCGCGTCGCCGGTCACGAACGCCACGCCGGTCGGGCCGTGAAGCAGGGACTCCAGGTCTTCTAGGCCGACTTCGCGTGCCGCGAGGGTCACGAGGGTGTTCTTGTAGATCTTGTACTCGCAGCCGTTGGGGGCGAGGCTGCGACGCAAGGCCGAGATCTCCTTGACTTTCAAGCCGCGGTACTCGGTCAGGATCGCCGCGTTCGCAGATGTGAAACGCTCACGAACCTCGTCCACGACAGCGACCTTCTCGGGTCTCGGATTGTCCACTTGCTCCTCCTAGAGATGTCCGCCCGTCGACGCGAGCGACGTCACCTCATGGGAGGCTGCCTCTCACCTCGTCGGGCCGGGCCGCGAGGCCCGCTTGGCGCCCCAAAGGGCGACCTGATGTCTACGGCTCGATTGTGCTTGCCCGACTATAGCCGATCTGCTCGCCGGCGAGCCTGCGGGTGATCTTGCGCTCGACGATGAACGATACGAACGGGCACCAGCCTGCTGTTACCATGCCGATGAAATACCAGACGTTGAGGCGGTAGACGATCAACATGTTGACGACGGTCGCCAGGTAGACGATGTAGAGCACGCCATGGATCGGCCCGAGGACGGCGTCCATGGAGTTGATCGCCGGGATGAGCCCGACGAACACGAATATCAGCATCGTGCCTACGACCCAGGCCATGACGCGGTAACGCCACAGCGGGTCGGAGAATCTGAATTTTCCCACCAGAAGTTCCTCTCTGATTCAAGTCCCGTGCGGGTTGCGCCAGGTCTTGGCTTTACCTTTGACCGCCAAGAGCGCCAGGTACCGGTTGTACTCGGTCATCTCGTCGCCGTCGCCCTCCTCGACGTCGAGGATCGTCGCCGTGTCAGCGACGGTGTGGCTCGCCTCTATCGCAGCGCCGCCCGGATAGGCGACATCAGCGAGCGGACCGTGAACGCTAGAGGCGGAC
>JAJZDJ010000003.1:60499-65322 GCA_021828685.1 Actinomycetes bacterium | reverse complement strand
CGACGACAAGATCGTCCGCAGCGCTGCCGCATCGGTCTCGTCGCCGGGGCGGCTGGAGGTTGTCGCAACCGAGCCTCTGATCGTGCTCGACGGTGCGAAGAATCTGGAGGGTGCGACGGCGGCCGGCAGAGCGCTGCTCGAGGAGTTCTCCGAGGTTGCGTCGGTGATCATGGTCGTGGGGATGCTCGCGGGGAAGGACCCGGCTGCGATGTTGAGCGCGTTGGGAGCGACGCGTTCGCGCCTGGTGATCGCGTGCGAGGCTCCGTCGCCCAGAGCCCAGTCTGCGGACGAGATAGCGCAAGCAGCGCGCTTCCTCGGCGCGACGGCGACAACTGCGGGCGGCGTTGCCGAGGCGATCGAGGCGGCAAGAGACGCGGCCAGCCCGGACGACCTGATTTTCGTAACGGGTTCACTGTACGTGGTTGGCGCCGCTCGGGCAGTTCTCGGCGCGCGTCGTGGCGGCTAACCTGCATCCTTCGTGAATCGAACACTTGTTATCTGCAAGCCTGACGCCGTCGAGAGAGGGTTGACGGGGGAGATCATCGCCCGCCTGGAGCGCAAGGGCCTGACCCTCGTCGCTGCGGAGCTTCGAACTTTGGACAGGGCTGCGGCGGAGGCCCACTACGAGGAGCACAAGGGGAAGGGCTTCTACGAGGACCTTCTCGGCTTCATCACCAGGTCGCCGGTGATGCTCCTGGTTGTCGAGGGACCTATGGACACCTGGCAGATCGTCCGGACCATGATGGGAGCCACGAACCCGGCCAACGCGGCGCCCGGGACCATAAGGGGCGATCTGGCGACAGATACCGGAGAGAACCTCGTCCACGGCTCCGACAGCGCCGAGGCAGCGTTGCGTGAGATAGGTAACTTCTTCCCGCTCCTCGCGTAGCGGCCGCCGCCGACGTGCTCTGTGGCGGTGGCGGCGGAACTATAGTGTGGGGAGCCGCTCGAGTGGTGGATTTGCGAACGCAAGGACTGGTGCTTTTGCCCAGCCCAACTGGCCGGCCTGCTGCCGCGGTTCCCGGGATTAAGTAGAGGAGGCCTCTTCGGATGTCGGAAAAAATCTTGAACGGCTTCTTGGGACGAGACATGGCGGTCGACCTCGGCACTGCCAATACGCTTGTCTACGTGCGGGGCCGGGGGATCGTGCTCAACGAGCCGTCAGTGGTTGCTGTCAATACGAAGGACAATCGTCCGGTCGCGGTCGGTATGGAAGCTAAGCGCATGATCGGCCGCACACCGAGCCATATCCAGGCGATTCGTCCCCTTCGTGACGGTGTCATCGCGAACTTCGACATGTGCGAGAAGATGCTCGCCTATTTCATCCGGCGCGTCAACGGCACGAGGCGCTTCTCACGGCCGCACATGGTCATCTGCGTCCCCTCGGGGATCACCGGGGTCGAGCAGCGGGCTGTCCAGGAGGCTGCGGAATCTGCAGGAGCCCGCAAACCCGCCTACATCATCGAGGAGCCGATGGCGGCAGCGATAGGTGCCGGCCTGCCGGTGCACGAACCAACCGGGAACATGGTCGTCGACATCGGCGGAGGCACAACCGAGGTCGCAGTTATCTCGCTCGGGGGTATCGTGGCGTCGCAGTCGGTGAGGATCGGCGGCGACGAGCTCGATGACGCAATCATCCAGTTCATCAAGAAGGAATACAGCCTCGCGTTGGGCGAGCGGACAGCCGAAGAGATCAAGATCGCGCTCGGCTCTGCATGCCCGCTCGAGGAGGAGCTTTACGCCGAGATTCGGGGGAGGGACCTGATCACCGGGTTGCCGAAGACGATCGTCACTACCACCGAGGAGATACGGGAGGCAATCGAGGAGCCGGTGTCTGCGATAGTCGACGCTGTAAAAGTGACGTTGGACAAAACTCCGCCGGAGTTGGCAGCCGACATCATGGAGCAGGGCATCGTGCTGACCGGCGGCGGGGCCATGCTTCACGGGCTGGCCGCCCGCCTGATGTCGGAGACGGGAATGCCGATCGTCGTGGCGGACGATCCCCTTACCTCGGTCGTCATGGGAAGTGGACAGTGCCTGGAGAGCTTCGACGTTCTCAAGGGCGTGCTGATGACGTCGCAAACTCCTTGATCGGTGGAAGTGGGCAATAAGTCTCAACCTGATCTGGAAGTTTAGGGTCTGAGTTCTTCGTGGTAGCCCACCGTCGGTCGCCGCGGTCACGCTATGTGATTGCCGCTCTGCTCCTCCTTGCCCTGACCCTCGTGGTCCTCGACACACGTGGTCGTGGCGGGGGCGTCATCGGCCGGGTGCGCAATGCTGTCGCGGACGGGTTCAGCCCGCTTCAATCTGCGACGCACGACGTGCTTCGACCCATCGGCAACTTCGTGGCGGGCGCGATCGACTACGGGTCCGTGCGCGCTCAGAACCAGAAGCTGCGCAACCAGGTGGCCGCGATGTCGGTCGGCTCGGCTCGAGCCGCCGCTGCCGAACAGGCGGCGAGCGAGGTGCTGAAGGAGCAGGGACTCACCTTTGTCGGCTCGATCCCGACTCGTAGCGTGCAGATAATCGATCGCAGCTCGTCCAACTTCTCTGTCAGTCTCACGGTCGACAAGGGAACGTCGCAGGGGATAGCGGTAGGTGAGCCGGTGGTCGCCGTCGGCGGCCTCGTCGGGACGGTGGTTTCGGCGGGTTCGACAACGTCGACAGTGCGCCTCATGGGAGATCCAAGCTTCTCCGTTGGGGTCAGCCTGCCCGGCGGGAATGTCGGGTCGGCCTCCGGGCAGGGTCAAGGCAAGTCCCTCACTGTGACGGTGGACACGACATCCCTGAAGCCGCCGGTGCTCAAGGTCGGCGAGGTCATCTCCACGAGCGGGCTGTCGCTCGAGGCCTTCCCGAAGGGTATTCCCGTTGGGCGGGTCTCCAAGGTGTCGTCGCAGCCCGGATCTCTGGAGCCGGCGATCGAATTGACGCCGGTCGTGGACGTCGCACAATTCTCCTTTTTACAGGTGCTCCTGTGGTCGCCGCCCTGAGATGACCTCACCGATCATTCCGAAACTCCGCATCGCCGTGGTGATAGCAGTCGTCGTTTTGGCGCAGACCTCCATAGGGGGCGATCTCCGAGTCGCGGGAGTGGCGCCGGATCTGCCGCTAGTTCTCGCTATCGCCGCAGGGATGGTCGGCGGGTCGCAGACGGGGGCGTGGATCGGTTTCTGGACGGGACTTTTTTTCGATTTTCTAGCTCCGGCGACGCCTATAGGGCTTCACGCATTCACATTCTGTGTAACTGGATTCGTCGTCGGGACCTTCTTCGAATCGATTCTCGAGGATCGTATTTTTACAGTCGCGCTGGTAGGAGGCGTTGCGACAGCTGCGTCGGTCCTGGTATTCGTCGGTGTCGGAGATCTCCTCGGCCAGAGCCAGCTTCTCGCGTCGGGGCGGTCGTGGCTTTTGGAGGTGATCCTCGTCGAGGCGGTATGGAGCGCGCTCCTGGCGGTGCCGACCGAGTGGCTCTACCGGTGGGTTGGCCCGCACGGTGGCGCGCCGGTCCGAAAGGCGGCGATGTCCGGAGCGCTCCACTCTCGGGAGCAGAGAGTGCAATGATCTAACAGCGTGGCTCGGAACGACAAACTGTGAACGACGTTCGATCCCGGGACGGAAGCCGCTGGCGGCGTTTCGACGTGATCCTCGTGCTGGCGGCGGTAGCGATCGGATCGTTTGGATGCCTGATGGTCTACACGGCCACCCGCTACCAGTTCGCTGCGGCACACATCAGCCCGACCTACGACCTGAAGAAGCAGGCCATCTTCATGGTGCTTGGGATAGTCGTGATGATCGCGGTCGCCGCAGTCGACTACCACCATTACGGGGCCTTGTCGGGAGTGCTCTACGGCGTTTCGGTGCTGATGCTCATAGCCGTGTACGTCGTCGGCCACAAAAGCAGGGGAGCGCAAGCCTGGTTCCAGTTCGCGGGCTACCAGTTCGAGCCGTCGGAGTTCGCGAAGGTGGCTCTGATCCTTGCGCTTGCGGCTTTCTGCGCTGCGGCGAAGGGCCGCCTGACGGGCCGTGCGCTTGTCGTGGTCCTTGTGCTGTCGGCGATCCCGTTCGTGCTCATCTACAAACAGCCTGACCTCGGGACGGCGCTGGTGCTGGCCTTCGTGCTCATAGCGGTTCTGGTACTTGGTGGTGCGTCGCCGCGCCATCTCGGCGCTCTCGCGGCGTTGGGACTGGTGCTCGCCGTCGCTGTGGTGCACTTCGGTGTCCTAAAGAGCTACCAGGAAGCCCGTCTCACCTCGTTTCTCAACGCCACCAACCGTCCTAGCGCGGCGCTCCTCGCAACTCCCGCCGGCGCGAACGAGTACAACGTCGCCGAGTCGAAGATCGCGGTGAGCAACGGCGGCCTTACGGGACAGGGCATCGGCAAAGGGGCGCAAACCAACCTTGCGTACGTGCCGGAGCAGCAGACTGACTTCATCTTCAGCGCCGTGGGCGAGCAGGTCGGGTTTGTCGGCTCGGCGCTCCTGCTGGTCCTGTTCGCTGTCGTGCTGTGGCGGACGTGGAGGACGGCGTTCCTGGCGAAGGATCTGTTCGGAACCCTCGTCTGTATCGGGGTGTTTGCGATGATCACCTTTCAGGTTTTCGAGAACGTCGGCATGGCTATCGGCATCATGCCTGTGGCCGGCATACCCCTGCCCTTGATGAGCTACGGCGGCTCGTCGGTCGTGATGACTTTCGTTGCCATAGGCCTTGTGCTCAGCGTCCGGCTGAACACGGCGCGCTGATCAGCCGGCCACCAGCTCCGGCCTGCGCCCGAGTGACCGTCGGACAGAGTGACCCTGGGACAGAGTGACCCTGGGACAGAGCGA
>JAJZDJ010000003.1:0-60399 GCA_021828685.1 Actinomycetes bacterium | reverse complement strand
GACCCTGGGACAGAGCGATCTTGGGACAGAGCGATCTTGGGAGCAACGAACGGGAGTCGCCTCGCCAGGGTCTAGAATCATCTCTCGGATGAGGCCCCTCGGAGCGATAAATGCCTGGCTCGCGCAGATGTTGCGCTACCACTTCGCCCCGCAGGAAGGTCACATCGCAGATCAAGACCCGAGGCGCGCGATACGGGCCCACCGTGCTCGCATCGCGCCCGCCCGGGAAGCCGCACGCCTCGGGGCGTGCGAGGTGAGAAGGGATTTGTGTGATGACGGACTTGAATGCCGGCGGAGCCGGCATACAACGCCAAGACGGGACACCAACGTCAGCCGACGAGGAAAGCTCCGGCGCAGAAGCGTCGACGCCCTCGCCGGGCGCGGGAGTTCCTGCCGCTAGGCGTCGTCGAAGAGGCTCTCGCGGTGGCAAGCGCCGCACGACGAACCGGGAGGCGAACAAGTCTGGTGACGCCGGGGAAGACGATGCCTCGCCGGCCGGGGACACATCGCTTGGCGCTGATTCGCGTCCTGACTCCGACGGTTTGGCCCGTTGGCGCGCGACCGACGCCACTTCTTCCGGCGCAGGATCGACCGATTCCGAGTCGACCGATTCCGAGTCGACCGACGCCGATGCTGCCGAAAAGCGGCCGTGGACGATAAAGCCCCTCGGGAGCATCCCGCCACCGCCCGGGCGGCCGAAGGTCGGGGACAGCCGACCGGCCCCCGCCGCACAAGTTGACAAGCCGGCGTCGAACAGGCCCGGGCGACGCAGGTCCGTTCCCGGCGATGTGGAGGCCGTCCAGGCTGAGGCTGCTCCCGAACGCGCCCGCCGCAGGCGCAAAGCGGGGCGTGGTGGCGGGGGCGCAGGGGCGGCAGCGGCTGCCCAGTCGTCCGGTGTCCAACCGATCCGGGCGGTCCTCTCGGACGCGCCGGTCGAGCTCGACGAGGACACTCTCGAGAAGCGTCGGGGCCGCGAGCGTAAAGGGCGACCCGTCGGTCGCTACACGATGGTCGTTCACTCGAGCGGCGACGTCACCCAGGTGGCGGTCCTCGAGGGACGCTCCCTTATCGAGCATTACGTGTCGCGCCCGGCCGACGACGCGAACCAGATCGACGGGAACATCTACCTGGGCAGGGTGCAGAACGTCCTCCCCGGGATGGAAGCGGCGTTCGTGGATATCGGCACGCCGAAGAACGCTGTGCTTTACAGGGGCGACGTCCGCTACGACAGGGACGACATCGAATCGTCGTCGCCTGGTACCCCCGACGGCTCAGAGGCAGGTCCCACCCGCGGGAAGCTCCCCGGGGCGGCTCGCAACGCCCGGATAGAGCAGCTGCTCAAGAACGGCCAGACCGTGCTGTGCCAGGTGGTCAAGAACCCGATCGGGACGAAAGGCGCCCGCCTGTCCCAGGAGGTTTCACTGCCCGGCCGTTTCGTGGTTCTGATACCGGGAAGCGACACTTATGGCATATCGAAGCGTCTCGGCGACGAGGAACGCAAGCGTCTCCGGAGGATCCTCGACGATATACGCCCGGCGGGGCACGGCCTCATCGTGCGGACTGCAGCGGAGGGAGCGACCGCCGACGAGCTACGCCGCGACGTCTTGCGGCTCGCCGGCCAGTGGGAGAGGATAGAACGCCTCGCGGCGGGTTCCCGGGCGCCCACTCTGCTTTATCGTGAGCCGAGCATGGCTGTCCGGGTCATCCGCGAGGAGTTCAACAAGGACTACCGAAGCGTGGTAATCGACGACCAATCCATCTTCGAGGAGGTAAAGGAGTACGTTGCGAGCGTCAACCCTGAGCTCGCCGACAGGATTGAATGGGCGGGCGCATCGGGCGATCCGCTGCCGGTATTCGAGCGTCACCACGTCCACGAACAGGTCCACAAGGCGCTCGACCGCAAGGTGTGGCTGCCATCGGGGGGTTCGCTGATCATCGAGCGGACCGAGGCGCTCACGGTGATCGACGTGAACACGGGTAAGAATGTCGGAACCTCGAATCTCGAGCAGACGGTGTTCGCCAACAACTTGGAGGCTGCCGAGGAGATAGCCCGTCAGCTGCGCTTGCGTGACATCGGCGGGATCATCGTCATCGACTTCATCGACATGGAGGTCGCGCCGAACAGAGCCGAGGTCATGAGGACATTCCGAGCCGCTCTTGCGAGGGACAAGACCCGCACCCAGGTATTCGACATCTCGGAGTTGGGACTGGTGGAGATGACACGAAAAAGAATCTCCGAGGGTCTGATCGAAGCCCTTTCGGAGACGTGCCCTACGTGCGGAGGGCGGGGAATCGTCTTCGATCAGTCGCTGCTGTAGGAAGTCCCGGCCGTCCCTGATATACTCTCCCCCTTGTGTATGCGGTGATCGACAGTGGCGGCAAGCAGGCGCGGGTGCAGGAAGGTGAGACGCTTTCCGTGGAGTTGCTCTCCGCAAGTCCGGGAGAGGAAGTGGCGCTCAGGCCTGTGCTTGTCGTAGACGGGGAGCGTGTGATCTCAGATCGTTCCGCCCTCGCCGGTGTGACCGTCACAGCGCGGGTGATCGGTGAAAGCAAGGGACCTAAGATCCGCGGGTTCACCTACAAGTCGAAGACCCGGGGACGCAAGTCGTGGGGTCACCGCCAGCATTACACCACGGTCGAGATCACGGCGATCGGTTTCGGCGCCGCAACTGCCGCCACCACTTCGGAGGCTTGAAGACATGTCAAAGACCAAGGGAGGCGGGTCCACCCGCAACGGGAGAGACTCCGCCGCACAACGCCTCGGAGTGAAGGTTTACGACGGGACGGCCGTGACGGCCGGTTCGATAATCGTGCGCCAGCGCGGCACCCATTTTCACCCGGGAGACAACGTGGGACGAGGAGGCGACGACACCCTGTTCGCCCTCTCCGACGGGACAGTCAAATTCGCGAGCCGCAAGGGACGCAGGCTCGTTGACGTCCTCACCACCTGACCGGACGGTGACCGGGCAGGCGGAACGAGCCCGCCGGGCCGAGGCCGCCTGATGGCGTCCTTTGTCGACGAAGCCCAGATTCACGTCAAGGGCGGCGACGGTGGGGCCGGATCGGTGTCTTTTCGCCGCGAAGCCCACGTAGCCAAAGGCGGACCAGACGGCGGCGACGGCGGCGACGGCGGCCACGTGTGGCTGGTGGCCGACAGCAACATCTCATCGCTTTTCTCCTTCCGTGACCACCCCCACCGACGGGGTGCCAACGGCACTCACGGGATGGGCAAAGGGCGCCACGGCAAGGCCGGAGGGGATCTGGCGGTCCCCGTCCCGCCGGGAACCGTCGTGCGCGGGCCCGACGGCGACGTGGTAGCGGACCTGGCGCGACACGGTGACCAATGGATGGCGGCCCGCGGAGGCGCCGGAGGCCGCGGGAACGCGCGGTTCCTGTCGAACCGTCGCAGGGCTCCTGCTTTCGCCGAGCAGGCCGAACTGGGCGAGGAGCGCTGGCTCGACCTCGAGCTGAAGCTCATGGCCGATGTCGCGATCGTCGGCTTCCCGAACGCCGGCAAGAGCACCCTGATCTCGAAAGTGTCAGCAGCAAAGCCAAAAATCGCCGACTATCCGTTTACGACCCTCGAACCGCACCTCGGGGTCGTAAGGTTCGCTGAGCACGAGCTCGTGGTCGCGGACATCCCCGGTTTGATCGAAGGGGCGAGCGAAGGAAAAGGGCTCGGCCACAAGTTCCTTCGCCACATCGAACGCGCCAGGGCGCTCCTCGTTCTCTTGGATCTGACCGCTCCGGACGGCCGTTCGCCAGAGGAGCAGGAGAGAGTGCTTCTGGACGAACTAGGCCGCTACGAACCGCAATTGCTCGAGCGCCCGAGGCTGGTCGTCGGCTCGAAGGCTGACGGCGAGGACGTATCGGGCTGGCACGGACAGCGGATCTCCGCGATCTCAGGCGACGGAATCAAGGAACTTCTCGGACGTCTCGCCGGGTTGGTCGACGAGGCCCGCGCGTCAGGGGTTAGCGAAGGGAGGTTCGTCCTTCACCGCCCCGAGCAGTCCGGCGTATTGGTCCTTCGCCATCCCGACGGAAGTTGGGAGGTCGAAGGCCGTTCGGCGCTTCGCGCCGTCGCCTTGTCGGACCTCACCATCCCCGATGCCCTCGAATACGCCCAGGGAAGGCTGAAGCGCCTCGGAGTCGACCGTGCTCTGCAGCGCGCCGGCGCGAAGAGCGGAGACCTCGTCAGGATCGGCAGCTTCCAGTTCGACTTCGAAGCAGATATCGCGTGAGCGAACCGGGGACCCGACCGACCTTAGAGGCGTCGGGCGGCCAACTGGTTGTCGTCAAGATCGGTACCTCCTCGTTGACCGACGCGAGAGGTGTGATCCAGACAGCGACGATCGAGAAGCTCTGCGACGAGGTCGCAGTGCTGAGAGCACGTGGCGACAAGGTGGTCGTCGTCACTAGCGGTGCGATAGCCGCCGGCCTGCCACTGCTTGGAATGGGCGAAGCGAGACCGACGGAAATGGCCGTCCTGCAGGCGGTCGCGGCGGTCGGCCAGGCGCATCTCGTCGGCTTCTACAACGCCGCCCTCTCCGCCCGCGGCTTGGTCGCCGGGCAGGCCCTTTTGAGCCCCGGCGACTTCGTCAGTCGCCAGCAGTACCTTCATGCCCGCCAGACCCTGCGCATCTTGCTCGAGCTGGGCGTCGTGCCCGTCGTCAACGAAAATGACGCCATCGCCGACGACGAGATCCGCTTCGGCGACAACGACCGCCTCGCCGCACTGGTCTCGCACCTGATCCGTGCCGACGTGCTCGTGATACTCACCGACACCCCGGGCCTGCTCACTGCGGACCCGAGGATCGACGGGAATGCCTCGCTTATCGAGGAGGTCGAGGCGCTCGACCGGGACCTCGAGGGTATCGCCGGGGGCGCCGGCTCGGACCGGGGCAGCGGAGGGATGGCATCCAAGCTTGCAGCCGCCCGGATGGCGGCATGGTCGGGGGTGCGCACCGTGATCGCTGCAGCCACCCGACCTGACGTGCTGGCGGACGCCGTCGACGGGGTGGCGGGCGTCGGCACCACTTTCGTAGCGCGCGACTCCCGTCTCCCCGCGCGCAAACTTTGGATAGCGTTCGCTGTCGGGGTGTCGGGTGTGGTCAAAGTCGACGCCGGTGCGCGTGACGCGATCATGGGGAAAGGAGGCTCTCTCCTCCACGCCGGGGTGCGCGAAGTCGTAGGGGATTTCGCTGCCGGCGACCCAGTCGAAGTCGCAGGCCCTGACGGTGTGCCTTTCGCGAAGGGACTCGTCCGCCATCCCGCCTGGCAGGTGCGAAACTTCAAGGGGGTGCGAAGCGCCGCGCTACCCCCCGACGTCCCCGCAGAGGTGCTGCACCGGGACGACATGGTGATCCTCTGGTAAATGTCGGAGCCCTGCGTCTGGCAGGATGATCATTGCCGCCGGTCCGGCGGTGTCAGCTTCGAGTGCTCGGAGGTCAGCTGGTGCAGCTAGGTATGGTCGGGCTGGGCAGGATGGGAGCGAACCTCGTTCGCCGGCTCATCCGCGATGGTCACGAGTGTGTCGTCTACGACGTCAGTTCCGAGGCGGTCGCTTCGCTCGAAGGCGATGGAGCTACAGGGGCGGCGAGCATCGAGGACTTCGTCTCCAAGCTTCGCTCCCCGCGGGCGGCGTGGGTGATGGTCCCGGCGGCCTACACCGGGGAGACGGTCGACAAGATCGCTTCGACGATGGCTCCGGGCGACGTGATCATCGACGGAGGCAACTCCTACTACCGCGACGACATCCATCGCGCCGCGTCGCTCGCAGAGCGAGGCATCCACTACGTGGATGTAGGCACGAGCGGCGGTGTTTTCGGCCTCGAGCGAGGTTACTGCTTGATGATCGGCGGCGAAGCCGACGTCGTATCGCGCCTCGACCCGATCTGGAAGACAGTCGCTCCCGGCGTGGGAGCAGCCCCGCGCACCGAGGGTCTTACCGGGGAGCCATCCCAGGCCGAGCAGGGCTACCTGCATTGTGGGCCGAACGGCGCGGGGCATTTCGTCAAGATGGTCCACAACGGCATCGAGTACGGGGTGATGGCGGCCTACGCCGAGGGTCTCAATATCTTGAGCAAGGCAAACCTGGGCAAGAAAGCCCCATCCGAAGTGGACGCGGAGACGACCCCACTCTCGAACCCCGAGTACTACATGTACGACCTTGACATCCCGGCGGTCGCGGAGGTCTGGCGGCGCGGAAGTGTCGTGTCCTCATGGCTGCTCGACTTGACTGCGCACGCCCTCTCGGTCGACCCGGGCCTCGCCGGTTTCGCAGGGAGGGTTTCGGACTCGGGGGAGGGCCGCTGGACTCTCATGGCCGCCATCGACGAGGGCGCCCCGGCGTACGTGCTGTCGTCGGCGGTCTTCGAACGCTTCTCGTCTCGAGGCGAGGCCGACTACGCCGACCGGCTCCTGTCCGCCATGCGCAAGGAGTTCGGCGGCCACAACGAGAAGACCGACTAAGCCCCGGGCGGGCCGAAGGTCAGGCCGGGGCTACTCCTCGGTCGATGCATCGACCGGCTCCTCGTGAGCCGGCCCGCCTGTCTGCGTGGCACCCGACCCGAGAGCTCCCTGGCTGGAGGAACCTGACAGCTCGCCCGGCGCCTGTCCTCCCGCTTGACCGCTGCCCAGCATCTGGGCCTTGATGACGTCGAGGCGGCTGCGAGCCTCGGCGCCGAGTGCTGCCTGCTGAACCTCCAGCATGCGGGTTTCGACGGTCTGGCCACTCAGCTCTGACGTTCCTATCGCCTTTGCGTAGCGGGACTCTATCTTGGCTCTCACCTGGTCGAGCGACGGCGCCGACTGGTCGACGGTGTCGCTGAGTGAGCTCATCGCCTTGTTGAGCTGTTCTTGCATCTTCGCCTGGTCGAGCTGCGACATCAGCTTCTGGCGTTCCGCCAGCTTCTGCTGGAGCGCCATCGCATTCTGCTGCACCGCCCCTCGAGCTTGGTCCGCGGCCTGGGCTGACTGGAGGCTGAGGGTCTTCAGCTCGTTGACCTGGTTCTCCGTAGCGACGAGACGGTTGGCGAACGCCTCGGCGGTCTGGTTGTACTCGTTCGCCTTGGCCGTGTCGCCCGCCTGCTCGGACTGCTGCGCCATGAGGAGAGCCTGGCGAGTCGACAGGTTCATCTTCTCGAGCTCCTCCATCGCCCGGTTGAGCTGAAGCTCGTGCTGTTTGTGGTTGGCGACGACGTTGGCGGCCTGCTCGACCAGGCGGCGGTGCTGGTCCTGCGCTTCGGTGATCGCCTGTTCGAGCTGTATCTTCGGGTCCGCTCTCTCCTCGAAGCGGCTGTTAGTCTTGGCGGTGAAGTACCGGAGACGCTTGCGAAACAGATCGAGGACGTTCATGAACGACATGCTACGACGTCTCTCCGCCGTCAGGTGCTTCAGCAGTTCCGAGGGCGGCTGCTAGCGAGCGAATCTCGTCCGAGACAGCGTCGAAGTCGTCGTCGATGCCCGCCTGAATGCCGCCCATCTCCATGTCAGTTGAAAGACCCGACGACACCGCCATGGCGATCAGGTCCGCCGTCGCCTGGTCGAGCGCGCCGGCTGCACTTTGGATCCGGTCGAGCAGGCGCGCCGCCGTAGCGTCGCTCTGCCGGCGGCCCCGCAGGCGCGCGGCTATCGACTCCTCCATTCGCTCGAGCTCGCTTCGACGAGCCGAAGCTCCAGGCGATTGCCGGGCCAGCTCGCCCTGAACCTCGCGAAGCGACGCGGCGAGCTCGTCGGCTCTCGGTCCAACCTGGCGCGGCCAACCCGTCCCGGGCCCCGCCAGGCCCGTTACCTGGCGCACGGCCGCGGCTATCGCGTCGACGCGAGCCCAAAGCCGGGGCTGGATCTCCGCGAGCCGCTCCCGGGTCGGGCCGTCCGGCCAGGACGCGAGCGCGGCGTCGAAGCGGTCGCGTGCGGCGACTGTCTGCGCAAGAATCGACCGCCATGGTTCGTTCACGCTCCACGGGTCGATGTCGGCAGGGCGGGCGTCGTCGCGCGAACGCCGACGTGCACGAAAAAATCGGCGCTTCGGGCGCCGAGCGGGGTCCGCGGATCCTGGCATATGTCAAGGTTACGGTCGATGGTGGACTCCGGGGCGCAACGAGGCGGTAGTCTCGCCTGCATGAGCAGCAGAATGCTGAGGGATCTGGGGTTGCGGGCCAAAGCCGCCAGCAGGGTTCTGGCTTCGACGCCAGGAGGGTGCAAGGACGCCGCGCTCCATGAGGCCGCCGCAGCTCTGGTCGGATCCGCTGACGAGATCCTCGCGGCGAACAGCACGGACGTCGCCAATGCCGTCGCGGGCGGAGTCAGCCCGACCGTCGTGGACCGATTGCGGCTCGACGAACGGCGCGTCTCCGCGATGGCGTCCGGGCTTAGCTCGTTGGCATCGCTTGCGGACCCCGTCGGCGAGGTGCTCGACGGGTGGGTACGCCCGAACGGGCTAGCAATCAGGCGCGTGAGGGTCCCGCTCGGCGTCGTCGCGGTCATATACGAGAACAGGCCGAACGTGACGAGCGACGCGGCGGGGCTTTGCCTCAAATCGGGGAACGCGGCGCTGCTAAGGGGAAGCTCGGGTGCCATCCACTCCAACAAGGCGATCGCCGATGTCATCCGCGGCGCGTACCGCAGCGCCGGGCTGCCCGAGGACTGCCTTGTCTTCATCGACGACCCGACGCGCGAGTCCGTGCCCGAGTTCCTCCGCCTCGACGGGCTGATCGACTGCCTGATACCGCGCGGCGGACGCTCGTTGATCGAGACGGTCAAGGAGCATGCGACAGTGCCGTACGTGATCGACGGCGACGGGAACTGCCACGTGTACGTCGACGCATCCGCAGACCTCGACATGGCCGTCGCAATCGTCGCGAACGCCAAGACTCAGCGCCCGAGCGTCTGCAACGCTGCCGAGACGCTCCTCGTGCACGCAGACATAGCGCAGCGTCTCTTAGAGAAGCTCGATCCCGCGCTCGAGTCGGTCGAGCTTCGGGGCGACCTTGCGAGCCGGGTGATCCTCGGAGAGCACCGGGTCGCGGATGCGACCGACGAGGACTACGCCACCGAGTTCTTGGACATGATCCTTGCCGTCAAGGTCGTCGCCGGCGTTTCCGAGGCGATAGAGCACATCGGCCGGTTCGGGTCCGGCCACACCGAGGCGATCGTCACGTCCGACCTCGACAATGCGCGGCGCTTCCAGCAAGAGGTCGATGCCGCTGCCGTGGTCGTCAACGCCTCCACCCGCTTCACCGACGGCGAGCAGTTCGGCTTCGGTGCAGAGATAGGTATCAGCACCCAGAAGCTGCACGCACGCGGGCCGATGGGCCTTCGCGAGCTGACCACGGTCAAATACCTAATCGACGGCACAGGCCAGGTCAGGACCTGACCGCGTAATGCGCTGCGGCTGGTATCAGCCGAGGTGCTCTACGAAACGCTCGAGCTGCTTCAAGTTGCGGCACTCGAACGCGCCGTCGCAGTGAGCGGCGTACTGGCCGACGATCGAATCCCCGGTGTCCCAGTACGAGCGGGGCTCGGGGTTCAACCAGTACATGTGGCGGGCCTTTTTTGCAACCTCCGCCAGAACCCAGGTTTGCGCCGCGTGGTAGTTGTTGCGGGCGTCACCTAGTAGAAGCACCGTCGTCTTAGGGTTCACGTCGCGGCCCCACTTGTCCCAGAACACCTCGAACGCGTGACCGTAGTCGGAGTGGCCGTCGACCCAGATGACGTCGGCTTCCGTGTTGATCCTCTGGATTGCTGCAGAGATGTCCTCGGTCCCCTTGAAATAATCCGTCACTTCGTCGATGCCGTCGATGAAGACGAACGATCTCACCCTAGAGAACTGCGAGCTGATCGCGTACACCATCTGCAAAGTGAAACGAGCGAACGCGGCAACCGAGCCAGAGATGTCCGCCACGACCATGATCTCCGGCTTCGACGGCCTCGGGTAGCGAAACCGGGGATCCGCCGGGACGCCGCCGTACGAAAGGGAATGGCGGACGGTGCTACGAAAGTCGAGCGGCCCTTTGCGGCCGTGGCGGCGTTTGCGAGCGAGACGCACCGCGAGCTTGCGGGTCAGGGGTGTTATCGCCTTTCGCAGCGCAGCGAGCTCCTCACGACTGGCGTGCATGAAGTCGACGTCCTCGGGTAGAGGCTTGCGGACGGACTTGGCGACCGCCTCCGCACCACGGTCGGCGACGAGACGGCGGCGGATCTCGGCTTCGATCTCGCGTCGCAGCGCATCGAGGCGGTGCTCGAACTCCTCCCTTGTGAGCCGCTCCTCCAGGTCGGACTGGTCGGTGTTGGCATCTTTGGCCCGATCGAGCATCTTCGCCATCACCGACTCCAAGTCGAGTTGGCGCAAGGTGCGGTACAAGTAGTAGGTACCCCCGACCGGCCGCCCGGGCTCCATCCCCGCGTAGCGGGTGACGGCGGTCCGGGCTATGGCCCGCAGCATGGAGTCGTTCCCGTCCATGAGCGCGCGGAGCAGCATCTCGGCGAGCTGCTCCTGGGTTAGGCCCTCGCCGGAGCCGTGGCCGTCGCTGTCGGGGGAGCCGACGAGCTCGTTGAGGAGGTCTTCGGTCTCGTCCGACCCGCCGTCACCCGAGATCTGATACCGGCGGCCCTGCAGCGAGAAGTAGACCTCGAAGACCGTCTCGAAGGTCTTCCAGTGGGCGTTGTTCTTGACCATCGTTGCTGCCAGCGCGTACTTGAACGCGTCGCGATCCTCGATCGGGACGTGACGAAGGGCCTCGACGGCGTCTAGGTTCTCCGTCAGGCTGACGGGTATCCCGGCGTTGCGCAACTCCTTGACGAATCCCGAGACTGACTCGAGGATGCCGGCGGAGCTTCCCGGAGGAAGGGACAGCTCGGTTCCGTCCACGTCGGCGTTAGCGCTGCGAGCTCGGGGCGGCCAGGTCTTTCGCCGCCTTGTCGATGTCCGTCTGGTACTTGAGGAGGATGTTCAGCGTCTCGGTCGCGGTTGCCGCGTCCACCGACTGGATGCCGAGCAGGACGAGCGTGCGCGCCCAGTCGAGGGTCTCCGAGACCGACGGGGCTTTTTTCAAATCCAAACCCCGGATAGACCTGACGATCCTGACTACCTGGTCGGCTAGCGAGTCGGTGATTCCGGGCACTCGGGTCAGCACGATCTCCTTCTCGCGGTCCAGGTCGGGGTAGTCGATGTGCAGGAAAAGGCAGCGCCTCTTCAAAGCTTCCGACAGCTCCCGGGTGTTGTTGGAGGTGAGAAAGACGAGAGGTATCTGCGTTGCTGCGACCGTTCCGAGCTCGGGGATCGACACCTGGTAGTCGGAGAGGATCTCCAAGAGCAGGGCTTCGGTCTCGACCTCGACCCGGTCGACCTCGTCGATGAGCAGGACTACCGGTTCCTCGGCGCGGATCGCCTCTAGCAGCGGACGAGTCATGAGGAAAGGCTCCGAGAAAATGTCCTCCTCGATGTCACTCCACGTCTCGCCGGCGGCTTCGGTCACCCGCTCTGCCTGGATGCGAAGCAGCTGCTTCTTGTAGTTCCACTCGTAGAGGGCCTTCGACTCGTCGAGACCTTCGTAGCACTGCAGGCGGATGAGCCGGGAACCGGTCATCTCGGCGACGGACTTGGCGAGCTGCGTCTTGCCGGTACCCGCCGGGCCTTCGACCAGCACCGGCTTGCCGAGCCGCTCGGCTAGGAAGACGACCCCGGCGATACCCTCGTTGGCGAGATAGGCGACTGACGCAAGCCCTTTGCGCACCGAGTCCGGGGATTCGAAACGCGGGGAGGAGTGCTCGGTCACAGGCTCGGGGTCCTTTCGGTAAGGCGCAAAGAGAGTCATCTTACCGGGACTGCCCCGGCGGAGCCCAAGTCAAAGACGATAATAGGGACGGAACCGGTGCAAGCTGGTGATCTGGCAGTATTTGAAATAGCACGAGCCGTCTCTACGAGGAGGATGTCGATGGCGCTGTTCGACCGGGAGTTCATAGCGGTACCCGACGACCGCAAGAACCAGATCGTCTTCAAGTGGCCCGACGAAACGATCCGCAAGATGACGAGGGCGATAGTCAACGCGGATGAGATGGCCGTCTTCGTCAACACCGGCAAGGTGGTCGCGACGATGGGCCCCGGACGTCATCAGATCGACGCCGACGAGCTTCCGGGTCTCGGAATACTCATCGACTTCGCGACCGGGGGCAACGCCTACCGCGCCGAGCTCTACTTCGTCGGCACGCGGGAGTACCCCCGCAACAATTTCGGCGGCCGCATCGACGACGTGCAGGACCCCCAGACCGGAATGATCGTCACTCTCAGGGTGTTCGGGGACTACTCGATGAAGGTGACTGATCCGGTTGCGCTGATCACGAACCTCGTGGGAACTGTCAACGTCGCCGACAATGACGCTGTCACGGGCTGGATGAGCGACCAGCTCCTCAAAGTTCTGCGGACGCACATGACCGTGCAGGTCGTGCGCAACGGCTGGCCGATACTCGGGCTGTCGGCGTACACGCCCGACATCGAGAAGGAAGTAATCGCGGCGGGGAACGAGCAGCTCGCCAGCTACGGCGTGCAGATCGTGCGAATGGGTAACTTCGACATCAACCTTTCCGCGGAGGACGAAGCTCAGCTCAAGTCCCTCGCTAAGGACACCGCCTACTCCAGGCTGGCTGGAGGCTTCAACCAATACGCGGCCGGCGAGATGGCACTGGGTGCCGGCGCTGGAATGGCCCAAGGCGGCGGCGCAGTCAGCGGGGCGTTTCTCGGCGCAGGACTCGGCATCGGCGGTCAGGCCGGTTCGCCACCCCAGCCGGGGCCGCCGCCCCCACCAGGACCGGGTTTCGTAGGCGGGGGCTCTGGCTACGCGGCCCAAGCCCAAGCCCAGGCGCCGGCCACGGCCAAGTGCCCCGCATGTCAGGCCGACAACCCGAGCGGCGCAAAGTTCTGCGTGTCGTGCGGGGCGGCCATGGCACCCCCCGGGCTGGTATGCGCCGGATGCACCGCCTCGAACCCGCCGGGCAGCCGGTTCTGCTCGTCGTGCGGGGCTTCGCTCGCCCCGGCCGTCGTGCACTGTACGCAGTGCGGCACCGAGATCGCCTCGGGAGGGAAGTTCTGCCCGTCGTGCGGCACGCCTGTCGCAGGTCCGGCCCCGGCCGACGCCTGACCCAGGCCTGACCGGCGTCTGACTTATGCGGGCGGCGGCGGGGTCGCGATTCCCGCTTGCTGCTCGCGAAGCGGGATGACCCAGCTGAGCATGCTCTGGTAGACGGTCATGATCGACTCGCCGTAGACCGGGCTGGTGGCCCACCTGCCCGCAAGTTTCACCCAAGTGTCGCAGCACCCGGCGAGCGGGGTTCCGCCTACCACGTCCGTGGAGCCTTTGGGCAGGGGCGTCTTCGTTGCGTACTGGTAGAGCAGCTCGATCTGCGCTTCGACGCCGGTTGATGCGTCAGGGAAGGCCCATCCCTTCGTGCAACTGTCGCAGGCACCGATTCCCGCGAAGTTGTTGTTGGAAGCGGTCAGCTGGCCGCCGGCTGGGAACGAGAAATAGCCTGTCTCGACGATCGACTGGGCGAATGCCAGGTCGTCACGAACCCCGAAAGTATTGCCCCATTTCGCGTAGAAAGTAGTTAGTTGGGAGATTGGCACCGTCGCGTTGGCTTGATGTCCGGTGCTCGCGTACCAGGACGCGAGCTCGGCCGCGGTCAACATAGGTGCGCTCAGGATGCCTGGCGAGACAGGCACGGGAGGGTCGCTCGTCGCTGCCGACGAAGTCGACACCGACGCTACTTGTACCGGGCGCATCACAGGGGAGTGGGGTAGCAGAGGCACGGTCGTCGAAGGGGTCGACGCGCCTGTCGTAGGCGCTGTCAGAGTGGGAAGCGAAGGGCTCGCAGCACTTGGGGGACTCACTGCTGCCTTCTGGATCAGCGAGAGGGTAGCGAGGGCGGAGTCGAGGTGGGCCTGGGCTTGATCGGAGACTGCCACTTCAGCGCCGTATGCGCGCTCCGCCGCGACGACGCGTGACTGCGACTGCGACGCGTAGGTGACCGCAGACTGGTAGTCGGCTCTCGCGCGCTCTCCGACAATGACGAGCAGTTCCTGGGCGTCGAGAGCGAGCAGGGCGCTATGGATGTTCGAGGTGGCAGACGAGGACGAGGGGCTTTCCGCACCGACGTAGGCGCCGATCGCAATCGAGCGCAGCTTCGCAGCAGCCGCCGCCTCAACGGTCTTAGATGAAGCAAGCTCGAAGCGGGCGTCAGCCAGGGACGCCCCGGCGGCGGCAACCTGGGTAGTAGCGGCCGCCAGCACAGAGCGCGCTTTCGCGACTAACGCTTCTGCCGGTTGGAAGTCCGCGATGGCACTGAGCCGGTAGAGGTCGCCCTGAACCTTCGAGAGCACCGGTTTCAGGTCGATGACAGGCACCGTTGTGGTAGTCGTCGACGCCGGCACGGTGCTGGGCGGGGGAGCGCCGTGGGCGACTGCGACCGGTTGGACAGAAGTGCGTGTCTTGCTCGCCGTGGACGCGTAAGCCGTCGCCGGGTTCGCCAACGTCGAGGCGATCAGGCCCAACGAGACGATCCATACGAGCGCGCGGGCGCCAGCCGGCCAGAAATAATTCACCTTGGCGTGTATCGGCTCCTCGGCGGCGAAGGTTGAAGACGTCGAACCCGCGACGTCCCTCTTGACGCATAAGCGGAAGTCAGCCCGCCGCGCACTCTCCTGCCCCGACCTCAGCTACGTAGGGGCCGGTCTCGTCGAAGTCGACGTAGAAGTCGGGGCGTTCCTCGGGCGACGGCCAGTCGTCGAGGTCTTTCAAGTCGCGCGACACTGCCTTGGCGCCCCCGGCTGCGTCGAGCCATTCGGCGAAGGTCTCGCCGGGGTGGCGCTCGTCGGCGAACCTCGCGACCACCCGCACGGTGGCTTCCGCCGCCGCCTTCGCCGGTAGCCGCAGAGCGCGCTGCGCGAACTCGATCTCCGTGTTGCCCACGTGGCCACCGAGGAGCATCTGGTATCCGGGTGCGGCACGACCATGCGCTCGGCGCTCGGCTCCGTGAAAGCCAATGTCGGCGATATGGTGCTGCCCGCAGCTGTTGGTGCAGCCGGAGATGTTTATCCGCACGCCGCCCACATCCCCGAGCCCTGCCTCTTCCAGGGCGGCTGAGATGTCGTCGGCGAGGCCGCGGCTTTGTGTGACCGCGAGGTTGCAGGTGTCCGCACCGGGGCACGAAACGACGTCGCGTGCCATCTCGGCGCCGGGCTCCGCCATGCCGATCGCTTCAAGGGCCTTGTACAGACTCGGAAGTTGCTCTGCGCGAAGCCCCCGGATGGCGAGGTTCTGGCGGTTAGTGGTCCGGATGTCTACCTCGAAGTCCCTGATGATCGCTGCGAGCGCCCTGAACTGTGCCGCCGTGATGTCGCCCAGCTTGGCGTAGGCGACGGCGCTGACGGTTCCCTTGGCGACGCCGACCACCACGTTGGTCGATTCCCATCGCTCGTAGGGGTCGGCGTTGGCTTTCCCTCGAAGGGTCACGGGCGTGCCGACCGGGGTGACCTGCCCGCTGCGTGTCATACCAGCGGGGTCGTCGCCGAGTTCCTCCACTATCGACGGAACGCCCCCCGGCCAGCTCGACGATGCCAGAAGCAGCTGCCGCTCGCGAAGGATGCGCCGGCGGAGTTCCTCCATCCCGATCTCGTCGACGACCCACTTGAGCCGGGCACGGAGCTTGTTGAAGCGGTTCCCGTAGTGGTCGAAGGTCCGCAGCACCGCTTCGATCGTGGCGAGCAGATCCTCGCGGGCGGTGAACTCCTCGAGCGCCTGGGCCGGGTGCGGGTTCGCTCCGAGGCCGCCCGCCACGAAGACACGGAAGCCGGGTTCGAGCGTCCCGTCCGACTTCGGGCGGCCGACAGCGACGACGCCGACGTCGTTGAACATCGCCTGACCGCAGTCGGTGGCGCAACCGGAGAAGTTGATCTTGAACTTGCGCGGCAGGCGCTGCCCGTAGGGATGGTGCAGGAAGTACCTGAACGTGGCCTCCGCCCAAGGACTGATGTCGAGCACTTCGTAGGGGCAGGCCCCTGCTAGGTGGCAGCCCATCACGTTGCGAACGGTGTCACCGCAAGCTTCACGGGAGGTGAGGCCGACCTCTGCGAGATCCCTCAGCATCTGGGGAACCTTCTCGAGCTGGACGAAGTGGAATTGGATGTTCTGGCGGGTCGTGATATGGCCCCATCCCCGGCTGTAGCGCTCGGAGACGTCCGCCAGGCGCTCGAGCTGCTCCGGGGTGACGCTTCCATACGGAAGCTTCAGGCGGACCATCTGGTTGTGGCCGCCCTGGCGCTGACCGTAGACGCCGTTGTTGAGACGGAAGACCCGGAACGCATCTTCGTCGACTGTCCCGGCGAGATGTGCTTCGAGGAGGACTTCGAACTTTGCGATGTCGGCTTCCAACTCGGGGTCGATCGTTTGTAGCTCCACAAACCCAATCTACCAATAGTTGATCTAAATAATCAACAATTCCGATCCGCGACTCCGGGGGTCATCGGCGTAGGAGCTCGGCCACCTGGAAGGCGAGATCGAGCGACTGCCCACCATTGAGGCGCGGGTCGCAGGTCGTGGTGTAGCGCAGCTC
Source organism: Actinomycetes bacterium (assembly GCA_021828685.1). GTDB lineage: Bacteria > Actinomycetota > Acidimicrobiia > Acidimicrobiales > Palsa-688 > JAJZAM01. Next base: position 43,794 of record JAJZDJ010000003.1, on the reverse strand, counting down.
CAACTGGTCCTCGAACACCTCTTCGGTGCCTCCGAGGCACTCCGTCACGTCGTCGCCGGTGAGCTCGATGTGGACCCCGCCGGGCCAGGTTCCTTCGCGACGGCAGGCATCGAAGAACTCTCCGATCTCTCCCATGATGTGGTCGAGATGCCTGGTCTTGCGTCCTCCCGAGCCGACGAACGTGTTCCCGTGCATCGGGTCACACGTCCATGCAACGGGATGCCCGGCGCTTCGAACGGAGTCGATCAGTGCAGGTAGGCGCCCGGCGACCTTGCCGGCGCCCATTCTCGCGATAAGGACGAGGCGACCTGGGACACGGTCCGGGTCAAGTTTGTCGCACAGCTCCACCACCTCCGCCGGGGAGGCCGTCGGTCCGATCTTTGCAGCGACCGGATTCGAGATACCTGAGAGGAACTCAAGGTGAGCCCCGTCGATGTCCCGGGTTCGCTCGCCGACCCACAAGAGGTGCGCGGACGTGTCGTACCAGTCTCCGGTGAGGGAGTCCCGGCGGGTCATGGCTTCTTCGAAGCCCAGGATGAGCGCCTCGTGGCTTGTCCAGAAATCCACTTCGCGAAGCGCGCTGGCCGCGAGGTCGACGCCGCATGCCCGCATGAAGCGAAGCGCCCGCTCGATCTCCGATGCGAGGGTTTCGTAGCGTTGCCCACCTGGGCTCTGCGCTACGAACTCCCTGTTCCAGGTGTGGACCTGGGAGAGGTCCGCAAACCCTCCTTTTGCGAACGCACGGAGCAGGTTGAGGGTCGAGGCCGACTGGTTGTAGGCGTCGAGGAGTCTTGTAGGGTCCGGGAGGCGTGCTTCGAGGGTCGGGGCGTCGTCGTTGACGAGATGTCCACGGAAGCTCGGTATCTCCTGGCCGTCGACTATCTCCGTCGGGGCGCTCCTCGGCTTCGCGAACTGGCCGGCTATGCGTCCGACTTTGACCACGGGAACGCCGGCCCCGTAGGTGAGGATCGCCGCCATCTGCAGGATCACCCGGAGCTTGTCGCGGATGCTGTCTGCGGTGAAGTCGTTGAAGGACTCGGCGCAGTCGCCGGCCTGCAAGAGGAAAGCCCGGCCGGCCGCCACTTCCGCAATAGATGCGGACAGGCTGCGCGCTTCGCCCGCAAACACGAGCGGCGGAAGGCCGGACAGCACCTTGAGCGATCGCTCCAGGGCGAAGGCGTCCGGCCAGTCCGGCTGTTGTGCCGCCGAGCGGGTCTTCCAGCTGCCCGGATTCCACGACGATGAACTGCGCATGTCCACCAGATTGGCCCAAACCGGGGTGCTTATCAATGCGAGGAGCCCGCCATTAGGCTGCAGCACCAATGGTCGAGCGCATCGGGGTGTTCGGAGGAACCTTCGACCCGATCCACGTAGGCCATCTCGTAGCAGCCGTCAACTGTCGTCACTCGCTCGGTTTGGACCGTGTCATCTTGATGGTGGCAAACGAGCCGTGGCAGAAGGTCGGGGCGCGACGGCTGAGCCCTGCTCTCGATCGCCTGGACCTGGTGGAGGCGTGCGTCCAAGACGTCGAAGGCCTCGAAGCGGGTCGTATTGAAATCGATCGTGGCGGCCTTTCCTACACGGTGGATACCCTCCGGGCGCTTACCCTGGCCCATCCGACCGCCAAGCTCTTTCTGATCGTCGGATGGGACGTCGCATCTTCGCTCGAAAGCTGGGAACGCTGGGAGGATCTGCGGGAGCTGGCGACGCTCGTCGTCGTCAACAGGCCGGGTTCGACGCCCCCGGTGTCCCTCTCGGCTTCGGGGTGGCGTGTCGAGAGCGTGGACGTGCCGAACCTCGACATATCGAGCACCGACCTTCGTCAACGGGCCCTTCATGGTCAGCCGCTCGAATACCTCATTCCGGCTGGTGGTGTCGAGCTGATCCGGGCCAGAGGGCTGTATTGTGGAGGCGAATGCTGACTGCCCATCGCGGGACGACCTCGAGCAGGTCGGGTAACGCCGGGCAGCCAGCGGCCGTCAGTCGTTTGGAGCGTCTCAGGTGGCGGCGTCGCCGGTTCAGGGAAGTGATGGTGGTCGTGGCAATACTCGTTGCTTTGCTGGTCGCAACAGTGGTGATACTGGGCCGGCAATGGCTCGACAACCCGGGGAGCTCGGCTGCACTTTCATCCCCGAGCGCGCAACACGTCGTGGTGTCAGGCGTCGAAGTCGCTCTAACTGGCGGAAACCGTTGAGTTCAACGATCGCAGGTCGGGCGGACTCCCCGACGATTCGGGAGTTGTGCGTCGAGGCGGCGAGAGCATGCTTCGACAAGGGAGGCGAAGACACGGTCATCCTGGGCGTGGGCGCTTCGCTTGGGATCACGGACGCCTTCGTCATTACCAGCGCGTCGAGTTCGCGCCAGGTTCGGACGATCACAGAAGCGGTCGAGCTGAAGGTGAAGGCGGCAGGCGGGATCGCTCCGCGCTACATCGAAGGACTTAGCGATGCAAGATGGGTTCTCATGGACTATGGGGATTTCGTGGTACATGCCATGCTGGGTGAGGCGCGGGATTTCTACCGGCTCGACGGTCTGTGGTCCGACGCCGACGCCTGGGAATGGGCGGCTCCGGACCCTGCAATCTCAAGAATCGGGCTGTAAAAGCCGAATATCAGGAAAGACGGTATTCGAAGGACCACGGTCCTGCCGTCGCCGACTAACGGTCAGACGAGCCCGGAGATGGAAGACGTGCTACAGCTAAGCGAACCCAGAGCCGCAACGTCGATTGTCGAACCTCACGGATTCAAATTAATCGAAGAGGACGACGTCGCCTTCAGTCTCGGCCTGTGCCGGGAGATCCAGCGGATCTACGCTGCCTACCACGACGGCATTCTCACTCCTACCGATGGGGTGAGGGATGGCCTTGCCCTAAGCCTGGAGATGCTCACCGTGCTGCGAGCCACGGTGACCGAAGGTATGCCTGCGATGCGGCTCGAGGTAGCCGCCGCGCAGGCGAGAGAGATCGTGGGTGTCCTGTTCGGTCTGGAGAACGCCGAGCGGTCGCTCGTCATGACTCAGGCGAGGCGCAAGCTCAACCGCCTCGGTGTGGCGGAGCTGAACCGCTCCAAAGCGGAGCGATCCACACAAAGCGCCAGGGCCAAGGCGCCACAGCGTGAATCGTTGCTTGCGAGGCTGGCCTCGAGGCGCCGTCGCCGCTTTGCTGCTATCGACTATTCGATGTAACTCCCGGACGTAGATCCCGGATGTAGATCCGCAGCGTTGCGGGGGTAGCTTGTCTGCATGACCTCCTCCAGGCCGGCAAACCTCGGGCAGTTGAGAGACAGCGGGTGGGAATCCGTCCCGGTCAAGGAGGAGGTGCGCCGCAACGTCGCTGCCCGCCTCACGTCGGGCCGCCAGATAGTCGACGGGCTGGTCGGATACGAGGATACGGTCCTTCCGCAGCTGGAGAACGCCCTGCTTGCCGGCCATGACGTGATCTTCCTCGGCGAGAGAGGCCAGGGCAAGACGAGGATCATCCGATCCTTGACGTGCCTCCTCGACGAGTGGATTCCAGTAGTTGCAGGATCGGAGATCCAGGACGACCCTTACCATCCGGTCTCGCGGTACGCAAAGGACCTGATCGACGAACACGGCGACGATACGCCGGTCAGCTTTGTGCATCGCGACCAGCGCCTCGGCGAGAAGCTCGCGACGCCCGATACGTCCATTGCGGACCTGATCGGCGAAGTGGACCCAATCCGGGTTGCCGAGGGCCGCTACCTGTCTGACGAGCTCACCCTGCATTACGGTCTCGTGCCTCGCACCAACCGGGGGATTTTCGCCGTCAACGAGCTTCCCGACCTCGCCGAGAGGATCCAGGTCGGCCTTCTCAACGTCCTCGAAGAGCGCGACGTCCAGGTCCGCGGGTACAAGATCCGCCTCCCCCTCGACGTGCTTCTTGTCGCCTCGGCGAACCCGGAGGACTACACGAACCGCGGTCGGATCATCACACCGCTCAAGGACAGGTTCGGCTCTCAGATCCGCACCCACTACCCCCTCGACGTTTCCACTGAAATGCAGGTGGTCGCCCAGGAGGCGACCACCGCGGTCGTCCCCGGTGTCTCGGTGCATGTGCCGGTGTTCATGTCGGAGATCGTTGCGACCCTGACCCATCTCGCCCGCCAGAGCCCTCACGTCAACCAGCGCTCCGGGGTCTCGGTGCGCCTCAGCGTTGCGAACTTCGAGATCATGGTCGCGAGCGCTGTCAGGCGAGCACTGCGCTTCGGCGAGACAGAGGCAGCGCCCCGGATCGCAGATCTCGCATCGTTAGGCGCGTCGACCGTGGGCAAAGTGGAGCTGGATTCGATTGATGACAGTCGGGACAGCCACGTCTTCGAAACGCTGGTGTCGCAGGCGGTCCTCGGCGTGTTCCGGCGTGCGGTCGGTCCCGAACATCTAAAGGCGGTGGTGGCAGATTTCGACGGAGGTCGAGTGCTCCACAGTGGAGACGATGTTGTGGCATCTGACCTGCTCGAGGCACTTCGTGACTTTCCCGGCCTTCGCGAAGCGGTTTCTTCGATCGGGGCGATCAACGGTGCCGAGTCTCCGGCTGTCGTCGCATCTGGAGTCGAGCTTGTTCTGGAAGGTATGCACCTTACGAAGCGTCTCAACAAAGACCAATCCGCCAACCGCGCGCTGTACAGGGCTCGCTAGGGCGTCGGGCGCCATGAGGCGATTCACCTACTCTCGCTGGGATGGGACCCAGACCGGGTTCGATTTCGACGCGGACGACGTCTTTGGCGAGCTGACAGACGAGCTGCTCTTTCACGGCGACCTCAACCAGGCGCTTCACCGTTTGCTGCAGCGCGGTTTCACCGACCGCAATGGGAGTCGCATCGACGGTCTGCGGGACCTCCTGCAGAAGCTGCGTGAGCGCAAGGCGTCGCTGTTGGAAAGCAACGACCTCGGAGGCGCCTTCAGCGGGTTGGCTGACAACCTACGCGACATACTCGACGAGGAACGGTTGGCGATCGACGAAGCCCGTCGGGCCGCCCAGAACTCCGGAGATCCGAGACGCGCCGAGGTCGCAGATGCCGCCCTTAGCACCAAACGAATGTCGTTGGACCTTCTTCCCCCCGACCTCGCCGGCCAGATTCAATCCCTCCAGAACTACGACTGGACCAGCGCTCAAGCTGAGCAGCGTTTCGAGCGGCTTGTGGAGGAGCTGCGGTCGCAGATCCTGCAGAGCCACTTCAACCAAATGTCGCAAGGCATGTCGGACATGTCGGAGCAGTCGATGCAGGCGATGCGGGAGATGTTTGACGAGCTCAATCGGATGATCGAAGCTCGTGCAGCGGGCCGCGACACCGACGAGGACTTTGCCTCCTTTATGGAACGCTTCGGCGACATGTTTCCCGGTAATCCGGCGAACCTCGACGAACTTTTGGAGCAAATGGCAAGCCAGATGGCAGCCATGTCCCAGCTGCTCAATTCGATGACCCCGGAGCAGCGGGCAGAGCTCCAGCGGCTGTCGGATGCGCTCTTGGAGGACATGGACCTGAGATGGCAGGTCGAGCGTCTCGGGGCCAATCTGAGAAGCGCTTTTCCTCAGGCGGGGTGGGAGGGAAGCTACAGGTTCTCGGGCAGCGACCCGCTCGACCTGTCTCAGGCAGCGTCAGTGCTCTCCAATCTCGGCGACCTCGACGCTCTCGAGTCGATGATGACATCTGCGACGAACCCGGGGGCGCTAGCGGAGGTCGACATCGACAGGGCGCGCGAACTTCTCGGCGACGATGCCGCTCGGTCCCTGGAGCAACTCGCGCGCATCGCTCGCCAGTTAGTCGAGGCGGGCCTGATGGACACGAAGGGCGGCCGCCTGGAGCTGACGCCTCGGGGCCTCGCGAAGATCGGTCGTAATGCGTTGAGCGAGCTTTTTTCCGACGTCGTCAAGGACCGGATGGGCGGTCACGAGATCGAACGACTCGGAGTCGGCCACGAGCGGACTTTCGAGACGAAACCTTACGAGTGGGGCGACCCTTTCAACCTGTCGATCGAACGTACGGTTCGAAACGCGGTGATGCGCAACGGCGGAGGTGTCCCTGTTCGCCTCGTTCCAGACGACTTCGAGGTGGACCAGACGGAGTCGGTCACGTCTTCTTCGACGGTCCTGGCGATAGACCTGTCCTTGTCGATGCCGATGAGGGGGAACTTCCTGGCGGCGAAGAAGGTCGCCATGGCGCTCCACTCTCTTATCGCCAGCCGTTATCCCCGCGACTACCTGGGGATGGTGGGATTCGGTGAGTTAGCCCGCCAGATCAAGGCTGAATCCCTTCCCGAGGTCTCCTGGGATTTCACCTATGGGACGAACATGCATCATGCAATGGTCCTGTCGCGGCGCATGCTGGCAGGCAAGTCCGGCACCAAGCAGGTGATCATGATCACCGACGGTGAACCGACCGCCCATATCCTCGCCAACGGCGAGCCTTTCTTCGACTATCCCCCGACGCCGGAAACCGTGCGTGTAACGCTCGAGGAAGTCCTGCGACTGACCCGAGACGGCATCCGGCTGAACACGTTCATGCTGGACGCTACCGGTCATTTGCGTGGCTTCGTCGAGAAGATGACGCGGATCAACGGCGGTCGCGCCTTCTATACAACGCCCGAGAACTTGGGGAGCTACGTGCTGGTCGACTTTTTGGAGCACAAGCGGGTCCAACGCCGAAGCGCGTAGTCGGGCGGCCAGCCCCGTTTTTTTGACTAATCTCTGGCGGTGCACGTCATAGTGGTCGGCTGCGGCCGAGTGGGCAGCGAGCTGGCCGGCCGTATCCGCCGGGAAGGCCACGAGGTCGCGGTGCTTGACAAGAACCCGAGCTCCTTCCGCCGGCTCGCCGCCGAGTGGGACTGCGAGCAGGTAGTGGGGTTCGGTTTCGACCAGGACGACCTGCGCAGGGCCGGGATCGAGCGCGCGGGTGCCGTTGCGGCGGTTACAAGCGGCGACAACACGAACATCCTGACCGCTCGGATCGCACGTGAATGCTTCGAAGTGGCCCACGTAGTTGCGAGGATCTACGATCCGCGCCGGGCGGCGATATACCAGCGGCTCGGCATTTCGACCGTAGCGACTGTCAGTTGGACAGTCGATCAGGTCGCCAGGAGGCTGATCCCTGGCGGAGTCGGCTCGGAGTGGACCGATCCGACAGGCACTGTCAATCTCGTGGAGGTGCCTCTGCCGGCGTCGCAGTGCGGGAAACCTGTCGCGGATCTGGCGTCGGGGGACCGGTGGCGTCCGGTGATCGTCACGAGGGGCGTCCAATCGGTGCTCGTGCGGCCGGGTTTGGTGGGACAGGAGGGCGACGTGGTGCACTTCGCTGTGCGAACCGAGGACCTCGAGGAAATGACGGGGAATCTGGGATCCGTCCCGGTGATTGGCGGCCTGCAGTGAAGGTGTCTATCGCCGGAGGTGGCGTGGTCGGTCGCTCGATCGCTCGCGACCTGTCGAGAAACGGCCACGAGGTACTGATCGTGGAGGTGGACGACTCGGTTGTGAAGCGCCAAGCCGGGACAGGCGGATGGCGATGGATAGGCGGCGACGCATGCGAGGTGAGCGTCCTCCAAGAGGCGGAGTTCGCCACCGCGGACGTTGTGGTCGCATGCACGGGAGACGACGAGGACAACCTCGTGGTGTCGCTTCTTTCAAAGCAGGAGTTCGCGGTTCCGCGGGTGATCGCGCGCGTCAACCACCCGAAGAACGTATGGCTTTTCAACGAGACCTGGGGTGTCGACGTCGCAGTGTCGACCCCTCATCTGATGACTGCCCTCGTCGAGGAGGCGCTGTCGGTAGGGACCCTCGTGCCGCTGATGAGCCTCGCTGACGGGCGCGCTGGACTGGTCGAGGTGACTTTGGACGAAGGCTCTCCTGCGATCGACCGGGCTATCGCGGATCTGGGCATGCCACGCGAGTCGAGCGTCGTCGCAGTGGTGCGAAGCCGCCGGGTCATGGTGCCCCGGGGCGACACCACTCTTGCGGTCGGAGACGAAGTCATCGTCCTAGTGGCCGAAGGCGCCGAGGAGCTGGTCAAGGCGATCCTCACTGCTTAGGGGTTAGGGATCTCACCGCCTAGGGATCCGGGAAAAAAAAGAATTGCGCAGGGCTTGATATCTGACGCGGAATCGAACAGTATTACACTCGTGTAGTTACGTGCGTAGCTCTTTGGGCGACTGGCCCTAGAGCCACCTTGAAGATCAAGGGTGCAGGGATCGAGGAAACCGTGTTCAGCGATATGATGCATTTGATCGACAGACCGCAGCAGGTTTGGCAGCGCAAGGCGAACTGCATGGGCGTAGACCCGGACCTGTTCTTTCCGGAGCGGGGCAGCTCGACGAGGGAGGCGAAGGAGGTTTGCCGGGGGTGCGTCGTGCGCGAGGAATGCCTCGAGTACGCCGTCACCTACGGAGAGAAGTTCGGCATCTGGGGCGGCTTGAGCGAGAGGGAGCGGCGCAAGATCCGCCGGCGTCGCACTCTCGAAGCCAAGACAGCGGTGGCTGGTTAGCTCCCGCTTGTCGTTGGGGCACCTCATGGGGCCTCAGCTAGCGCAGAATCTTCCCCCGTCGAGGCCCGCCTTCTCCAGGCGGGCCTCGATCGTCTCGCCTTCTGACAGAGCGAGCTGCACCCAGCGTGTTCGCCTTTCCGCGTGCAGGACAGCCCAAGGTACTAGGCCCACGAGTTCGGCGCGCTCCACGGGCACCCTCCGCGCGACCTCGTCGTAGACCACGCCCGGTCCGACGACGAATGGCGCGATGAGGTTGCACGACACCTGGACATGTGAACCGACAGCCAGGCCGAGAGTTCGCACAGTCGGGGAGCGGATCTCGGCGGCTACCCGCCGTGCGGCGGCGAGATCAGGATCTTTCAGCCACAAGTTGTAGGCCACTAGTACCGGACGGGAGCCGACTGCGGCCGCGCCGGCGCTCGGATGCGGACGTGGCGGGCCGACATCGGGATCGAGAGTCTGCCAGGCGTTTCGGCGCACCTCGGGCAGCGAACGCTCGTTGCCATATAAAAAGCATGGGAGGTCGAGGGTCTCTGATGCCCACCATGCGAAACTGTCCCGCAGGCCGATCGAGTCGTCTCCGTGAGTTGGCCGTCCAGCGAGCTCTGACAGATCGACGAAAGGCACCACGTCGACGGCACCAAGGCGCGGGTGGGCACCTGAATGTGCACGGATGTCGATGTGCGCGACGGCAGCCGCCGCGACCCGTCGAACCGCGGCTTCGAGGACGTCTCTTCGCCCGGCAAGGGTCAGCACCGAGCGGTGGTGGTCGGCATCGGTGTGTACGTCGATCGTCGTCGGGGCACCTTCGCGCGCAAGGGAGTCGATCGTCGTCATGTCACGCCCTTCACTGACGTTGATCACGCATTCGAAGATCGCCTCTGGCATCGTTCTCGAAAGTAGCTTCCGATCAGGACTACAATGCGCTTTATGCTCGCGAACTTATTCGGCGGTGATGGCCTGATAGTCATCGTCGTGGCGTTGGTCGTTCTCGTTGGCGGGGCGCAACTGCCCAAGATCGCCCGTAACGTCGGTCTGGCCGGCAAGGAGTTTCGCAAAGCGCAGCACGAAGCAGAGGAGGAGGGTCGTGCCAGCGCGGAGAAGTCGGCTGCAATGCCGCCTCCGACCCCGATCGCCGCTCCGCTGGCCACTACTCCGCTGGCCAGTACTCCGATACCACCCGTCCAGGTGCCGGCGAGCCAACCGGTAGTGAGCGAGCAGGCGGCGATCACGATGACGCCAGCGCAACTCGACGAGCTGCTCAAAGCGCACGAGGCAAGAGTCCGCGGCGAGTCGAACAACAACTGAGGGCGGCGCTCGCCACCGCCCGGGGGCGACTGCGGAGCTACGCGGAAGTAAGTCTGTTCAGGCCTCTGCGCTGGCGGGCTATCCGCCTGCGCTCACGCTCTGACGCGCCGCCCCACACCCCGTGCTCGATACGGTTGAACAGGGCGTACTCCAAGCACGCAAGCTTGACCGGGCACTCAGCGCAGATCTTGCGAGCCACCTCGACACCGACACCGTCGCTCGGAAAGAACGTCTCGGGAGGAAACTCTCGACATTTGCCTGCGCTCATCCAGTTTGTGTCCACCGAGACCCTCCGTAGTTCTTCGCAACATAATTATTGGTTCCTCGTCTAAGAAACCCATGAGAACGGCGTCACATAGTCTACGGGAGTTGTCGTTCGAGTTGGTGGAACGACCCGGCTGAGGGTGACCATGACGCCGAAGTGGTTTATTCCCCGCTCGGCGGCGGTGATAACGTTCGGGCATGGAACGCATCGAGTGTCAATGGTGCAAGGCGCAAAACGAGGCTGGCCAGTCGACGTGTTCCACCTGTGGGGCACCGCTCGACGCGCGAAACAAGGTGAGCGACTCGGGTTGGAAGGAGGCGCCGCGACTACGGGACATGACGGAGTTCCGTTTCTCATCTTCCACCTGCCAGGTAGAAGGAGAGCTGGTCCCTGTCGCCGAGCTCAACCTGGCCTCAGGCGATTCGGTCTTCTTCGAGCATCACGTACTTTTGTGGAAGGACGAGTCGACGCCTCTCTCCGCTCTCAACACAGGCGGCGGGATCAAGCGGATGCTCGGGGGAATGCCCCACGTCGTCTCGATTGCCCACGGCCCCGGCCGGGTCGCCTTCTCCCGTGACGCCGCCGGCGAAGTCGTCGTCCTTCCTATGCATCCAAGCATGGAGATCGACGTCCGCGAGCACGCCTTTCTAGTCGCGTCGCATTCGATCAGCTACAGCTTCGTGCGGATCAAGGGCATGACCAACGTCCTGCACGGCGAGGGAATGTTCATGGACAGGTTCGTGACTTCGGGTGAGCAGGGCATCTTGCTTTTGCACGGTTACGGGAACGTGTTCGAGCGTACGTTGCGCCCGGGCGAGAAGATCCTGATAGAGCCCGGCGGGTTCTTGTACAAGGATTCGTCCGTGACCATGAACACGGTTCAGCAGAACGTGAAGACCGGCATGATGCGCCACGGAATGTTCCTCGCCGAGATGACCGGACCTGGCAGGGTCGGGATCCAGTCGATGTACGTCCACGCCGGCGCCGAGTAGCTCACCGTCGTGTCGAGGAGGTCGCGCTGATGGCCGAGTTCGTCTGCCGCTACTGCCGGATCCCGAGCGATCCGACCGGTCCGAGTTGCCCCAGCTGCGGTGCTCCGATCGACGTCCGTGACGTCGTCAGCGACTCCGGGTGGGAGGAGCAACCTCCTATCCGCGACATGGCGAAGATCGCCTTCGGCGGGTCGACCTGTCAGGTGGAAGGGACGACGGTGCCGGTCGCCGACTTCGGCTTGAACGGCAACGAATCCATCTTTTTCTCCCATCACAGCGTCCTGTGGACGGAGCCCACCGTGACGATGAACGCCATGTCCATGGCAGGCGGCTGGAACCGCGTGCGTGCCGGACTTCCCCTCGTCATGATGAACGCACGGGGCCCCGGCCATATTGCGCTCTCGGAGGATTCCCCCGGCGAGGTCATAGCCCTCCCGATGAGGCCGGGCCATCAGGTACACGTGCGCGAGCACCGTTTCTTCGCTGCCACAACCACAGTCGGATACAAGTGGAACCAATCGGGTGTCTGGTACACGACAGGGCAGGGCGACGACACCGAGTACCACTACCCGGTCGGGTACAACATCGACGCGTTCCAAACCGACGGGGCGAACGGGCTTCTGCTGTTGCACGCGCCCGGGAACGTCTTCGTCCGTAATCTGGCAGCGCGGCAACCGATCTGCATCCAACCGACGTCGCTGCTCTACAAGGACGCGTCCGTCGGGATGGCCCTCCACATCGAGTACCCGAACGCTGGGCTCATGTCGTGGAGCACGCGTTACAGCTACCGGCAGGTGTGGCTGCGGCTCTGGGGACCAGGACGCGTTGCAGTCCAGTCCGTCTACGAGCGTCCCGAGGGCAGCGAATGGATCACCGGGACGTCCGGAGCGACGGAAACGCGCTGGTGAGCGTGCAGGGCTCCATCGCCTGTTTCCCGTGTCGAAGAAGGTGCCAAAGATGACCGCTTACAAATACGCAACGCCATGCGAAATGCCATTTCATCGTTACAGTCCGTTCAGGCCACTCGAAGACATCACCGATTTCCACCGCACCTGGCCGGAGAAACATCTGGAGCGGGCGCCGCTTTGGTGCAGCGTGGATCTCCGAGACGGGAACCAGGCACTCATCGACCCGATGGATCCCGCCCGCAAGCTTCGTTTCTTCGAGACGCTCGTCGGGATGGGGTTCAAGGAGATCGAGGTTGGTTTTCCAGCCGCCAGCCAACCCGACTTCGAGTTCATCCGTCAGATCATCGAAGAGGATCGCATCCCTGACGACGTAGCGATCCAGGTTCTTGTCCAATGCAGGCCAGAGTTGATAGAGAGAACCTTCGAGGCGATAGCCGGCGCCCGACATGCGATCGTGCACTTCTACAACTCGACGTCGATCCTGCAACGCAAAGTGGTCTTCGGATTGGACAGGGAAGGCATTACCGAGATAGCGACGAGTGCAGCCCGTATGGTCAAGAAGTTCGAGGCGACGATCCCAGAGACCCGGGTCAGCTACGAGTACTCGCCAGAAAGTTTCACGGGCACCGAACCCGACTATGCGGTGGAGGTGTGCGCCGCAGTCATGGACGTGATTTCGCCGAGCGTCGACGACCCGATCATCATCAACCTGCCGAATACCGTCGAGATGTTCGGCCCCAATGTCTACGCGGACGTCATCGAGTACGTGAACGGAAACATTCCCAACCGCGCTTCTGTCGTGCTCAGCGTCCATCCGCACAACGACCGCGGAACCGCCGTCGCAGCAGCGGAACTCGCCCAGCTTGCGGGCGCCGACCGTGTCGAGGGAACGCTGTTCGGCAACGGCGAACGCACCGGAAACGTCGACGTCGTGACGCTGGCGCTCAACCTGATGAGCGAAGGTATCGACCCGCACCTCGACCTCCATGACATCGACGACCTGCGCCAAGTAGCGGAATACTGCAATCGCCTACCCGTGCACCCGCGCCACCCCTACGCGGGGGACCTCGTATACACGGCCTTTTCGGGATCGCACCAGGATGCGATCAAGAAAGGGATGGATGCCCTGCCCGACGACTACAGCCGCTGGGAGGTCCCTTACCTGCCCATCGACCCGAAGCACGTCGGGCGCAGCTACGAGGCGATCATCAGGGTCAACAGCCAGTCCGGCAAAGGGGGCGTCGCCTACCTCATGGACTTCGAGCACAATCTCGACCTGCCCCGCGGGCTCCAGGTGGAGTTCTCGAAGACAGTCCAGGCGATAACCGAGGCGACGGGAACAGAGATCAAGCCGGCGGCGCTGTGGGATGCCTTCAGCTCCGACTACCTCACAGACGGGGCCAACATGCGTCTGCTCACCAGCGAAGTTTCATCGGGGGAAAAAGGCACTCGCGTTACCGCCCAGATCCTGCTCGACGGCCACCACGAGACGGTCTCCGGGGACGGAAACGGGCCTGTAGACGCCCTGGTGAACGGGCTTCGCGAGAGCCTCGGGATGCACATGGAGGTATGCGACTACCACGAGCACGCGCTGACGTCGGGGTCGGAGGCGAGCGCGGCTGCCTACGTATCTGCCAAAGGAGCCGACGGCGTCACCTTGTGGGGTGTCGGGATGCACTCGAGCATTCTCGACGCGACGCTCCACGCAGTGATAAGCGCCGCCAACAGACTGCGCGATCGCAACCGCGGGTAGGATCGAGTCCTATGTCCACCATGTCAACAGACGGTCAAGCTCCGCCGCGCGGCCATGTTCGGGTCATGTACCTCGGGCCGGTGGCGCCACACTGGCGGGTCGACTCCGACTTCGGTGAGCGGCCTGTCATTGAGGACTTCCGCCAGCGGGTGCTTGCGCGGCTTCTGCTCCTTCCGCCCCACGATCCCCAGTTCCGGCGCAATCGCGAGCGTGTGGTCCGCGACGCGGAGCGCGAAAATCTGCTTTTGGACTGGGATCTCGGCATGCCCGACCAAGAGGGCGGCTCCTGACGGGATGACCTCGACGGGGCGGTCATCGGTAATCGACTTCGAAGCGCCCGACCAGCACCGAGGGAGCCAGGCTTGGAAGGGCGAGCGCTACCTGAACCGGGAGTTGTCGAACCTCGACTTCAACGAGCGGGTCCTCGACATGAGCGAGCGAAGGGACATGCGCCTGCTCGAACGGGTGAAGTTCCTGGCGATATACGCGACCAACATGGACGAGTTCTTCCAGGTGAGGGTAGCTGGCCTCAAAGACCAGCTTGCGGCCGGTATCGGTACAGCTCCCGACGGACTTCCCGTCGACGAGCAGCTCCGGGCGATACGTGAGGTCACGAGCGGGCTCCTCGCACGTCGGGTGGCCGCGTTCGATCGCCTGGTCGGGCTCTTGGCTGCCACCGGACTGATCGTATGCCACTGGGATTCCCTCGGCGAGGCTGACCGCGCCTGGGCGCAGAAGGTTTTCGGCGAACGGATCTTCCCGGTGCTGACGCCGCTGGCGGTCGACCCGGGACACCCTTTCCCGTACATCTCCAACCTTTCGCTCAACCTGGCGGTCATCGTGAGGGACCCCGAGGGAGGAGAGCGCCGCTTCGCAAGGGTGAAGGTGCCGCCGCTTCTTCCGGGCCTTCTTGCGCTGCCTGACGGTGAGCGCTTTATCTGCATCGAACAGGTGATCGCGGCGAACCTAGCGACGTTGTTCCCGAGCATGACGATCGAGAGCCATCACGCGTTTCGCGTCACGCGAAACGCTGACCTCACCCTGGAAGACGAAGAGGCAGACGACCTTCTGCTCGCGGTCGAGATGGAACTTCGCCGGCGGCGCTTCGGGCGTGCCGTGCGTCTCGAGGTCGACGAGACGATGACTGAGGAGGTCCGAGCGCTTTTGACCCGTGAGCTCGACTTACAGGACGAGGACGTCTACGTCACTCCGGGTCCGCTCAACCTCGCCGTGCTGTGGCAGCTCTATGGGCTAGCGAGGCCCGATCTCAAAGACGACATGTTCGTCCCGGTGACGCCGGCAAGGCTCGGTTCGAGCAACGGCGGCGCAGCAGACGTGTTCGCGGCGATCCGCCAAGGCGACATCCTTTTACAGCACCCCTACGAAAGCTTTTCCGACTCCGTCGAGGAGTTCGTGGATCAGGCGTCGCGCGACCCTAACGTTCAGGCGATAAAGCAAACGCTGTACCGGACTTCAGGTGACAGTGCGATCGTCAGGTCGCTCATCCGGGCAGCCGAGCGCGGGAAGCAGGTTGCGGCGATCGTCGAGCTCAAGGCGCGCGGCGACGAAGCCGCCAACATAGGTTTTGCGCGAGCCCTCGAACAGGCAGGAGTGCACGTCGTCTACGGCCTGGTCGGCCTGAAGACGCACGCCAAGCTCTCGCTGGTCGTTCGCCAGGAAGGTGACGGCATCTCCCGCTATTGCCACATCGGAACGGGCAATTACAATGCCACAACTGCGCGCAGCTACGAGGACATCGGGATCCTGACATGCAATCCTGACATCGGCGCGGACCTCACTGACCTGTTCAACTACCTCACTGGGTACAGCCGTCGCGAGGAGTACAGGAAGTTGCTGGTGGCGCCAAGCTCCCTCCGGCGGCGCATTCTGGAGTTGATCGAGCGCGAAGCCGCCCTCGGCGAGCGTGGCCGGATCATCTGGAAGCTCAACAACCTGGTCGACCCGGGGATCATCGACGCCTTGTACCGGGCGTCTGGTGCAGGAGTCGGGATCGATTTGATGGTGAGGGCTATCTGCTGCCTTCGGCCCGGTATAGAGGGACTATCGGAGAACATCAAGGTTCGAAGCCTCGTCGGGCGCTGGCTCGAGCACTCACGGGTCTATTGGTTCTCCGCAGGGCGCGCTGAAGCCGACGGAGAGTTCTACATGGGCTCGGCCGACATGATGGACCGGAACCTCGACCGTCGCGTCGAGGCGATCGTACCCGTGGAGTCACCCGAGCTTCGCGCACGCCTCTGGGAGATCCTCGAGGTGGAGCTGACCGACGACGCGAGGACCTGGATGCTCGACTCCGCAGGACGCTGGCACAAAGGGCCGGTCGTAGGGTCGGTCAATGCTCAGCAGATATTGCAGGATCTGGCTCTCGCAAGGGCCGGTAGGCGTGCTCCTGAAGCGGATGTCTTGATATGACACTGACCGGTGACATGGTTCTTGCGGCGGGCGGTGTCGTTTGGAGGCGTCAAGGGTCTGCGTTGGAGGTGGTGCTGGTGCACCGGCCGAGATACGACGACTGGAGCCTCCCCAAGGGAAAAGTCGACCCTGGCGAAACAGACGAGGAGGCCGCCCTTCGCGAAGTCGAAGAGGAGACGACGCTCTGCGCAGCGCTCGGGCCCGAACTTCCTGCGACGACCTACCTCGATCGTAGCGGGCTCGTCAAGCGGGTCAGATACTGGGCCATGACCGTCGCCTCCGGCGATCCAGCTGGGGCCAACGAGGTAGACGCCGCCCTGTGGGTGTCGCTGCCTGAGGCAAAGTCGAGGCTCAGCTACCCCCACGACCTGGCGGTGATAGATGCCCTGTCGGCAGCATTAGGGGTCTGATCCTCAGACGCTCGGCGGTAGCAGTCGCGTTGCATTCTCGAAGCAGAACCAGAGCGGGACCGCACATGCAGCGATACCGGCGGCAAGTACGCCAAGGCGACGCCAGCGCCTGCACGTCGTCATCAAGATCCGCGCCGACAGCCACAGAAGGATCGCCCCGAGCCCGTAGGACAGGGCGGGGAACCACGCCTTGGCGCTGCCGCCGCCCGAGTTGAAGCCGGTCACCTTCCCCGTCGGCGTCTTCGGCGCCGTCGCCGAGGAAGGCGCTTTGGTGGAGGTCCCGGCGCTCGCAGTGCCGGACGCGAGCGTGGAGATTGCTGGCGCAGGTTCCGTCGTCACGTGAACTGCGCTACCGACGAGGCGGGCTATGACTACGAGCCGGCTGGTCGCAGAGAAGATCGGGTTGCAGGTGGTGAGCGTCAGCTGCGCAAACGGTGTTCGAGCAAGGATCGCCACGTCGGTCGGGCTCACCACAAGTGGCGCCTCCGAGACCGAATAGAGCCAGGTGTGCCCGGAGAGGTCCGTGATGTAGATCGAGTCGCCGACTTTGAGCTGTCCCAACTTGAAGAAAGGCGCTCCGAATGTGGTCCTGTGACCGGCGATGCCGACGTTGCCGACCTGGCCCGGGAGGGCCGTTCCTTTGTAATGTCCGGGGCCCTCTGCCAAATCGGCTTCAGCGGTACCCTCCACCACGAACTTGTCGACGCCGATAGCCGGAATCGAAAGGTGGTCGATAGCATGTCCCGTCGGCACCGAGGGCAGCACTTCCGCACCGGACCCGCCCTTGGTCGCGGTCCCGACAGCAGCTGTGCTTTGCGCGGCAGCTGTCGGGGCGGCCGCCGTGCCGCCGGAGGCGGCTTTCGGTGCCTGCGACGCGTCGGCTGCCGCAAGGGCTGAGAACTGCTTTGCCAGAACCGACTGGCTGTGACTCTCCGAGAAGTTGGTGCCAAAAAGCTGATAGGCGACGAACAGAAGCACCACCACGCCGAGCGTGATCAAAGTGATGCCGGTCTCGCGGACTGCTCTGCGCGCACGTCCGCCGGCCATAGCAAGTCGAGACACTAACGCGAAGGTGGATGAATCGGTCAGCGCCTCTTGGATTTCGCGGTTGCGAAGTTTCCCGACGAGCGCTTCGCTTTCGGGGCTTTCTGATTCTTCGGCTCCTTGCGCGACTTAGCGAGCTTCGCCGCCTTGGTTCCCCGCTTGCTCGCCAAGCCCGGCAGGATGTCGTCAGCTTCAGGGCTCCAGGGAGGGATTGCGCCGATTGCGGCAGCGCGGCGGGCGGCCTCGTCTCGCGAGCCAGCTGCCGCCGACTTCTGGGACGCCCCGGCGCCAGGCGACGCGGGGGCGTCGGGCCGGGACTGGTCACCTCGGGGAGAGGCAGTAGAAGGCTTGCGCAGCTCGATTACGGCGTTCACTTCGTCAGGTTCGAGGGTGTTGGAGCCGCCGAGCGAATAGGCGGACGCCGCAGCGCTTTGGGTAAGGCTACCTCCGAGGCTGCTCGTCGCAGTTGCGTCGGAGGAGACGCGCAAATCGCCGCTGATGCCGGTAGGAGGGACAAGCCGGTTCACCCCGAGTGAACGGGCGCCTCCCGGTTCGCCGGACGCTGCGGGAGCTAACGCCGCGGAAAGCTTCGAGCCGATCATCGACGGTGCCGGGCGGGGCGATGCGCCAGGATTGGGCGGCGGAGCAACCGTTGGCCGACCGTCTGGGGATTGCGGGGCGACCGGGCCTGCGGAAAGGCGCGAGTCGCGTAACGCCTCCGCCAGGGTCGCTTCGAGCGCCTGGCGTCGGAATGCTTCGGCGGGAGGCCCGCTCTTGTCGAGGTCGGGCGGATTCGGGAGCTCAGCCATGAACTCGTTATCGGTACGCTGCAGGTCGATCCTTGAAGGATGTTCCTTTTTTCCCCTATTCGCCTGGAAGGTCGATGCGGGCGAGCCACAAACCGGGTGCCGAGAGCTCGGCTGGGGTCGGCAGGTGACGCTCGGAACTCCACAGACGCGCCAATGCGGGCTCACCCGCCCGCTCCACGATGCCATGGACAAAGGACCGCCCTGCCTCGTAATCGTCCTGGGACATCGAAATCCCGAACAGTTGGGCGAGCATCGTCGAACCTCGGGTGTCCTCGAGACGGCGCCGGCGCAGCGCCTCGGCCATCGCAGGGTACGAACCGACGAGCCGGCGGCCCACAGAGTCCATCTGGAAGTCGACGTAGCCGGTGATCGCGCAAAGGATCGCTCGGAGCTGCGCCTGAAGCGAACGCTGAGCATCGTTCTGCATTTCCGCCAGCAGGGTCGAGGGATCACCGAAAGCCTCCTGCATGCTTGCCATGTCGCTCAGGTCGACTCCTGCCAGGCGTGCTTCGATCGGGTCCGTCCTGGCGCTGAAGGCACCCACGTAGGCCTCGACCAGGGCATTCAGGCGATCTGACACCAACTGCTGGCCGAGAACCGCTCGGTGGAATGTCTCGTTTAGGCAGATCCACATCCGCACGTCGTCCTCGGGAAGGCTCCACTCGGAGGCGAACTGCTGCACCGTGGAGGTGACAACCGCTATCTCGGTCCGGAATGGCCTCGGCATCAGGGGGTCGAACTGCCCCATGGCTGTTTTGGCGAGCTGTCCCACCATGGACCCCGCCTGCAGACCGAGGAGGAACGGGCCGAGGATCTGTGGGATGCCGGAGAACAGCGAGGCCAGGGGATCACCCCCCGGCTCCTGGCCTTGCGCCAGCCAGGGGGGCTGTCCAGGTGCTGTAGGGGAATCGCCCGTCTGATCCGCCGGAGTCGCAATCCGAGAAGCGAGCGTCTCGAAGTGACCCTTCCAGTCGTCGAGGGTGCGCCTCGCCCACTCGACCCGGGTGATTGACGCGACGGTGGTCAAACCTTCCGAAGGCCACGCCAAGCCTGTAGCCTCCGCAACGTGCATTTCTGCGACTCGCAGCAACTCCTCGAGGCGCACGCGCCACACGGGGTCGGGATTGGCCTCCGGCTGCCCGTCATTGGCAGCCCAGTCTGCCATCTGCTTGGCAATCTCCCAATTGAGAGGACCCTGATTGGCGAAGATGTGGGCAATGCTGCGCATGAGCTCGGCGAAAGGTCCGCCCTCGAACGGCCCGCTTGGCCCGAATCCCTGTGGTGTGCTCATTTGCTCTCGTTTCGCTCCGGCAGCGCCTCCCAGCGTATCGGCATCGTAGGCCAATGAATACTGTCGTGGTCACCGGGGCGGCCGGCTCCATCGGCTGCCGCGTGGTCGAAACCCTCCTCGGTCGTGATGACGTCCACAAAGTTGTCGGCATCGATCTGCTCCGATGCGAAGCCAGCCACCCGAAGCTGGTGGCCGTCGTCGCGGATCTCTCGGAGCCGGGTGCGGTCGATTACGCCCAGCTCGTCGCCGGCATCGAAGGCAACGCGTCCGTGGTCAACCTCGCATGGGCGGCCGGCGACACGATGGGACTCGACTCGCAGGACCGGCCGCTCGTGGCGGCTGCGAACTCTCGTTCGACCAAGTCCGTCCTCGAAGTTGCCGCCCAGTGCGGGGCTGGATCGGTCGTCCATGTTTCGAGCGCCACCGTATATGGCGCGTGGGCGGACAACGACGTGCCGCTGAGCGAGGAATCCCGGATACTTCCGAATCCTGAGCTTCCTTTCGCCGTTGCCAAAGCTGAATCCGAGAGGGTCATCGCCGAATGGTCCGACATTCATCGGTCCGTGCCGGTAGCGGTGATGAGGCCTGCGGTGACTGTCGGATCCGGCGACAAGCCGCTCTACCAGGCACTGGAAGCTACAAGAACGCCTCTCGTAGCCCAACCGGACCGCCTGGTTCAGTACCTCCACGTGGACGACTTGGTCTCAGCGGTGGTCTTCGCGTGGGAGAACCGCCTCGACGGGGTCTTCAACGTGGCCCCCGATTCCGGCATCAGCGAGGACGAAGCACGCCAGCTTGCCGGCGGTATCGCGAAAGTAGGCATGCCGGGACGGCTTGCCTACGCTCTGAGCACCCTCGGCTGGAAGCTCGGGCGGCGCGGGGTGCCCCCCGAAGCGTTCGCATACGCGACGCATCCTTGGGTCGTGTCCCCGGACCGCTTGGTGTCGCTCGGCTGGCGTCCGGCGTATTCGAGCGCGGAAGCACTTGTCGAAACCGACGGGAAGTGGCATTGGGACGACTTGCCACCAGGCAAGCGCCAGAACTTCAACACGGTCGTTGCGCTCTGCGCTGCGGGGAGCGTCCTCGCTCTCGTAACGGCATTTCTCTTATCCAGAAGGCGCAGAACGAACAGGTCGGCGCTTCACGCCTGAGGCGGAGTTGCCCCTGAGGCGGCGTTACTCCTGAGGTTGAGCTGCGACCGTGATGACGGCGTGCACTGTCTGCTTAGCGTGAACGAACGTCACCGGCACGGTGGCGCCAGGACTGAGCGCGCACACATCGGCGAGGAGCGACCCAGCTGAATCAATCGGTGCGCCGTCGAAGCTCGTGACCACGTCGCCGACCTGGATCCCGGCCTTTTGGGCAGGGCTTCCCTTTATTACCTCGCCTATGCGCACCCCTCCCTGGATACCCATCTGCGAAGCGATCTGTGACGGTATGCCAGTTGCGTTCGTGGTGCCTATCCATGGTTGTGAGATTCTGAGCCCGTCGACAACTTCGCGGGTGGCCCTGGCGGCCTTGTCGATGGGGACGGCGAACGTCGCCTGCTGGTCGCTTGACGCAGTCGCATCGACCGAAACGGTGATCGCCACCACCTGGCCGAAGGAATCAACGAGGGGGCTGCCCCGCCCTGCCGCGGTGAGCGGCAAGGTTGACATTTCCACTAGGTCGTACATCGGATCGCCATTCCCGACGTCCACCGCCCGGTCGGTGCTGCTTACTACACCGAGGCCGAGCGACGACGAGCTTCGGGCCCCCACTGCGAGAAGGGTCGACGCCTCGCGAATGTCAGCCACGCTGCCGGTCAGGGCAGGAGGCAGGCCGGGGAGGCTCGAGAATTCGACGATTGCGATCCCCTCCGCTTTGTCCTCGCCGACGAGCCTTGCGGAAACCGTCTGGCCTGCCATCGTGGTGAGCGATACTGCTCCGACGTAGCCGGCGGCCTCACCGGGAGCGAAAAGCGCGAGGTCTGTTGCGAGGTACGAGCGGCCGCTGTAGGACGCGAGGACGACACCGCTGCCCTGTTGGGGGCCGCCTGCGCCGCTAACGGTGATGGCCATGACCGACGGCACGGTCATGTCGTCCACCGAGGTCCAGTCAGCGCCGCTAGCGGTGCTTGTGGAGCTTCCCTGAGTGGCGAGCGAGACCGCCGAGGAAGCGAACCCGCCTACGGGCGAGACTATCGTCCGCCCACCCCACCACCCTTCGGCGGTCGCAAGGCCGGACACGACCAAAGCTGCGACCAATCCCGCGACGACCCCCGTGACCACGAATCGGCCCCATTCGTTGGACGTCAGCCGACCGACGAGAGGATTCTGCGCCAGGTCGGCCTGCTGGGACTGAAACGTAGCCGCCCACGATTCGGAGGGGTGCCGCCATAGCCGATCGTCGGGAGGAGGAAGCCATGCGTAGACAGGACCCGCGTCCTCGAAGCTTGCTTCGCCGGCCGGGCCGTCATCGAATTCTGGGTCAGGTTCGGTGCTGTCGAACGGTGGGCCCACGAGCTACGAGCCTAATGACAGTCAATATCGAGGTGTCATCGCGGCTCCGGCGCCCTAGCATGGGCTGGTGGACATTTTAGAGAATCCACCGGGCGACGACGAGATGGTGTGGCTTGCGCTGACCACCTCCGAGTTGCCGGTGGATCGTGCCTGGACGTGGGTACGCCGGGCCGACTGTGGTGCGATAGTCCTGTTCGCCGGCACGGTCCGAGACCATGCCGAAGGTCGCCCCGGGGTCACCATGCTCGAATACGAGGCATACGAGTCGCAGGTGGTCCCGCGTCTGGAGGCGATAGCTGGAGATGCGTTGTCCCGCTGGGCGGGTATCGGACGGGTCGTGATCTGGCACCGGACAGGACCGCTCGAGCTCGAAGAATGTTCGGTTGTCGTTGCCGTTTCGGCAGCGCACCGGGGGGAGGCCTTCGACGCGGCGCGCTATTGCATCGACTCGGTGAAGCGGTCCGTGCCGATCTGGAAACGCGAAGTCTGGTCAGGCGGAGACGGCTGGGGGCTCGACGCGCACGAGATAGCTGAGGTCGGCCAGTGACAGCGACGTCGAGCACCGTTCTCTCGAACATCATCTACCTGGTCGGGGCTGTCGCAGTCGCAGCGGTTGGGATCCTGGTCCTCTGGTGGCGTCACCGGGTACCGACGTCGGTGGATGCGAAGATGGCGTCGTTCCAAAAGGGCCTCAGCGCCCTTGCGCCCGACAGGAATACGTCGGGCCCGACCGGCCGACCCGCGGGACAAGGCACGGAAGGTAACTTCAAGGTGAGGCCCGTCGCCCCGCAAGTGTCCCAACTGTCCCAAGTGCGGATGAGGGACACGCCCGCGCCCGTCGGTGAGGAACGGAGCGGCCCGAATGGCTAGAGACCTGGCTATAGACCTCGGAACCGCGAACACGTTGGTGTACTCCCGGGGGCGGGGGATCGTGCTCAACGAGCCGACGGTCATCGCATTGAACTCACGCAGCCAGGAAGTCCTGGCGATGGGGCACGAAGCATGGCAGATGATCGGCCGTACGCCCGGCTACATCATCGCGGTCAGACCTCTACGCAAGGGGGCCATCACCGACTTCGACATCACCCAGAGGATGATCCGCCTCCTTTTGCAGCGGACCGGGGTTTCACGCTTCAACCGGCCCAAAGTGATCATATGTGTCCCCTCTGCGATCACGGAAGTCGAAAGGCGGGCCGTCCAGGAAGCGGCTCGGGGCGCCGGTGCGAATGGGGCCTACCTGATCGAGCAGCCGATGGCGGCGGCTATCGGCGCCGGTCTTCCCATCAACGAGCCGCTCGGCAACATGATCGTCGACGTCGGAGGCGGGACGACCGAAACGGCAGTGATCTCGCTCGGCGGTGTGGTTGCCTTGGAAGCGATCCGGGTCGGGAGTTTCGACATCGACGCTTCAATCCAGACGTATGTGCGAAGGGAGTACGGGATCGCCGTGGGGGAACGGACCGCGGAGGAGATCAAGTTGGCGATCGGTTCGGCTTGGCCTTCCGAACGCGACGCAGTCAAAGCCGAAGTGAGAGGCCGGGACCTCATGTCCGGCCTCCCGAAGACTGTCATCCTCGCCCCCGAGGAGGTGCGCGAAGCGATCGAGGAACAGGTCGGAGCGATCGTCGACTCAGTCGTCAAGTGCCTCGGCAATTCGCCGCCGGAGCTCGCCCAGGATCTGATCAGCCAGGGGATCCACCTCGTGGGAGGGGGCGGGATGCTTTCGGGGTTGGACAAGCGCATCTCGTCGGAGACGTCGTTGCCTGTGCATCTCGTCGAAGCACCGCTCGAGTGCGTGGTGATCGGAGCGGGCAGGTGCCTGGAAGAGTTCGAGGCCGTGCGCGACCTTTTTATGACCTGACCTTCTCAGGATTCGAGAAGGCGGTGGCGCAATACCGAGATGTCTTCGTCGGGCACCCCGCAGTGGCGGACAAACGCGTCGAGCGAGCCGTGAAGCGCTCGAACCCACTCGAGCACAGAGAGCAACGTGTCGCCATCTGCGCTCAGAATGACCGGGTCCAGATGCCGCAGGTGGTCGCTTGCTTGCGGATCTGCCGCTGCGAGAAGGGAGATCAGCGACGCCATGTTGGTGGCGGTGGCTGCGTAGTCGTCGGCTATGACGTCGTCCTCGACGCCGAGCGAACCGAGGACTAGGGCCGCTATCAGACCGGTTCTGTCCTTTCCTGCGGCGCAGTGCACGAGTGCCGGCAGTGTGCGCAGGCTCGCGAGAATGGCGTAGACCGCCGCGATCTCCGAGGCGCTATGCGTCAGGTAGGCGACGTAGAGATCCCGCAGGGACGTCACACCGTCGGGGAATATGTCTGCGACAGCGTTGTCGGGGTCCGACGAGTACCGCAATCCTACGTGCAGCATCGCCGGGACGCACCGGCTCAATGGACGAACAGGATCACGGCGACGTTCCACCTGCGATCTGAGGTCGATGACCGTTCGCAGGCCTATCTTCTCGAACGTCTCCACGTCACGGTCGCTCAGGTAGCCGGGGTTGTCGCCGCGGTACAGCCGGTTTCTCCTTGTTATCCGCCCATCCCGGGTCGCCAGGCCGCCCAGGTCTCTCATGTTGACTGCACCGTCGAGGTCGAGGCCCCTGGCCTTCGTGGCCGGATTCGACTCCGGTCGGCTGACTTCCGTCTTCACGCATCCCGTTCTAGCCTGATCCCGGCGCCTTGGAGGTGAACAACTCACGAAGCACAGGTGAAATGCTGGCGAACTTTCCTCAGGTTCGGCTTGCCCCGCTTCGGGTAGCTCCGGCCAGGTCCTCGGCGGCCTGGCGAACCTGCCAGTCCCTGTCCGAAAGAGCCCGCTCGATGGCTTCGTACGCCAGGTCGGACTCGTAGGCTCCCAGGCTGATGACGCAGCGCCTTCTCACCGACGGTTTGTCGCCCATTGCATGCAGGAGGGCACGCAGGCCCTCCTCCGACTGGCTGCAGCCCAGACCTACAACCGCCGACTCCCGGCAGAGGGTGTCGGGATGCCCGTAGGCGATCCTGCAGAGGGCGTCCAATGCCGCCTTGTCGCTAGGCGGCATCGGCACGGCGTCGGCAAATCCGGCCTCACTTATCCCGAAGGCAGCGGCTTCCACCAGGGCCGGATCCTCGTCGTCGAGCATGCCCACCAGGGCTGCTACGACCGTCTGGCGCCCGCGTAGCTGCGATATCGAACCCGCCAGCTCCCCGACGTGGCGGCGCACGAGCAGCGATTCGTCGCCGGCGGCTGCGTCGAAGTCATCAGAGTTCAGCGCGCCCAAACGTACCAGGGCAGCGAGGCCGGCTCGGCGTACCTGGGGGTCGGGGTCGACAAAGGCCGCCCGAGCCGCTGCTTCGTCGCCGTGGTGGCCGGCGAGCACGCCTGCTCGACGACGAACTGCGACCGGGGGAGTCGACGCAGAGCTGTCGGGGACTGTCACTGCTTGGCAAGATGGCGGAGCAGTGCAGCGACCCCGTAGACGCTTCCGCCGAGAAAGCCTGCAAGTAGCAGGCCCAGAAGTAGCGCAATGAAGATCAGAGCGGTTGCAGATCCAACGGCACGGAACACCCGCCGTCCAGTCGCTCGCTGCGTGGTCACGGAAGGCGCGTAGCCTTTGCGAGGCTCCGCATGGCAGGCTGGAGCGGCCTCAAGAACCAGCCGACCCGGCCGGTCCGCACGGAAAGAGTCGAGTTGACCACCAGATCAGAAATCGTATCGCAACCCGACTCGCAGCGCAGGCGTCCTGGCAAGACTCGCCGGGTGACAGCGATAGCAATCGGTGTGGCGATCGCCGTCATCGTTGCGCTCACCGTTTACGTCCTGCACGGCGCAGGTGGTTACTACGCGATCTCGCCTGGTACAGCGCCGATCGTGTCAGCGTCGCCGACCTGCAAATCCGTCGGTGGGGGGAATTGGGCGCTTCCGGGTGGAGAGCCGTGCGTACGTTTGGTAGTCCCCGCGTCGGCGACAAGCCCGGTCCAAGGTTCGATAAGGATGGTAGACGTTCTCGAGGGGCCGGCGACGCCCTGGGAGTTCGCCTTGGCGAAGTTGGGCCTCCTTCATTCGTTGGACAACGCGACTGTCCTGTATCCCAAACAGGCGATACTGGGCGGACTTCCAGCGTCGCAGTTGGGCTGCCAGCAAAATCAGCAGATGTCAGGAGCGCAGTCGGCTGCTTCCGTCGTGGCGCTGCGCTCCCTCGGTTACAAGGTGCCCGAGAACAACCGGGGTGCCCAGGTCGTCGAAGTCGTCCCCTCCACGCCGGCAGCAAAGGCCGGGGTGCAGTGCAACGATCTGATCACGGCGATCGACGGACATCCGATAGCCACGAGCTCGGCACTCGCAGCTGCCATCGCTAGTTACCCCCCCGGTTCGGTGGTGACAGTCGCTGTTTCCAGGACGCCTGCGAAAGGTCCGGCAAAAAACATCGATGTCAAGGTCAAGCTCGCCTCGGTCCCGCGAGAGGGCACGCAACCGCCCGACCCACACAAGGCGTTTCTCGGAGTGGCGACCCAGACTGACGCCACCTTCTCGTACCCGTTTCCCGTTTCCATCGATGTCGGAGCGATCGGCGGCCCGTCGGCGGGGCTGGCGTTCACGCTCGGGCTCCTCGACTCGCTCACCCACGGCAAGCTCACAGGAGGACGTCGCATTGCTGCCACAGGGACCATAAGTCTGAACGGAGCCGTCGGAGACGTCGGAGGTGTGGCACAAAAGACCGTCGCGGTGCGAAAGGCAGGCGCCCAGGTGTTCTTCGTCCCGGTCCAGGAGCGCTCGGCGGCCAGAAGCGAAGCGAAAGGTATGAAGGTCTACGCAGTGTCGTCGCTGTCGCAGGCCCTCGGTGACCTAAAGGCTCTCGGCGGTTCGATCCCGGCGTCGGTTGGAGCCCCTTCGTAGCCATGTCCCGGCTGAGTTCGCGGCGAGCATCGCCCACCGGAGTGGGAGCGGGTCGTAATCTCTACACACATGGGACCTGACCCCTCACTTACCCCTGAGCTGATCCAGTCTCAGTCTTTTACGTCTGCGTTCCGAGGTTTGGACCCAGGGGAGGTCCGCGCCTTTCTCGCCCGGGTGGCCACCGATGTGCGGGCGTGGAGGGAACGCGCAGAGCACCTCGAGTCTGTTTGGCGTTCCGCAGAGGAGCGGGCGGCGCGGCCGCCGGTGCTGGACGAGGAAGCACTGATAGACGCAGTCGGTGACGAGACAGCCAACGTGCTCCGGACGGCAAGGGCCGCTGCGGCGGAGCTTCGCGCGAAGGCGGCCGCCGACGCTGAACAGCGCATGTCCGATTCACGGGCCGAGGCGGACACGCTTCTCGCGGACGCGAAGGCTCAAGCCGAAAGCTTGATCGGCAAAGCCGAACAAGATGTCGAAGCGATGACAAGCGAGTGCGCCGCGTCGATCGACGAGAAGCTGCGTGAGTCGGAGGAGTCTGCCTCCAAATTGCTCGAGAAAGCTCGAAATGACGCAGCGGAGCTCCTGGAACGGTCCCGCATCGAAGCAGCGGCTATAGCCGCGAAAGCCGAGCAGGACCGCCTAGTGCTTATCGAGGGAGCGAGTGCCAATCGCGAACGGATCCTGGAGGACCTCGCGCGCCGCCGGCGGGTGGCTACTGTGCAGATCGAGCAGCTCCGAGCAGGCCGGGAGCGGCTGATCGACAGCTACGCTCTGGTTCGCCGGACCCTCGACGACGTGCAGTCGGAACTGGCCCGTGCAGACGCCGAGGCCAGAGCCGCCGCTGATGCAGTCGGGAGGCGCCTTCGCAGCGAAGTTGGAGAACCGGTGTCCGTCGAGTCGCCCTCGACCGAGGCGGCATCCATCGAGCCAACTGGGAGCGTCGAGACGGTGAGCGTAAGCCCGACCGGTAGCGCTGTCGATGAGCTCTTCGCTCGGATCAGAGCCAACCGCAGCGAGGCGCCGCCCGAGCCGGAGATTAAGATCGGGCCCGAACCCGCTACAGATGAGGCGGCCGTCGGCGGCGACGAGAGTATTGCTCTTATCGATGAACCCGACGAACCCGATGATGCGATATCCGACGAGGAGGAGTCGCTGCTCCAGCGACGCGAGTCGGCTATCGGAGAGTTGGAGATGGTTCTCACAAGGTCGCTGAAGCGAGCGCTGCAAGACGAGCAGAACGATCTGCTCGACAAGCTTCGCCTCCTGAGCGGGGAGCTGAACGCCGAGGCTCTTCTCGGAGCCGAGGAAGCCCAGGTGGCGAACTACGTCACTATCGTAGCGCCCCTACTCTCACAGGCTGCCGCCAAAGGGTCGTCCTTCGCCGCGCAATGCCTCGAGTCGTCGGGCGCCGGCGGGCCGGACCAAGGCGCGTCGACGCCCGTAGACGATCTCGTAGACGCCTGCGCGAGGGGGCTCGCTACAACTCTACGCCGCCGACTCGAGCAAGCTATCGAGTCCGTATCCGCCGACGGACCGGCCGGCCACGTGGAGGACCGCGAGATCCTCGTCGAAGCTATAGGGTCCGCCTATCGCGAGTGGAAATCGCAGCGCATCGAACGCCTCGGAGGCGATGCGCTTTGCGCGGCATTCTCGAGAGGCACCTGGAGCACGGTGCCGGGAGGGGCGGCTCTGCGGTGGATCGTCGACGATCCCGACGGTCCATGCCCGGACTGCGACGACGACGCACTGGCCGGCGAGCTCCCCAAGCCCGAGGAGTTTCCGACCGGTCAGCTTCACCCACCCGCCCACAGCGGGTGCCGTTGTCTGCTGATTCCGGTGGCGGTGGCTGCATCACAGCTGTGATGACCCTGTAGGCTCGGCGGCGCCGATGCGTACGCCCCCAGAATTCAGCCGTAGGATCCCTCGCGCTTCCAGAAAGTTGCGGATAGGCCTGATCGCCGCCGCCGTGGTGATCATCGTCTTGATCCTGTCGCTGCGCAGCCTTGCAATCCTTTGGACCGACTATCTGTGGTTCGACTCAGTCCACTTCGCTGGCGTGTTCCGGACGATCATCGCAACCGAGATCGTCCTGTCCGTCGTGTTCATTGCCGTGTTCTTCGTGCTGCTCTTCGCAAGCCTTACGGTTGCGCACAAGCTGGCTCCCGGCGATTCGGAGGTCGGGCCGCTCAGCGAGTTCGTCATAAGGTACCGGTCGTTCTCGGCGCCGCGAGCCGGAAGGTTGCGGCTCATCGCCAGTCTCGTTTTCGCGGTCCTCGGGGGTATCGGGGCTGACAGGCAGTGGAAGAACTGGGACATGTTCCGCTATCAGGTCAGCTTCCACATCGTCGATCCCCAATTCCACAAGGACGTTTCCTTTTACGTCTTCTCGCTTCCGTTCATCAGCTTCCTGATCAGCTGGGCCTTTGACGCGATCGTCGTAACGCTGATCGTCACAGCCGTCGCCTACTTCCTAAACGGCGGCATAGTCCCTCAGGCTCGCTTCGGGCGGGTGCGTCCGTCGGTCAAAGCCCACCTGTCGGTCCTGCTCGGGATCCTGGCGTTGATCAAGGCGGTCGCCTACTACTACAACCGCTTGGCGCTCGTCCTTTCCAGATCGCACATCGTCAACGGCGCCACAGCCACGAGTGTTCACGCAAGCGCACCCGCAAAGTTCCTGCTGATGGTGATAGCTGTAATCGCAGCTTTGCTTTTCCTTGCAAACATACGCCAGCGCGGGTGGGTCCTTCCTGCGGTCGGCGTCGCACTGTGGGCGCTCGTATCGCTTCTGGCGGGCACCGTGTACCCGGCTCTGTACCAGTCGCTCAACGTCAACCCGTCCGAGTTGACCAAAGAGTCGATCTACATCCAACGCAACATCGACGCGACAAGGACGGCGTACGGGATCAACAACGTCAATGTCGTCGGTGGCTACAACTACAGTCCGACGGTAACGACATCCGAGATCCAAGGGTCATCCCCGCAGGCCCAGGTCAATCGCCAGACGCTCGCAAACATCCGTCTCCTCGACCCCTCGGTCAATATCGTTAATACGATTGACAAGTTCCAGGCTCTGCGCTCCTACTACTCGTTCAACTCGCTCTATCTGGACCGCTACCAGCTCAACGTCAATGGAACAACCCAACAGACCGCAACCATCACTTCGGTAAGGGAGCTCAACAGCCAGGTCCCGTCCGGTTTCGTGAACCAGCACCTCGAGTACACGCACGGCTACGGAGCGGTCGCCGTTCCCGTCGGCCAGGCCGGTGTTACCTCGTCGGGCAACCCTAACTTCGTGCTTTCCGGTCTTCCGGCAAGTGCATCGGACCCCTCGCTTCAGCTCAGCGAGAAGGGCTCACAGATCTACTTCGACGACAACCCGGCCGATACCGGTTTTGTCATAGCGAACTCCCAAACGCCCGAGTTGGACTACGAGAGCACCACCGGGGCTCAGATCACGAACCACTACACCGGGTCGGGAGGCGTCAACGCCGGAAGCCTCGTGCGCCGGGCGGCGTTCGCGCTGCGTTTCGGGGACGCGAACTTCATACTCTCGGGGCAGATCACGCCGTCGTCGAAGGTGATCTTTTACCGCAACATCTCCCAGCGCGTGGCGAAGGTGGCTCCATTCCTAAAGCTCGGCTCGAACCCGTATGCGGTGATTCTCAACGGGAGCACCTACTGGGTGCTAAACGCCTACACCACGTCCAACAACTATCCGTACTCCCAGGAGGCGAATCTCGACGGCCTCCCCCTCACAAGCGGGTTGCAAGCGAACTTCAACTACGTACGCAACTCGGTGAAGGTGGTGGTCAACGCTTTCAACGGGAGCATGTACTTCTTCGACATGGGAACGGGTGATCCGATCCTTCAGGTCTACGAGCGGATCTTCCCGGGCCTCTTCACACCCGTGTCCCTTGCCGACAAACTGGTGCCGGGCATAACTGCGCACTGGCGCTACCCGGAGAACCTGTTCCAGGTGCAGACCAACATGTACGGCAAGTACCACTTGAACACGGCCGCCGCCTTCTACAGCCAGGCCCAGGCTTGGGCGGTCTCGCCGGACCCTGGCAGCGGTCCTCTCAACTCGACGCCGGTCGGCCAGACGATCATCGGAGCCAACGGCCAGTTGACGTCTTCCGTGGCTCGTCTCCAACCTCAATATGTAGAGGCGGCGCTCCCAGATACGAAGCAGCCAGGCGTGAATTTCTCCTTGCTGACCCCATTCGTGCCGATCTCGGCCTCCGGCTCCAGTCAGAACTTGACGGCCTTCATGATGGGTTCCTCCAACCAGGGAACCTACGGCCAGCTGACCCTCTACCAGCTTCCGGCGGGAGAAACCATCGACGGGCCTGGACTGATTTCAAATGCTATCAAGTCAAATGCCGCGATCTCGCGCGAGCTGACGCTCTACAATCAGAACGGCTCGGAGGTAGAGCTGGGCGAAGTCGATATCGTCCCAATCGACAACACGCTGCTTTACATTGAACCGATATTCGTGGAGTCGACAGCGGCGCACATCCCAACCCTCGATGATGTCGTCGTCGTCTACAACAACACGGCGTACCACAGCTCGAATGCTTCGGTCGACGCCGCTCTTTGCCAGATCACGAACCCTGACGGTACCCAGCCTTTTAGCAACTACTGCAATACTGCGGCCGCCCAGAACCCGACTATCACTCCGGGATCGGGATCGGGATCGGGATCGGGATCGGGGAACTCTACCTCTCCGACTACGGTATCGCCCACGCCGACTACAGTGCCAGTACCTGCAGCCGGCTCCACCGTCTCGTCTCTTCTCGCAACGGCAAACGCCGACCTGGACAATGCACAGGCAGCGCTTCAAGCAGGCGACCTTGGCACCTACCAGGCCGACGTGAACGCTGCGAGAATCGCTATCCAGCAGGCGAACAAGCTCCCCGCGAGTGCGGCCCAGCCATCATCGCCCGGTACCAGTACGACCACGACAACGACGGCTCCGTCGGGATAGCGTCAGGCCGGGTCGGCGAGCACCCGGTCCGCTACGTAGCGTCCGATGGCCATCGCCGACGTAGCCGCGGGGGAGGGGGCGTTGATCACCGAGACGACATTGCCTTCTTGGCCGAAGCGCGCCACGACGAAGTCGTCGAGTAGCGCCCCGTTTGGCCCGACCGCCTGGGCCCGCACTCCGGCAGGACCTCGGACCACGTCGCCGACCGTCAGTTCGGGTAAAAGTTGCGCTGCGCGCCCGACGAAAAGGCGTTTGGACAGGGATCCCGCCAGCTCGTGCAAGCCGGCTCTCCAATTGACCGCCGCCATGCGCAGGAACGCCTGAGAAGCGCAGGTCCGGGCAAGGTAACGCAGGTCAACGTCGCTCCAGCGGTAACCTTCTCTTGCCAACGCCAGTACCGCGTTCGGCCCTATGTCGACCGCGCCCCCCACGCGCTTGGTGAAGTGCACCCCGAGAAAAGGGTAGCGGGGATCCGGAACAGGGTAGATCAGCCCGCGCGCGAGGTGCGACCGGTCGGGTTTGAGACGCCAGTATTCGCCGCGGAACGCGACCATCGTCTCCGACGGGCGATGGCCGGCAGATTCGGACAACCGGTCGGCGTCAAGGCCCCCGCAAATGACAACCCGGTCGGCGCGTATCTGCTCCGGGGCGTCAGCGCCCTTTCCGGCTTTGGCGCTGACGACCAGCTCCGATCGAAGTCGCCGGATCGAAGTAACCTCGAAGCCGAGACGCACGTCGAAAAGGCCCAACCCGGCGATTGTCCTTGCGACGGCGCCGTAGTCGACGATCGCGGTCCCCGGCGAATGAACTGCGGCGATCCCGCTGGCGTGCGGCTCGATGTCCTCCAAGCCTGCACGATCGACCCGGCGCAAGTCGGGCACCATGTTTGCCCTTGCGCGCCGTTCGATTTCGTCGAGCGCCGGCAGCTCATGTGGGTCAGTCGCTACGACTACTTTCCCGCAGCGCTCGAAGTCGATCCTGTGATCGTCGCAGAACTCTTCGAGGAGCAGGCGCCCTTCGATGCAAAGCTGCGCCTTGAGTGACCCTGGTTGGTAGTAGACGCCGGCGTGTACGACCCCGCTGTTGTGCGAGCTTTGATGGGCGGCGACGGCTGACTCCTTGTCGAGCACGGTCACCCGTGCAGAAGGGTCGCGGGTGGCTAGTTCCCTGGCGGTGGCGAGGCCGACGATACCGGCTCCGATCACGACGGTGTGGCGTGCGTTCACGACTTCAGCATGGCATCCAGACATACTGGGGAGTGTGGTTCCATCCGCCCTCGAAGGCCGCATCGGTTCGTACCTGAAGGCCCTGGAGGCGAACCTCGGCTCTCACCTGAGCGCCCTGTACCTGGTAGGGGGCTTGGCACTTGGCGACTTCAGCGAACGCTTCTCGAACGTCGACCTGGTCGTCGTTACCGACGGCCCGCTCGAAGCGGCCGCCCTCGAACGCCTACGCCGTGGCGAACGGGTCCTCGCTCATGCGAAGCGGGACGCAGGCGTGTGGTACACCACCTGGGCGGAGATAGCTGACGAGGATGCGACGCGCGCGCAGGGTGGACTCGACACTCCCCTCACCAGAGCCTTGCTTCGTGACGAGGCGGTCCCGGTCGTCGGGCCCGACTGGCCCGTGGTGGCCTACCGGGAGGCGGATCTGCGCTCGTGGTGCTCCTCCGAGTTCGCCGGGCTCGTAGCCGGCGCTTCTGGAAAAAGTATGGTGATGCGCACGGAAGTGACCCCTTTTGTACTGCAGGCAGCGAGGCTCGCCGTGGGCGTCCTCGAAGGCAACGTGGTCTCGAAGTCGGAGGCCGCAGCCGCGGCAGGCAGGCTCGTCCCGCACCATTTCAGGCGCATTCTCGCCGACAGCAGCGGCTTTCGAAAGGGCGCGTCGACTTCGATGTACTGGGGACCTTTCGAACGGAAATACGACGTCCGGGAGCTGATCAAGCACCTCCAGGGTGCTGTCGGCGCTTAGAACTGTCAGTCCTCGCGCATGTGCCCGAGGCAGTGTCTCAGACATGCCTCCAGCCCGGAATGCCTGAAAGGATGTCCGAGGGTGGTCAGCCGGGTGGGAAGGACCCTCTGGCTTGCTGCGGCGACCTCCCGGGCCCCTTCGGCGCCTAGGAGAACACGCGGCCCGATCGGAGGCACCGGCAGGACGGCCGGGCGGTGGAGGACCTTGGCGAGCGTGGCGGTGTAGTCGGTGTTGCGGACCGGCCCCGGTGCTACGGCATTCATGGGTCCGTCGATCGCATCGTCCATGAGGCTGTGCAAGTAGACGTCGAGCAGGTCGTCGAGACCGATCCAGGCCATCCACTGACGGCCGCTTCCGAGGCGGCCACCGAGTCCCGCAGCGAATAGGGGTCGCAGCAAGGCGAGGGCCCCCCCGTTTGGGGACTGGACGATGCCGGTGCGGACCTTGACGACCCTGGTGTCTCCGCCAGCAGCGGCGTCGGCTGCCGTCTCCCAAGCGTCGACCACGTCCGCAAGAAAGCCGTCCCCGCGCCCGGAGGTCTCGGTGAGCTCTTCGTCGCCCCGGTCAGCTCCGTAGATGCCGATCGCGGACGCCGATACGAAGCTCTTGACGCCGCTTCTCGCTGCGAGCTGCGCTAGGAGACGCGTGGGAGTCACCCGACTGTCGTAGATCGCATCTTTGTGCGACTGGCTGAAGCGGCCCGCGATGGGCGCCCCGGCGAGATGCACGATAGCGTCCACGCCTTCGAGAAGGTCCTCGGCCGGATCCAGCGGATCCCACCGACGGGCCTCTGGACCCGTGTCGCCCCGGACGAGCGACACGACGGTGTGGCCGCCGGTCGTGAGCATGGCACTCAGCGCGGAGCCGACCAACCCTGACGATCCGGTCATCGCCACCGTGAGTCGCTGCTGTGTGGAGGTCCCCCAGCGCCCGTGGGCAGCGAGATCGCCGGCGATCTGCCTGGCCCGATATCCGAACATCTGCTCGAGGAAACGGTCGGGGAGCCTGGTACGAACCTCGTCTGTGAGCTGAGTCCGGTCTCCTGGTAGCTCGGCGAAACTGTGCACGTGTCGCCAAGCGAGCGCTTGCCCGAGCACTGCCGTGTCGAGCACGTCGGTGAAGCGCCGCCCGGCGACGTAGCCCGTCGGTTCGTGGCGTGCCCGCCAGGAGATGCCTGCCGGCATCGAAAGGACGGCGACGCCGTCCTCCAGCGAGTAGGCCTCCTGGGCCACCTTGACTGGCTGCCACGGCGGAAGGAGGCGGCGAATGGCCCCGGGACGGGCGTGCCAGGAGAAGACCTCCTCTATGGGTGCATCGAACGTCGCAACGTGCTGGTAGGCCACGCCCTCCACGATAAGCAACCTGTCGCCCTACATGAGCCCGAGATCGTGACCTCCGCGGAATAGTTGCGATCGCAACTACGTTGTGAACGACCGAGAGAACCTCATTCCGACAAAGGAGAACCTGATGGCAGACGCTTCCGAGCTCACTGGCAAGTACAACCTGGATCCGAACCACTCACGCATCGGCTTCGTGGCGCGCCACGCCATGGTGACAAAAGTGCGCGGATCGTTCAACGAGGTCCAAGGGAACGGTTACCTGGACGTCGACAACCCCGCAGCGTCGACCATCGAGCTCGAGATCGAAGCCAAGAGCGTCGACACCAGGAACGCAGACCGCGACAACCACCTTCGCAGCAACGACTTCTTCGACATGGAGACGTATCCGAAGATCACTTTCGTGAGCACTGCGGTCTCCAAGGCCGGTGACGACACATTTACGGTCGTCGGTGATCTCACCATCAAGGGCGTCACGAAGTCGATCAGCTTCGACGCCGAGTTGAGCGGGCCCGCCAAGGACCCATGGGGTCACTCCCGCGTGGGCCTCGAGGGTCGTGTGGAGGTCAACCGGAAGGACTGGGGTATCTCCTTCAACGCCCCCCTCGAGACCGGTGGAGTCCTGGTCAGCGAGAAGGTAACCCTCGAGTTCGAGGTTTCGGCCGTCAAAGTAGGCTGAAGTCATAACTTCAGCTCCGGCTGAAGGACTGACGGCTGGTGCTACCCGATGAGTGCGCTCAAAGCGTGTAGCGCCAGCCCTGCGAGGCCGCCGATCACCGTGCCGTTGATGCGTATGTACTGAAGGTCGGGACCGAGAAGAAGCTCCAGCCGCTTGGATGCCTCGGCCCCGTCCCAGCGTTCGATTGTGCCGGTCACCAATCCGGCGAAGTCGGCGCCGAAGTGCTCTAGCGTGTAGCTGACTGCGGCCCGTAGAGTGCGCCGAGCGTCGCGGGCGGCGGCGGGGTCGCCTGCGAGTTTGGCACCGGCATTCGAGACGGCACGCGCGATTCGTCGCCGCAACGCCGAATCCGGATCCGCGGTCTGGGAGCGGACCTCGCCGACTAGCTCGGACCAGATGGTGCGTGTCAGGGCGCGCAACTCCGGAGCGCCCAAGAGCTCCGCCTTGAGCTCTTCTCCGCGTCCGATGAGTTGCGGATCGCTCTGGAGCCGCGAGGCAAGGGTCGCGATAGCCTCGTCGAGCTGGATACGGGCGGGGTGCGAGGGGTCGGCCGACATATCGCTGAGTACGGCGGCGAGCCTGGACAGCATCCTCGCAACCAGGCGCTGGTTGACCGGCCCGGGCAGCCACCATGGTGATCGGGCGCCTAGCCGCGCATGTAGGGCCATCCCGTTCGAAGACAGCCAGCCGCCGAGAGCACCGCAAGCTGTGCCGAGCACGGCCTCGTGGCGGCTATCGCGCGTGAGCGCTTCGAGGGCACGCCCAGCGAGGGGAGCTAAGGCCACGCTGTCGACACGAGTTCGCACTGTGGCGCTGAGCAGGTCTGCTGTCTCGGCGTCGTCGAGGGCGCCGATCGCCCCGCCGAGCAGCTCGGCGAGTTGGGAGGCAACGAGCGCCGAGTTCGCTGTATCCGAAAGCCAACGAGCGGCGCGAGGGATGGCCTCTGTCGAGTCGACCCTGTTCATCACCGCATCGGTATTGAAAAAGCTTTCCGCTACGAACGCCCCGAGCGTCTGCGCGAAACGGTCCTTGCGCTCCACGATGATCGCGGTGTGGGGAATCGGTAGCCCCAGAGGACGGCGGAACAGGGCGGTGACTGCGAACCAGTCGGCCAGCCCTCCGACCATCGACGCGACGCTCGCAGCCTGCACCCAAGACAGCCAGGCGGCATCCCTGCGGAACACGGTCGACACCACGAACACGACGGTGACGGCGCCGAGCAGCGCGCCTGCCCGGCGCCGTGTCACGCGAAGCAGGCGTTCCCGACCCTCCTCGGATCTGTGGAGGGCAACTTCACTCATCCGGCCACGCTACCCACCAGTTAAGGTCTGTGGCATGGGACGTCTGGAAGGCAAGACCGCGGTCATAACCGGCGCCGCCAGTGGCATCGGCGAAGGTATCGCCACCCGCTTCGTAGCAGAAGGGGCTCGGGTCGTTGTCGCCGACATCGACGGCTCTCGCGGCGAGGAGGTCGCATCCCGGCTCGGGGGCAGGTTTGTCCGTTGTGACGTCGCGATAGAGGGCGACATCGCCGCAGCTGTTCGGGCCGCAGTCGACACCTACGGGCGCCTCGACGTGTGTGTGGCAAACGCTGGTTTCGGGGGAGTAACGGGCCCCATCACCGACCTCGACGAGGAAGGCTTCGACCGCACTGTGGCGGTGCTTCTCAAAGGGGTTGCTTTCGCTATGAAGCACGCCTGCGCTTCGATGCAGGCAACGGGCGGCGGGTCGGTGATCTCCACGTCGTCGGTGGCTGGGCTGATGGGTGGTATGGGACCTCACGTGTACAGTGCGTGCAAGGCGGCGGTCATCGGACTGACCCGCTCGGTTGCGCTCGAGCAGGGCCCGTTCAACATCCGGGTCAACTGCATCAACCCGGGCGGTATCGCAACGCCGATCTTCGCGAAGGGACTCGGCGTGGACTCCGATCCTGTAGCCGCCGAGGAGGTCCTGGCGTTAGTTGCTGCGGGCGTGTCCGCCGGGACTCCACTCGGGCGCATCGGCACTCCGGCCGACATCGCAGCGGCCGCCGTGTGGCTCGCGTCGGAGGACTCGTCGTACGTCACCGGCCAGACAATCGTCGTAGACGGGGGGCTCACTTCGACGAAGCGTTTGGCGGAGTTTCCAACTACCACAGAGGAGACCACAGCTTGAAGCACAGTTGCGTAGACGCTCGCGGGACCCGAATCCACCTGGTCGAAGAGGGCACCGGGCCGGTCGTGCTGCTCGTCCACGGCTTCCCCGAGTCGTGGTACTCGTGGCGCCACCAGATCCCGACTATAGCTGCGGCGGGATTCAGGGCAGTAGCAATTGACGTCCGGGGCTACGGGCGTTCGTCGGCGCCGATCGAGGTCGACGCCTACGGGATGCTGGCTCACGTCTCCGACAATCTGGGGGTTCTCGAGGCGTTGGGTGTCGACGAGGCGGTCGTGATTGGCCACGACTGGGGTTCGCCTATAGCGGCGAACTCGGCAATGCTGCGCC
This sequence comes from Actinomycetes bacterium, assembly GCA_021828685.1. GTDB lineage: Bacteria > Actinomycetota > Acidimicrobiia > Acidimicrobiales > Palsa-688 > JAJZAM01. The sequence continues at coordinate 5,255 of JAJZDJ010000003.1, read as the reverse complement.
CCGATATCTTCCGTGCGGTCGCACTCCTGAGTGTTCCCTACAGCCCTCCGGGCAACAGGCAGCCGACGAAGGTGTTCGCGGAGATGGGGGAGGCGTCCGGGGAGGAGTTCTACATCAGCTACTTCCAGGAGCCGGGCCGTGCGGAGGCGGAGGCGGAGCCCGACGTGAGGTCGTGGCTTCTCGGTTTCTACATGGGATCGTCCGGCGAGGCGACTCGGTCGCCGGATGGTGGAACGATAGCGACCATCCGCCGAGGTGGGCGCCTGCGTGACCGTTTCCAGCCGGTCGACCACCTGCCGTCCTGGTTGAGCGAGGCCGACCTCGACCTCTACGTCGAGCAGTTCCAATACAGCGGCTTTCGCGGGCCGCTGAACCGTTACCGCAACGTCGACCGCGACTGGCGCGACCTGCAGGTATGGAAGGGGCAGCCGATCACAGTCCCGTCTCTCTTCATCGCCGGCGAGAAGGACGGCCCCGCAATATGGGGCGCCCGCGCGATCGAGAAGCATTCGCAGACACTTCCAGGGCTGCGAGGCAGTCACATCCTGCCCGGCTGCGGTCACTGGGTCCAGCAGGAGAGAGCGGAGGCTGTCAGCAAGCTCCTCGTCGATTGGCTGGTAAGCCTTCCATAAGTGGAGCCGATGTAGCTGCCGCCCGGCCGGTAGAAGCGAAGTTCCCCGTTGGGATCTCCTTCCACCCGGTACCCGGCGTGGATCATCCTGTGATGGCGCCGGCACTGGTAACAACCATTGGCAACGTCGGTGTCGCCACCTTGGTCCCAAGGCTGAATGTGATGGATGTCTACATATGTATATTGGCAGCCCGGGAAGCGGCAGCGGCCCGCATCCCGGACCCTGATCGCCCTGCGCTGGGCGGTGCTCCAGTTGCGCGTCTTGCGTCCGAGTGACAACAGCTCACCGCGCTCGTCCACGCTGTGGTTCACACTGCTGGAGTCGCAATCGACAGCACCGGCGTCTTCGGGTACCACGGGCCTGCCGTCTGGCAGTGTCATTGTCTCACCGCCGTCTCGGGTGACGAAGTGGACTAGGTAGCGGTCGGCTCCCACAACGTGGCCTCCGTCTGCAGCTCCGAGCCCGGCGCTTACGAGGTCCATGAAGGCGTCTGCCATCCTGCCGGCTCGTCCGGCTTCCTCCAGCGGCGCCTCCCCCGGCTCGGCGGCGGCGCCAGTGTCAGTATTAGTGTCAGTGTCTACTTGTGTAGACTCGTCCACAGGCCCGTCGGGCCACTCGGGCGCCGGAGTGTCTACTTGTGGAGACTCGTCCACAGGGCTGGCGGAGGGTCCGGCGCCAGCGGGTGAGCGGCCGGCCGGGCGATAGCGAAGGTCGATAAACGCTTGGAGGGCGACGGCGAACTCTTCGATCTCCAGGTCGCTCAAAGTGACGATCACCTGGCCGACGCCCGTCCCGTCGCAGCTGCGGCGGATACGCACCCCGCGTGCTTGGAGTGCTCTGTCGGCCGGGGGGCGCTCCTGGTTCGCATACTGCTCGTATGAACGAACTACCTTCTCGATGTCAGCGACGTTCGCCTTGTCACTCGACGCAAGGTCGACGAGCGCCTGGTCGACGTCGGCGCTCGGGCGTTCCATGCGGGTAATCACCCTCACAGCCGAATACGACAGGGTCCCCTTGCGGAACGCCTCGGCGATGATCGGGCGGCGGAACATCTCGTGTGCGACCCGCAGCTTCTCGAAGGCCGTCGAGCGGGCCATCTGAGTCCGCCACATCAACCACGAGCAGCAGCTGAACTGGCCGTCCAACGCCCACAACTGCTCCCTGTCGAACTGGCCGAGGTTCTCCAGCCACTCCGCCTCTGCGTTGTCGATATCGAGACGGTGTTCTACGAGCCACTGGCCTACATCGCTAGCACTCTCACCCGAATTCGTGAACAAGCCTGAATACGGCGGTCCTTCCGCATCCCTCTGCGCTGCGTCGACGAACACCCTGCAACCTCCTCAGAAAATCCCATTCCTGGAGGAAGTCGAAAGGCCGACCTCGAAGCCCGCACCAAGTCTACCAGAACATATGTTCGAGTGAGCGCGGATCGACAGGGCTGTCAGTCGAAAATCGGACCGAGCGTCCTGGAGCGCTTCAGCTCGTAGAACCCGTCGATCCCCGCACAAAGCGTGACGCCGTCCCAGAGCCGCCCGGCGGCTTCACCCTTCGGAGCGGGGGTCACCACGGGCCCGAAGAACGCAACGCCCTTCACATGGATCACCGGCGTCCCGACGTCGTAGCCGACCGGGTCCATCCCCTCGTGGTGCGAGCGGCGCAGCTCCTCGTCGAAGTCCGTGCTGGTCGCAGCGGCGGCGAGATCGCTCGGAAGGCCGCACGCCTCCAAAGCGTCCGAGATGATCGCGTCGTCCTCACGCTTTTCGAGATGGATCCGCTGCCCCAACGCACTGTAAAGAGGCAACAGAACTTCTTGCCCGTGAGATTGCGCGGCGGCAATGCAGACACGGACCGGGCCGAAGGCCTTTTTCATAAACTCCTTATACTGCTCGGGAACGTCACGCCCCTCGTTGAGCACCGCCAGCGACATCACATGCCAGCGGGTGTCCACCGGGCGGACCTTTTCCACTTCGAGCATCCATCTAGAGGTCATCCATGCCCACGGGCAGAGCGGATCGAACCAGAAGTCGGCCTGCTCCCGATCGGTTTTGTCGTCCAAAGTTTGCACCATGACACGGTACCGGGAGATGACGCCGTCACGGTTCTGACGGGTAGGGTGACGGCACAATCAATCGGCTCGAACGAAACGAGGAAGCAGTGCGCTACCGCAATCTGGGCACCACCGGAATCTCCGTCAGCAACTTCTGCCTAGGGGCGATGATGTTCGGGGCTTGGGGTAACACTGATCACGGGGATTCTGTGCGGATCATCCACGCTGCGTTCGAGGCGGGGATCAATTTTGTAGACACGGCCGACGTTTACTCCGGTGGCGAATCCGAGGAGATCGTCGCGAAGGCGCTTGTAGGACGACGCGACGACATCATCCTGGCCACGAAGGTTCATGGAAAAATGGGACGGGATCGCAACAGCGGCGGCAACTCCCGACGCTGGATCATCGCGGAGTGCGAGAACAGCCTGCGCCGTCTAGGCACCGACTACATCGACCTTTACCAGGTGCACCGGCCCGAGCCCCAGACCGACATCGACGAGACGCTCAGCGCCCTAAGCGAGCTCGTCCGCCAAGGCAAAGTCCGCTACCTCGGCTCGTCGACTTTCCCGCCATCACAGATCGTCGAAGCGCAGTGGACTGCCGAGCGGCGTGGCCGGGAGCGCTTCGTCTGCGAGCAGCCGCCGTACTCGATGCTCGTGCGAGGTGTGGAAGCCGAAGTACTTCCGACCTGTCAGAAGTACGGGATGGGAGTGATCCCCTGGAGTCCCCTAGCAGGCGGATGGCTTTCGGGGAAGTGGCGACTTGGTGCTGACGGCTTGACGAGCCGGCGCGCGGAGCGCCTTCCTGGGCGATACGACCTGTCGATTCCGGCGAACCAGGCGAAGCTCGCCGCAGCCGACGCCCTTGGTGCTCTCGCCGACGACTCGGGCATCTCGCTGGTCCACATGGCGCTCGCCTTTGTCCTCGAGCACCCAGCTATTACCTCGGCGATCATCGGGCCGCGCACCATGGAGCACCTCGAAAGCCAGCTAGAAGCCGCGGACGTGGCCCTTCCGGCAGATGTCCTCGACCGGATCGACGAGATAGTCAAACCCGGCACCAACTTCTCATTTTCCGACGCCGGCTACGAGCCGCCGTCGCTCGCGCCGGGCTCGAGGCGTCGCAGCGGCGCGGCCGGCTAGTTACATAGCTGTCGGGGGGTCGATTGAACGGGCCGTTGCGGAAGCGTGATATACTTGAGTTTCCGCCGCGGGGTGGAGCAGTCTGGTAGCTCGTCGGGCTCATAACCCGAAGGTCGCTGGTTCAAATCCAGCCCCCGCCACCAAGTACGGGCGTTTTTCGCGCCTCTCTGCGTATGCACAGGCCGCTGACCAGCATGTTTGGGTCGGCGGCCTGTCGTTTATGGGGCGAGTTTGTGGGGTCCTACTCAACTCCTGCATAGGGCGAAAAGGCGGCGCGCCAGGGCACAAGCGGGGCCGACACGCTGCGGGTTCGTGCATCGAGGCGGGCGGCGAGCAAGCGCCGCACAGGGCATGTCCTATGCAGCGCCATGCAGCTGCCCTACTCAACGGTGCTCGGAGCTATCGGCACTTCGAGGGCGCTGATCGTGCTGCTTACCGGCCATCGGGCGTCCGCCGTCGCTGATGCTCGGTCACTGTCGGCGCCGGCCGTGGTCGAAGGAAGTCGAGGTCGAATCGAAGCGGGCGTGGTCCTCTGCCGGCGAAGCGCCTTCGAGGGCGTGTCGCCTGTCGGCCGGGCGCGGTCAACCGGTGTCGAGCGGCCAGGTGAGGCGAGCGAGGCTGAGGTGTCTGGCATGGCGGCTGGTGGCCCACCGCTCGCGGGTCGGCTGCATAGGAAGTGTCCAATGCCACCACATGCATTGTGCGCTACCCAACGTGTGAGTGGGTCCGACCTACCGGTGGGGGCTGTCCTCGTAGCCCGCTGCGGCAGAAGTGGCAGCGTCCTCGTCGATGAGCGGGTGGGAGTAGATGTCCAGTAGCGCTAGAGCGATGAGACGGCCTCCTTCGGGCCCGAACATGTCCGTGCCGAGCGTCCGCGACACATGTTCGTGGAGCAGCGGGATGCCGATCTTCATGGCGGTGACCAGTGCGGCGCGTATTCTTCGGTCGACGGCGGGCGTGTCGGTGCGCGAATCGTCGGCGCGTGCGAGCCATGCTTCGGTCATCGTCACCAACTCGTCGAAGATCGGCCCAGCGGTGGGAGACCTGTCGGCGATGGAGCGCGCCACGTAGAGACCGAACGGTTTCGATGTCTGCTGGATCTGTGCCGCCGCGCCGGGATCCGCGAGGGCCTCGGCGTTCACGCGGCGCAGCGTCTCGAACACGTAGTGGTCGCACGCCTCTCGCAGGTCTTCCTTCGACCCGTAGTGGTGGCGGAGCAGTCCGGGGGAGACGCCGGCCGTCTGTGCGATCGCCCGGATCGTCGTACGGTCGTACCCGTCACGGGCAAAGTGATCTAGGGCGGCTTCACGGATCCGCGCCCGGGCCGTCAGGTCCTCGAAGGCTACGGACCGTTCCTTGATGGATTGTCCTGCACGACCAGGCGGAGTTGCTCGCTCGGTGGTCATCTCCCCTGCAAGTCCCGTCGCTTGAAGG
>JAJZDJ010000081.1 GCA_021828685.1 Actinomycetes bacterium | reverse complement strand
CCAAACGGGGTCATCTCGCCAGCAAGGTCCGTGTCGTCTTTGACGACGATCGGCACCCCGAGAAGCGCTCCCCGCTCCCCAGCCGCTAGACGCCGGTCGGCGCTCGCAGCGTCCTCCAAGGCGTGGCTGCCTCTGAGGACTCTAAACGGGTTGACAGTTCCAGAGACACTTGCCGCCAAGGCGAGCGCCGCTTCTACAAGCTGCACCGAAGTCACCGCTCCGCTCGCCAGGAGCCCGACGGACTCTGCGAGGCCGAGCAGACGTCCAGCGGCATCAGACGCATCGATGCTGGCGCCGGACGCGTCGGCGCGGGCGGCAGGCTCGTATGGCATCCCTCGCGACGCTAGCCCGCCTTGCGCTCGACTTGGTGACGATCAGCGACGGTCCCGCCACCAGCCGATCAGCAACTTGTAGATCAGGCTCCTCGACCTGCGCTGATCGGGGCCTGCGTTGTAGAAACGTTGGAAGGCGATCGTGTCGTCTGGTCCTGGCACATGCTCCTCGGGTTCCTGCACCCCGACAAGCCTAGTTTCTTGCCGGTCACGAGTTCTGCAGGACTTCGACCAAGTTGTAGGCCCAAGCGACCGCCTCGGCGCAAGCGGAGTTGAGCTTGCCGAGACTCACACCGCTTCGCATATGTAGCGGAGTGCCTTCCTGCCATGCGACCGCATCCGCAAGTATCCCGCCCAGCGAGCCCTCGAAGTTGAGCATCGCCGATGCGAGTTCGTCAGTCACCGTGACCGTCTCGAGGATCTGTTCCTTCGAAACCTGCATCAACGCCTCCATCGACGAGAGCATCCCGAGCGTGAACGCCGACGCGCTGCGCCTCGGTTGGGTTATCTCGGCGAGAAGCTCGCAAAGGCGCGCCCTTGTAAGGGAGGACTCGAGTTGAGCTGCCGTTACGTCGCCTGAATCCTCCAGAACCATGATCGTCGCCCAGCTTCTCATCCGGCTCTGCCCTAGCAGGATGGCACCTTCACGGATCGAGCTGATCGGCCTGCGCAACCCGGCGGCAGCACCGACCCCGGCGGCGCGAAGGAACCGGATGCTCAGCGCCGGGGAGGACTCGATCGTCGTCTCGACTGCTCTGGAGTCGACGTCGCTCGAGCACAGCTGCGTGATGAGCCTCAGGCTCGTCGCTCGGGTCGGGCTGAGCATCCGTCCGGAAAGGATCTGCGGGCGAGACAGCAGGTAGCCCTGGAACAGTTTGAAGCCCATGGATCTGCAAACTTCCAGCTCCTCGATCGTCTCTACCTTCTCGGCGAGAACGGTCGAGCAGTACTGCGACACCCGATCGAACTCCGCCGAAAGTCCCTCGCCGAGGGCGAGAACATCGAGCTTGACCAGGTCGACCGCCCTCAAGATCGTCTCGTCCCCATCGGCCCAGACGTAATCGTCGAGGGCGACGAGGAAGCCGTTCTCCCGTAGCCTCCCGATCCCGTCGAGAACCTCCGCGTCGTGGGCCACGTCCTCGAGGACTTCGACGACGGTCCGCTCCGGCGGCAGCGGGATGCCGAGATCACCGACGACGAAAGGCCGTGTCGCGTTTACCAGCACCCGGCTTTCCCCGGCGAGCTTGTTAAGGCCGATATCCATGCCGGCTCGAAGCAGAACCTCCGCTGTCATCGACTCGCCGTCCAGCGCGGAACCGGCCGGCCCACGAAAAAGCAGCTCGTATCCCCACAAGCCGAGCGCGGTGTCGAAGACGGGCTGGCGGCCGAGAAGAAAGGTGCCGTCGGGCTTCGCATCGAGGTTGGCAGAAAGCACCGGCACGGATGTCGCGTTCGGCCTGCGTCGCCGACTCCTGAAGGGCCCCGACCGCAAAACCATCTGGAACCGGAATGCGAGACGACCGCAAGGCGAATGAGCGAACCGGAGAGCCCGGAATCGGGTAGAGGAACATCATGCGGATATCCGGGTCAACCTCGCTCTCAACCTCGCTCTCAAGCTATGACGTGGTCGTGATCGGAGCCGGGTCGGCAGGCGAGAACGTCGCCGGCCGTTCGGTCAAGGGTGGCCTCAGTGCGCTGATCGTCGAATCCGACCTCCTCGGCGGCGACTGCTCGTATTGGGCGTGCATGCCATCCAAAGCGCTGCTTCGACCGGGGCAGGCCGTCGCAGCTGCCCGCCGCGTGGACGGCGCGCGCCAGGCGATATCGGGGAGGTTGGACGTCGCCAAGGTCCTCGACCGCAGGGACCGCTTCTGCGAAGGCTGGCACGACTCCGAGCACGTCGAGTGGTTGCAAGACGCCCACGTCGACCTTCTCAGAGGCCACGGTCGCCTCGCTGGGGTACGTCGCGTCGAGGTCGAGACTCCAGACGGCACAGTCGCCGTCTCCGCCCGCCACGCAGTCGTGATCGCCACCGGATCGGAGCCGGCGCTTCCGCCCGTCCCTGGTCTCGACACCGTGGCGCCATGGACCACGAATCAGGCGACCACCGCGAAGCAGGCGCCGGGACATCTCGTCGTCCTCGGGGGCGGGGTGGCAGGCTGCGAACTGTCCCAGGCTTGGGCCAGCCTCGGAAGCAAGGTCACCGTCATCGAGAACGTCGACCGCCTCCTCGCGACCTTCGACCCGATCGCGGGTGAGCTCGTGGCCGAATCGATGCGCGAGTCCGGCATCGACGTCCGCCTCGGAGTCAACGTCACCGGAGCGGAACGCCACCTCGGCGGGACCGTCGTCGTCCATCTCGAAGACGGCAGCGAGGTTGTCGGCGACGAGCTCCTCGTAGCGGCAGGACGCCGGCCTCGCACCACCGACCTCGGATTGGACACCGTTGGCCTCGAGGCGGGCGGCTGGCTCTCGGTAGACGACACCATGGCCGTCGTGGGTGTGCCAGGGGTGCCAGGGGTGCCCGGGGTGCCCGACAGCTGGCTTTACGCCGCGGGCGACGTCAACCATCGGGTCCTGCTCACCCACCAGGGGAAGTACCAGGCGCGCATCTGCGGCGACGCGATCGTCGCACGCGCCGGCGGCCAACTAGACGCCGCCCCCTGGGGGCGCCACTCCGCTACCGCGGACCACTCGGCGGTGCCCCAAGTCGTCTTCACCGATCCGGAGGTTGCGTCAGTCGGATTGAGCGCAGCGGAGGCGAAGGACGCCGGTATGGCGACCCGGGTGGTCGACTTCGCGCTGGGTGACGTCGCGGGAGCTTCCCTTTATGCCGACGACTACCGGGGCCACGCCCGTCTGGTGGTCGACGACGACCGGCGGGTGGTCGTCGGCGTCACGTTCGTGGGGCCCGCTGCTGGGGAGCTCCTTCACGCTGCGACGATCGCCATCGTCGGCGAGGTGCCCCTCGACCGTTTGTGGCATGCGGTGCCTGCATATCCGACGATCAGCGAGGTGTGGCTGAGTTTGCTCGAGTCCTATGGGCTGTAACTGCCCGAATTGTACGTTTAGTCTCATCTGTGGGCACAGAAATGGGCCTCATCGTAAGACTGTGACCGTAATTGCACATTTTTCGTGCAATTACGGTCACAGTCTTTCCGTGCGCCGGCTTCGACCCGCGATCAGCCCTCGCCGGCCCTCCAACATCGCCGAGCATGCCTTACTTCGCATGCCTTACTTCGCACGGGTAGCATTCGCCGCCGTGCTCAACGCTGACCTGTGGCGTCGCAACCGCGGCGTTGCCACTCGGCAGTGAGAGCATTAGGAACAACATTCGCCCGGCGCCCACAAAGGCCGACCGAAGCGTGAATTCCTCCTGGAGCTGTTGTGTTGTCGCTATTCGAACCCGCGTGAGATACGGAGCCAGCTCGGGGAGCTGATGCTGCATCTGTGACCACCAGAAGGTCGGAACTCCCGTGCGGTGGTCCCAGCGTTGTGATCGCGAGAAGACGCACTTCGGTGCGGGGTTTGAGCATCGGCTTGCGGGCACCGGGTTCCAACCACAGGTTTCGTCTGGATCTGATCGGCCCGTTACTTTTCGTGGGACAAGAGGAACCGCAGGCGGGCGTGGATGAAGGCTTGCTCGGCCGCCGGGGGCTCCAACTCGAGGGCCGTTTGGTAGGCGGCAGTCGCTCCGGGTGTATCGCCGAGCCGTCGGAGCAGGTCGGCCCTGGCCATGTGAAGCTGCGGCCACCGCTGAAGCTGGGGGTGCAAGCCGACCACGTCGAGGATGACCAGCCCCGCGGCAGGTCCTTCGGCCATGGCGACGGCGACTGCTCGGTTCGCCTCGACCACCGGGGTGGGCTCGTAACGGAGTAGTTCACTGTAGAGGGCGGCGATTTGGCGCCAGTCAGAATCTTGTGCACTGCGGGCCGTGGAGTGGCAGGCGGCGATCGCTGCCCACAGCTGATAGGGCCCGGGCTTCCCCCGCCGCAGTGCCGTCTGCAGGAGGCGGTCGCCTTCTTGGATCATCTGTTGGTCCCACAGGCTGCGGTCTTGGTCTTCGAGCAGGACGATGTCCCCCTCGGGGCTGGTGCGCGCTGGGCGGCGGGCGTCGGTAAGGAGTAAGAGGGCGAGTAGGCCGCTCGCCTCCGCTTCGTCTGGCAGCAGCTCGGCCACCCGACGGGCGAGGCGCACGGCCGTGGCGCACAAATGCCCCCTGATCAGCTCGGACCCCGACGTTGCGGTGTGGCCCTCGGTGAAGATCAAGTAGATGACCCGGAGAACGTCGAACAGGCGGCTGGGGAGCGCTTCTGTGCCGGGAACCCGGAAGGCGATGTTCGCGGCGCGGATCTTGTGCTTGGCCCGCACCAGCCGCTTGGCCATGGTCGCCTCACCCACCAAGAAGGAGGCGGCGATCTCCGAGGTGGTCAACCCGCCGGCCGCCCGCAAGGTGAGGGCCACCCGCGTCTCGCGATCGAGAGCCGGATGACAGCAGGTGAAGATCAGCGCCAGCTCGTCGTCGCCCATAGGCACGTGGTAGACGTTCGGCATGGTGACGGCCAGCTCGCGTGCGGCGCTGGACTCCTTGGCTGGTCGCTGTACCTCGCGGCGGAGCCGATCGACCGCCTTGTGACGTGCCACTCCGATGAGCCAAGCCCTCGGATTACCCGGCAACCCTTCGCACGGCCAACGCTCAAGGGCAAGTTCGCACGCCTCTTGGACGGCGTCCTCGGCGACCGCCAGGTCACCGACAAGCCGAGTGACCGTGGCGACCGCACCCCACCAATGCTTGCGGAACAGCTCGTCGTTCAGGTTGGAACCCCGACGTTGACCACGGGACGGACCTCGATGGAGGCGTCCTTGGCGGCCGGCAGGGTGGCGGCCCACTTGATCGCCTCGTCCAGGTCGGCGCACTCCACAATGGTGTAGCCGCCCACCTGCTCCTTCAGCTCGGCAGCCGGGCCGTCGGTGAGCAGCGTCTCGTCGTTGCGGACCCGCACCGTGGTGGCCGTTGATACCGACTCCAAGGGAGCGCAGTCGACAAGCACGCCGGCAGCAGCCATGGCCTCGTTCGCCTCTCGGTAGGCGTTGAACAGTGCCATCGCCTCGGGAGTTCCTGGAGCGGGAAGATCCTCGTCGGCACCCCGGTGGAGTAAGAACAGGTACTTCATGGCAACCTCCTCGTCGCCGGCACTCGCCGACTGTCACCAGTTAGTCGAACGACGAGACCGCTGATGGACAGCTTCCCCTCTTCGGAATCCTACGCTCCTCCTGTCTCTGCCCCCAGTCCCGTACACAACGAACCCGCTACGGGCGACGGAGCTCGGCCAGCCTGACCCCCTGTCCCGTATACCCCGTCCCAGAAAAGCCCGGTGACGGGGCAACATGCGGGACACTCTGCGCCCTCGACCGAGATGGCATCGATGCTCCTCAACGCTGCGGGTCCTCATCGGCGTTGCGCTTGCTCCAGTTAGCACCAATCGATGGTCAGTGGGCAGCGCCAGGAATGGTCTTCGGTCCCTGGCGTCGAGAAAAATCTTCGCCAGACCCCTTGACTTCGCGGACGGATCGAGGTCTCATACCTCGTTCGTTGGCGACGCTGCCGGTCGTGGGCACACAGCCCATGTTGCAAAAACCCATGTCAAAGGTCGCTCTCTCGTGCCCGGACTCCTGGGCCGAGCCCGCCCCGCCCTACCCGCCATCGTCTGCCGGATCCGAGGGGAGCCGCCGCTTCGAGTGCTCCGGCCGACCGGGCACCAATGCGTCGCCCTGCTGGGTACCCACGAGGTGCTCACCTCGGGCCAGCTCGTGCGCCTCACTGGCCTGCCCGAGCGCACGGTCCAGCGCCACCTCGGCCTGCTCTACCGAGCCGGCCTCGTCAACCGCGTCCGCCCGCCGCGTGAGGTCGGCACCAGCCCGTACCACTACTGGCTGACCGCCTTCGGCGCCGCATTCATCGGTGTCGAGAAACCCGGCCCGAGAAGCGATGACCTTGCCGGCGTACAGGCCACCGCGGCGCTCAGCGAGCTTTGGCTGGCCGTGCGGGACCGCGGGAAGGGAGTCGGCCTCGAACTGCGCTGCTGGCGGCGCCTCCCCTCTGGGCTTCCTTACCAGAGGACCCTCATACCGGGACGATCCGCGAGCTCCCCGCAGAGGCCGAGATGATCGTCATGCCCGGTCCGCCCGGTGGCCGCGAGATGAGGCTGCTGGTGGTGGCGCGGACCGAATGCATCCCGGCGGGCCGGCTCGCCGCGGTGCTGGCCCGCTTCGCCTACTTCCTCGCAGCGTCGAGCGCGCCGGTGCTCGCCGTGCTCGCCCGTACGCCGCGGGTCGCCGAGCGGGTGCTCACCACCGCCGGCACGCTCGATGAAGCCCCCGCTGCCCGCCACCTGGAGGAAGAGGAAGGAGTCGTCGCGACGGCGCGACGCCGGGTGGTGGTCGGGGTCGTCGAGCCTCACCCGGTCGGGCTCGCCACGGAGCCAGTGTGGGCCACGCCAGCCGATCGGCGCGCCCGGCAACCTCTCGCTCCCGTCGTGGCGAGTCTCCGGCCGACCGGACGGCGCAGCTACCCCGCCACCCGCAATCCCAGCGGGGCGGGAGCCCCCGCCATCCGCAAGGAGGGTCTGCCGATCACCATCACGACCCGCAAGGCCGTGCTGACGACGACCCCCGCCATCCGCAAGCGAGTAGTGGGAATGCCGCGGCGATCGAGCATGTCGGCTTCCGATCGGAAGGATCCGCTGCGGGTGCGCCGCGACCAGAGCACCGACGCGGTAGCGGTGAGCGACCGGACTGCCGCCAAGACGGCCACCCCACTTTGCCACCACCCTGTGCGCTGCGACCGCTCGCACGGGGAGATCCGCTTGGCACGAGGTACCCGAAGCAGGGCGTTGGCTTGCGGATGCCCAGAAAGGGGGTCGTTCACCCCGTCCGTTCGGGGCTCCGATATGGGGTCCGTCCTCCCGCCACTCCTGGGCGGACCACCTCTGGGGTCGCGTCCTCGCACGTGAAGGGCACTGCACCCTCGCCAGTGGTGGACTCCGACTCTATGGGTGATTGTGCATGACTGCGGTGTCTTCTCGCCGTGGGCGCCGGCCCGGCCGGGTTGGTAACGATCACGGAACTTTCCCCAGACTCGATCACTGAAATTCCCCACCCGTGGGCTTGGTGGTGGGCCTGCTGGTAGGTCCGACAATCCGGTTGGTGGCTCCTCGATGCTGGCGGTGTCCAAGCCGTCCAGATCGAGGAGCCGTTGACCATGTTCTCAGTGGGAGAAGACGTGGAAGCTTTTGCATTGTCCAAGCGGGGCTGGTCGGTTTCGGCTATCGCCCGCCATCTCGGCCGCGAACGTAAGACGGTCCGGTCTTATCTAGCCGGGGAACGTTCCCCCGGGGTGCGCTCGTCGAGCGTTCCTGACCCGTTGGCCCCGTTTAGGGGGTACGTGTCGGCCCGTTTTGTGGATGACCCGCACTTGTGGGCGACCGCGTTGTTCGACAAGGTCGTCGCGCTCGGCTGAGACGGCCAGCTCTGCCACGAGGAGTACCGGCCACCCTTTGACGACATCTTCAACGTGCCCGAGTTCGAATACGGGACACGAGACGAGAGCGGACGACGGGATTCGAACCCGCGACCCTCACCTTGGCAAGGTGATGCTCTACCAGCTGAGCCACGTCCGCAAAATGCCCTTCAACCCTATCAGAACCCGCGCGCCCCGAAGCGGGTCACTTGGTGATGGTCTCGATGCAGTCAATGTAGGGGTGCGCGGCACCGAGGTTCGCTATCTCGACTCCGACCGCACCGGCCGGGCAGGTCTGTCCCGGCGGGTAGGAGGCGATGGCCGAAACCACCTTCGCCGACGCGTCGGAAGCGCTGCACGCGACGGGCGTGGCGCTGTATCTCGGGTGGCCGGCGAATGTTCCGTTGGCGGCGAGGCACTTGCCGACGAGCGCCTGTGCCTGCTTGGCCTGCTGGGCTGCCTGGTTGTTGCCCGGTGCGATCCCCTGGTAGACGGCGTAGATGGTGGCGGCGACCACCAAAACCACCGGCAACAACCGCCACGGTGTCCGCCACGCCCGCCTCGACACTTTCGTCGGCACTCCGAGAAGCTGCCAGCGCGGCGGTAGCGGGGGGGCGTCCACGCCCGCCGCCCAACGCACCCAGCGCTTCGAGTCCTGGTCGTAGAACATGACGCCCGCAGTGTCGCGATGCCAGTGCACTCCACGATGGACGACGTTGTTGTCCGGGTCGGTTTCACTGAGCGGCCGCTCGTCACCGGAAGGCTCGGACACGCCGTCGGCGGAGGGGCTCACTTGAGCAGGCGGGACAGCCGCCGGTCCGCGAGGATCTTTCCCCCCGTCTGGCACGTCGGGCAGTACTGGAATGACTTCGACGACAGCGACACTTCTCTCACCGTGTCGCCGCACACCGGGCATGCAAGGCCGGTGCGGGCGTGTACTGCCATCGACGATTTCTTGTCCGCTTTGAGCTCGCCGGCGCCGAGGTCTCGTGACCGCTCGACCGCTACGCCCAGGGTCTCCACGAGAGCGCCGTGCAAACGAACGGTTTCGTCGTCTGTCAGTTTTGCTGCCAATTTAAAAGGTGACAGATGCGCAGCATGGAGTGCTTCGTCGGAGTACGCGTTTCCGACACCCGCAATCAAAGCCTGGTTGGTGAGAGTCGCCTTCAACTGGCCTTGCGCGCCGCGCAGGATCGAAGACAGAGCTCCTACGTCGAAGCCGGCGCTGAGCGGGTCCACTCCCAGACGAGCGACACCCTCAACTTCGTGGGGATCGCGCACCACCCACAACGCCAATTTTTTTTCCGTACCCTGCTCGGTGACGTCGAAACCGTCGCCCTCCGCGAAGCCGATCCGGCACGCCACCGGCCCCTTCTTAGGAGCGAGTCGCGTAGGCGACAGCCGCTCACGCCAATGAATCCAACCTGCCCGGGCTAGGTGCGCCACCAGCCACACCTCACCGACCTTCAAGCACACGTATTTTCCGAGCCGGAGAGCGGCCGTGACCTCGCCACCGACGAGGGCATCCCATGGCGGCGCGTACGTCTTTAGAGCTGAGAGAGAGCCGAGCTCGGCTCGCGCCACGACTCTCCCCGTCGCTTTGGAACGGAGAAAACCAGCGAGCGCCTCGACTTCGGGAAGTTCAGGCATCAGCGTCGCATCCCATACGCGCCCGTCGCCCGCTCAGCGGCCCGTGTGGCCGAAGCGGCCGTTCCCGCGCTCGGACTCCCCTAGCTCAGATACGGCGACGAAGGTGACCGACTCGACGCGCTGCACCACCAGCTGAGCGACCCTGTCGCCCCTTCGGATTTCGAAGTCGAGGTGGGGATCGGTGTTCAAAAGGATCACTTCCAGCTCGCCACGGTATCCGCTGTCGATCAAACCGGGCGAGTTGACCAACGTTATGCCGTGGCGGTAGGCGAGGCCGCTGCGGGGAAGGATGAAGCCTGCGAAACCCTCGGGCAGCGCGATGGCGACACCGGTCGGTATTGGCGCACGCCCTCCGCCGGCGGCCACTGTCGCCGCGTGCCTCGCGTACAGGTCTACCCCCGCGTCGCCGGTCTTGGCGCAGCAGGGAAGCGGCAGATCGGGATCGAGCCGGTCTATCTGGACTTCGAGCACGCCCACACGCTACCCAGCCGATGTGTAGCCCGCGTCGCAGAGACCTCCGGCGCCGGGAGCCGGGCTAGCGTTGGAGGATGCTCGCTTGGATGGACCTCGAAATGACCGGTCTCGACCCCGAACGCCACGTCATCGTCGAGATCGCGACGCTAATCACTGACGACGAGCTCGAACTGGTAGCAGAAGGCCCAGACCTGGTCATTACGGCCGAAGCGGCCGACCTCGACGGGATGGACGATGTCGTTCGAAGCATGCACACCCGCAGCGGGCTGCTCGCCCAGATCCAGTCGTCGTCGACGAGCCTCGACGAGGCGGGAGCGGCGACACTGGAGTTCCTGAAGGCTCACATCCCCGAAGCTCGAAGCGTTCCCCTTTGCGGTAACTCGATCGGGACAGACCGGCGTTTCCTTGCACGCTGGCTTCCCGAAATCGACGACTATCTCCACTACAGGTCAGTCGACGTGTCCACCCTCAAAGAGCTCGCCCGTCGCTGGTATCCGCCGGTCCTAGCCGGCGCGCCCCGCAAATCCGGCGCGCACAGAGCCCTCGACGACATAAAGGAAAGCGTGTCGGAACTGCGCTACTACCGTTCCGCGATGTTCAAGGACGCCGGCGCGGCCGTCGACAACCGAGTGAGCTGACAACCTGAAAGCAATCGAAGATTAACCGTGACAACCGCCCACGGCCTTACCGAGGGTGGCAGTATATGAATGTAAGACCCGGCCGGTGCCGACGTGGCGCCGGCATACAAGGAGGTAGGCCTCGTGAGCTACGTGCGTTCGAGCGATCCAGCCATCCAGCAATCGGCGGTAGATGCCGCCGCTGCGATACCGAGGCCGCCTGACGGCTTGGTGGAGGATCCGCCTGACCACCGCAGACGCACGTCGCGCCAGGTGCGCCACGAGGCCCGCAGCACACTTCACCAGCTCGTAGGCGACGAGGAGGCCCTCGAAGACGCCGACCTTCTCTGCCCGACAGGCGCCCACGACATCGGCCGCAAGACGTCGCCTCCCCCCCATCACGCGCCGAAGCCCGGACGGCGAGAGGGCTTCAAGGTGTGGAAGACGCCTTTTTGGAAGCGTCGCCGGACGATGCGCTCGGCCCGCAACGCGACCGCCCGCCGGCTAGCCGCCGAAGGCCGCATCTAACCCGTCTAGCTTCTGCGCCCGGGGCGGAGCCTTCCGCTCCGGCGCTTGAAGACTATGCCGTCGGCTCTGCGGATGCCGGCTTGAACTCGAGCGACAGGGAGTTCATGCAGTAGCGAAGCCCTGTCGGGTTCGGCCCGTCGTCGAAGACGTGCCCGAGGTGGCCGCCGCATCGCCGGCAGCGAACTTCGGAGCGCACCATCCCGTGGCTTCGATCCGCCACGACCTCGACGGCCTCAGCTACCGCTGGTTCGAAGAAGCTCGGCCAGCCGCTTCCAGACTCGAACTTCGTCGCCGAGTCGAATAGGACCGTACCGCAGCCGGCGCAAGTGTAAGTGCCGTCGTCGTGGTTGTCGACGTACTTGCCCGACCAGGGACGTTCGGTTCCGGCCCGGCGTAGAACCTCGAAGCTTTCGGGGCTGAGCTCGGCGCGCCACTCGTCTTCCGATTTGATTACCTTTTCGCCTACGTCGTCACTCGACATGGCTCCACGATAGCGGCGGCACCGGATTAACCGCAGGCACCGCGTTGACCGCAGGCACCCCGTTAACCGCAGGCACCGCCTACCACGTGTCGACACACGGCCGTTTCTTGGCGGTCCGCCTGGGGACCGGTGGCGCGCTCGCCAAGACCGCCATCACCCTGGCCCGGGTGTCGGCTGGGTCGATGACGTCGTCTAGCTCGAAGTGGGTGGCGGCGTTGAGCGCCTTGCCGTTGCGGTACGCGGCTTGGATGAGCTGGCCCTCCAGGTGCCGGCGGGACTCCTCGTCGGGGGCAGCGTCGAGCTCCCTTCGAAAACCTAGCCTGACCGCCCCTTCCAAGCCCATCCCCCCGATCTCGCCGGTAGGCCATGCGACAGTCATAGCGGGGGCCCTGAAACTTCCGCCGGCCATCGCCTGCGCCCCGAGTCCGTAGCCTTTGCGTACGACGACGGTCACGACGGGAACGTCGATGCTCGCCCCGACGACGAACATCCGGGCGAAGTGGCGGACCTGGGCAGTCTTCTCGGCTTCGGGGCCGACCATGAAACCAGGCGTGTCGCAGAAAAGCACGAGCGGTATGTCGAAAGCGTCGCAAAGCGCCATGAACCGGGCCGCTTTGTCCGCCCCGTCCGAATCGATCGCGCCACCCAGGTGAGCCGGGTTGTTGGCGATCACCCCGACCGGCCTCCCCTCGACTCGCGCCAGGCACGTCAGCATTCCGGCTCCCCAACCTCTGCGCAGCTCCAGAACGCTGCCTGCGTCGGCGAACGTCGACACCACCTTTCGGACGTCGTATACACGCATACGCTCCTCGGGAATCGCGCTTCGCAGGAGGCGCTGGTCATCGCAGTCCCAGTCCGTCAGGCGTCCTTGGAAAAAACCGAGGTAGCTCCTGGCCTGGCGCACCGCGTCAGCCTCGTCGGCTGCGACGACGTCGATCACCCCGTTCGCCGACTGCACGCTCACCGGACCGATGTCTTCTGGGCGGAACGATCCGAGCCCGCCGCCCTCGATCATCGCAGGGCCTGCCATCCCGATGTTTGCGTCGGGCGTCGCGATGATCACGTCACAGCAGCCGAGCAGCGCTGCGTTGCCTGCGAAGCATCGCCCGGATACGACCCCGACCAGCGGCACAAGACCGCTCAAGCGTCCGAACAGGGCGAAAGCCA
>JAJZDJ010000080.1 GCA_021828685.1 Actinomycetes bacterium | reverse complement strand
GACGGGCGGCAACCGGGGGGGGGTGCCCGTGCGGGGTGCCCGTGCGGGGTCCCGTGCGGGGTGCCCGTGCGGGCTGCCACACCTGACGCGCCAAGCATCGCCGCCCGCAGTCCGGCTTTGCGAAGAAGAAGGTCTTTCGCCGGAACCAGATACGCCGCCAGCACCCCCGGGGACCGCTATGCGGAACCAGTGCTGGGCCACCCCGTCGTCTACAGCCGTCTACAGCCGTCTACAGCCGTCTACAGCCCGGTCGCGTTCGCCCGCCCCGAACCATCTGGCTGCTCTCGCGGCCGCAGCGAGCTCCTCATCTGCCCTCGACGACCGTCAAATTTGGTCAGGATCCTCGCGGCTCGGACACAGCCTGACCATTTGAAGCGTTTTTTCGCACTTTTTGGTACACGATCTTCGTTCCGAAAAAATCCTGTACCAGCCCTCGCTCGGAAAACGCACTTTTTGGTACAAAACTTTTCCAACTTCAAGATCCTGACCAAATATGACGGTTACCGGCACCCCCCCCGAACGCTCGCAGCGTGCATGCACCATGCCCGACGGCACCCACAAGCTCGGAGTAGAGGAGTTCAGTCAAGCGAGCTGGGATCCCCAGCGTATGAGAGAATGAAAGGTGCGCTACGCGTACAAGGAGGGAAATCGATGGCCAGGGTAAGCACGTATCTCAACTTCGAAGGCAACGCCGAAGAAGCGTTCGAGTTCTACGCCAGTGTGTTCGGCACTGAACTGCTGGCACCGATCCAGCGGATGGGCGACGTGGCGAGCGACCCGAACCGGCCTGCGATGCCCGAAGGCGAGAAGCGCTTGGTGATGCATGCCGAACTCCCGATCCTGGCTGGCCATGTGATCATGGCTACCGACATCGTGGAATCCATGGGCCACCAGTTAAGAGTTGGCAACAACACCACGATCAACCTCGAACCGGACAGCCTCGCCGAAACCCAGCGGCTCTACGACGCGCTCTCCGTTGGGTCAAGCGAAGGAATGCCCCTCACCGAAATGTTCTGGGGGGCGACTTGGGGTACCTGCCTGGACCGCTTCGGGATCCGGTGGATGTTCAACTTCGCGCCTGCGGCTGGCTAGCGCTCGGAGCCACCCGGGGGGTCCGGACGTCGAGCGCCCATCCGTTCACCCACCCGGAGTCGTATACCTGATATGCGATCTGTCCGACTTGGCGCAACGCGGGGCCTGACCAGTTCGCGGCGGGTGACCGGGCAGCGGGGTCTTGCTGTGAACGTTCTCGCTTTGGTTGGCGCTGTGCTCTTGGTCCTTTCTGCACTCATCCACCTTCACCTGTGGTCCCAGGGCTACAGGAACATCCCCACGATCGGTGACCTGTTCATCGTCCAAGGCGTCGCCGCCATCCTGGTCGCATTAGCGGTCGCTGTCCTGCGTCGTTTTATCGTCCTCGCTGCCGGCGCCCTGTTTGCTATCGGTACCATCGCCGGACTCCTCTGGTCGATCTGGTTCGGTCTGTTCGCCTTTCGAGAGAGCATCCATGCTCCTTACGTCGTATCCTCGTTGGTCGTGGAGGGAGTCGCGTTCGTCGTGCTCACGGTGGCAGCGTCACTGGCGTTCCTGCCGAATTCCTCGAAGTAGTGACGGGCTCGGTGCCAGCGAGCCAGATCCTCTCGAGGTTCGATCCGTCGACGAAACGCCGGTCGAGTTCGAGGATGACCATTCCATGAGCGAAGGACCACAGCGCTTGGGCCAGGTACGGCTCGCCCACTGCCAGGAGGAACGGCTCACCGGCGCACGCCTCCAGGCCGGGCAGCAGCCCTGCGCGGGGAATGAGTTCGCGGTGATCAGGCGATACAGTTGGGGATTGGCTAGTCCTATCGCCCGGTAGGCATCGAGCGCCCTTACCGACCGGATCGCTGTATGGACTTGCTACCGCAGCGCGTAAAGCCCGCCTAGTTTCGTCGAGGCCGACCTCCGCAAAGGCCAGTTCGTTCGAAGGCGACGAAACCTCGCCACGTCGCCGGTACCCCTGACAGGACGCCGGGCGATAGGAGGTCACACCGAAGTCCTAGGATGAGGTCCGGTCGAACCCCGAGGGAGAGGTCCGCACCTAGGAGGGACGCATGACCGGTGTGCGAGTGTTGGTCGGAACCCAGAAGGGCGCGTTCACGTTGACCTCGGACGGCCGGCGCGCCGAGTGGGAGGTCGAAGGACCTCTTTTCGGCGGGTGGCAGGTTTATCACGTGGCAGGATCGCCTGCCGACCCGAACAGGATCTACCTGTCGCAAACTTCGGAGTGGTTCGGGCAGGTTCTGCAACGCTCCGACGACGGCGGGAAATCGTGGACCCCGGTCGGCAACGACTTCCGCTACGCCACCGAGACGGGAACTCACCAGTGGTACGACGGGACGCCGCGCCCGTGGGAGTTCGCCCGGGTCTGGCACCTGGAGCCTTCCAGCGACGACCCCGACACGGTCCTGGCCGGCGTCGAGGACGCTGCACTTTTCAAGTCCAGCGACGGCGGCGAAAGCTGGGGGGAGCTTGCGGGATTGCGCACACAGCCGTCGGGTCCGGCCTGGCAGCCCGGGGCGGGCGGGATGTGCGTCCACACGGTCCTCGTCGACCCGTCCGACCCGAGTCGCCTGCATGTTGCGATCTCAGCAGCTGGTGTGTTCCGCTCCGACGACACAGGCGCAACTTGGCGCCCGGCGAACCGGGGCCTGCACTCGATCGGGATCCCCGACGACGACGCCGAGGTCGGCCACTGCGTGCACCGCATCGCCCGGCACCCGTCGAGACCCGACACACTTTTCATGCAGAAGCACTGGGACGTGATGCGTAGCGACGACAGCGGAGATTCCTGGCGAGAAATAAGCGGGGACCTGCCCAGTGACTTCGGCTTTCCAATCGCGGTGCACGCCCACGAGCCCGACACCGTCTATGTGGTCCCGATCACAAGCGATTCGGAACACTACCCGCCCGAGGGGAAGCTGAGAGTGTATCGGAGCCGCTGCGGCGGCGATGAATGGGAGCCGCTGACAATAGGCCTGCCGCAAGCAAACAGCTACGTCAACGTCCTGCGTGACGCTATGGCTGTCGACTCCCTCGACTCCTGCGGGATCTACTTCGGCACTACCGGGGGTCAAGTCTACGCCTCCCCTGACGCAGGTGACACGTGGACTGCGATAGTACGAGACCTGCCACGGGTGCTGTCGGTAGAGGTTCAAACCCTCCCATGATCAGGGTAGTCATTCCCCAGCACCTTCAGACGTTGGCCGCCCTCGGACGCGAGATCGAGCTCGACGTACGCGGACCGGTAACCCTTGAGCGGACCTGCGACGCTTTGGAGGAGCGCTACCCGGTGCTGCGCGGCACGTTTCGCGATCGTGTCAGCGGCAAGCGCAGGCCCTTCATCCGCTTCTACGCTTGTGAGAAAGACCTCTCACATGAGCCTCCTGACACCGTGCTGCCCGATCCTGTGACCGCAGGGCGCGAACCTCTCTTCGTGGTAGGAGCTATGGCCGGCGGGTAGATCGGCGCCACCAGCAGCGACAGCTCACGACGGGAGAGGAATCGACTGCGCGAAATGGAAAACGTCGTCGGGATCGACCGCCCGTTTGACCTGCTGAAGGCGGGCAAAGTTGGCCCCGTAGTATGCCTGAGCCCAGTTCGCCAAGCGGGGGTCGATGTAGTTCTGGTAGGCGGCCCCGCTCACGTAAGGGCGAAGCTCCCGATACCACTCGTCGAGGAAGGATTGTGACGACTTCAGCGACGCCGCTGGCGTCCCCGGCGAAAAGTCGACGTTGTATTGCGCAGACGCTATCGAGGATCGATGGACGAACGCCGTAGCGCCGGGCGCCAAACGATTGATGGCGCCACCCCACGAGTCGTAGCCCACGGCGGCGTTCGCGGCCACCGAGTGCCGCTCGACGATCCCCGAGATGACGGCGGCGACTCCCGCATCGCTCAGCGGGTGGTCGAGCAGGTCGGATTTAGCCAAGGATGGCTGGCGATGCAGGGACCCACCTTGACTTATCAGATGGCACGCCGATTGACTCAACGTTGCGCAGCCGCCCTCGACGTACATGGCGTGACCGAAAGGTACCGTCGCGACGTTTCGATACGACGGTGATCCCCCTACCGCAGAGGTAAGTGCTCTCAGCAGAGGCGTCAGATCACTCGGCGTACCTGACCACACCCCACCGACACCTACGGTCGGCGACGGCGAGGAAGCAAGGCTTTGAAGCAGGCAGTTCGACCACAGATCTTCAGGCGCCGGAGGTGCCCACTCCAGCCAGGCCGCCAAGACTTGGGAGGCCGCAGACCACGGCCACCCGATCGAGAAAAGCGTTAGCGGCGCCGTAGGGAACGTAGCGAACTCAAACGACGTCACGATCCCGAAGTTCCCGCCGCCGCCTCCTCGACATGCCCAGAAGAGGTCACTCTCCGCCGCCGAGTCCACCCTACGTAAGGTTCCGTCGGCTGTCACGATCTTAAGCGACACCAACGAGTCACACGTTAGGCCGCGGCTCCGGTCGACCACCCCTATCCCGCCCCCGAGCGTCAAGCCTGCGATGCCGACGGTTGGACACGACCCCGCCGGAATCGACACGCCGGTACCGTTGAGCTTGCTGTAGACGTCGATTAGGCGGGCGCCGGAACCGACTGTGGCCGTAGCACGGGCGGAGTTGTAGGAGACACCCCCCATCGCCGAGACGTCGATCACGAGACCGGTTCCGGTCGAGTAGCCGCCGTAGCTGTGACCGCCCGAGCGCGCGATCGGGTCGAGCGCGTGGTCTCGCGAGAAACCGAGGCAACGCTGCACATCGGTTGGATCCCCGCACATCGCCACCGCTGCGGGCCGCACCGAGTCGAACCGTGGGTCGTAAAGCTCCACAGCGCCCAGGTAAGCGCTTTCGCCCGGCAGGATCAGCCGACCGGACAGCGACGAGCGCAATTGCGCCCAATCGGCTGCATCCGGGACCGAGGGGCCGTCCGTCGGCGGCGCCGAACGCGACGACGTACCCGGAGTCAATGGTACCCCCGAGGTTCCCGTCGGTCCACCTTCGCGGCGACCGCCTGAGGCACCGCACGCCGCTAACCCCGCCCCTGCAGCCGCCGCAGCGGCGATCGCAAGGAAAGTCCGCCGGTCGACAGTCGGCTGCGTGACAGCACCTCCCACCGCGAGAACATAGCAGCACATCGTGAAAAGCAGAGGCGGACCCCAGGTCGCGAAGGTTGGCGGGCTCGTGGAGGCCTGACGGGAGCGTGTCTTGTAGAGTCGGGCTTTCCGACGATGACCGCCGACCGCCACGACCACGACCACGACCATGGCTCCTCAATATGGTCCGCCGTCTTTCACGCTCTCTCCGAGCTAGTCGGCGCTCACTCCCACGACAGCGCTGACCAGGTCGACGAGACTTTGGAGGCCAACGCCGAGGGGCGCAGGGCGCTGCTGGTGAGCTTGGCCATCCTTGCGGCGACAGCTGTAGTCGAGGCTGTCGTAGTCGGCCTTTCAGGGTCCGTTGCATTGCTCGGAGACACGCTCCACAACTTCGCCGACGCCCTGACTGCAGTACCGCTGCTCATAGCCTTCCGGCTCGCCGGCCGCCCGGCCAACAAGCGCTACACCTACGGTTACGGTCGGGCGGAGGACCTGGGCGGCCTGTTTGTGGTCACCATGATCACCTTGTCGAGCGCGCTCGCCGCCTTCGAGGCCATCAGTCGACTGATCCACCCGCGCTCGGTGAGCGACCTGTGGTTCGTCGTCGGGGCCGCGCTCGTAGGTTTCGTCGGAAACGAGGTCGTGGCGCGATTGCGTATCAAAGTCGGCCGTCGGATCGGGAGCGCGGCGCTCGTCGCTGACGGCCTGCACGCCCGCACCGACGGGTTCACGAGCCTTGCCGTGCTCGTCGGGGCGGCAGGCGTAGCCCTCGGTTGGCGTCCTGCGGATCCCATCACAGGTCTGGTGATCACGGTGGCAATCCTCGGCGTGTTGCGCTCTGCCGTTCGCCAGGTCGGGGCTCGCCTGATGGACGCCGTGGACCCTGTGCTCGTGGAACAGGCAACAGCCGCCGTCACCACTGTCGCCGGTGTCGTCGGGGTGCGCGAGCTTCGGATCCGCTGGATCGGCCACACCCTCCGCGCCGAGGTGGATGCGACCGTCGACCCGTCGCTCAGCGTGAGCGAAGCCCACGACATCGCCCACCACGCCGAAACACATCTGCTCGACCAGGTGCGCCGACTGACCGCCGCGACCATCCATACAAGTCCGGCAGGCTCGCACCAGTAACGGAGACGAGCGCGACGGCCTAGATTTGCCTCGATGCGGACCGTTGAAGGTATGTCGGTGATCGTGACGGGCGGCGGGTCTGGAATAGGCGCAGGCACGGCCGGCCACTTCGCGAAGCGCGGGGCGCTGGTCACCTTGGCGGGACGGCGCGCCGACAGGGTTCGACAGGTAGCCGAATCTATCGGGCCGGCCGCGAGATGGGTCCACGCCGACATAACAGTCGCCGATGACCGGTCGCTCGTCGTCGAGTCAGCGATAAAGCACGCCGGGGGTGTCGACGTGCTCGTCAACTGTGCCGCCGACATGTACCGGGGTCCCCTCTCCGCGTTGGACGAGCAGCAGCTGATCGGCATTTTTCACAACAACGTCGTCTCCGCCATGATGCTGAGCCAAGCAGCACTCCCGCATCTCGTCGAACGCCAAGGGGCCATCATCTTCTTCGGGTCGGTACATGTGACGCGCGCTTTCCCTGGTGCGTCGCCTTACGCTGCTACCAAAGGAGCGCTCGAGGCGCTTACAGGAGTGCTCGCATCGGAGCTCGGGCCTTTGGGTGTGCGAGTAAGTTGCGTGCGGCCCGGCGCTGTGCTGAGCGAGCTCAACGTGCGGGCAGGGCTCTTCGACGAGGAAACGGCGCGCCGCCGCAACGACGAGCTCGGCCCCGCCCATGTACTCGGCCGGCCGGGCACAGCCGCCGAGATCGCCGAGGCCGTCGAGTATCTGGCGTGCGCGGAGTGGACCACCGGGTCGGTCATGGTCGTCGACGGCGGCCTCGGACTAGGAACGACCAATGCCTGAAGCAAACACGACGGGATAGGCAGCCCAGTAAGGCCGCTCGGTACCGGTGCTCATGCGGGGTGGGTCGTCAGGGTCGCGCGCAACGCCTCGTGCGAGCGCGGCCTGAACGCCGACTGTCACCAAACCCCACTCGTACTCCGACGACTCCCTGCCAGGCCCAGCGACTACCCCGGCTGCGAGTTCCTCACCGATGCAGGCGTGGGCACCGTGACCGAAACTGATGCCGTGCGGCGCCACGCCGTCGGGCAGCTCCCTGCGCGGGTTGAATGCCTCTGCGTCGGCACCGAACAGCGACGGATCAGTGTTGATTCGCACGAGGTCTATCACCACCTTCTCCCCCACAGCGATACTCCGGCCTGTGCGCAGAGTCACGTCGGCCAGCGCGCGCCGCATCGCGATCGGGCTTGACGGGCTCAATCGCACAGTCTCATGGACGCAGCGCTGCACCCAGGAACTGTCCGTGACTCCCCGCCCGACGTCCTCTGGATGCATTTCGCACCACGTGAGGATGTTGTCGATGGTCCTGGTGAAGGCAGTCGCCGAGGTGTGCGCTCCTGCAAGAAGGAAAAAGGCGACCTCGCGCCTGACCAGCTCCGCCGGGAGGTGTAGCTGATCCTCGTTTCGCAGAAGTACGCTGAGCACGTCGGCGGGAACCTCTTCCGCAGCGATCTTGCCCGCCTCGGCAGCTTCGATGGCGCTCCGGCGCCTCTCGATGGAGGGCTTGAGGAACTCGTCGTCGAAGGCTTCCAGAGCAGCGACCACCTGAGGGCTCGCTTCAGACCAATCGCCGACGTGGTGTAAAGCGGTTGCCGCCTCGATGAACTTCATCATGTAGCCGTAGAGCCTGGACGTCTCAGCCAGGGTCTGCGCGCGCCGGTCGATCCCGGCATTGAGGGCGGCCAGGTTCATCATGAGCTCGTGGCCGAGCGATACGAGCTCTGCGTGGCCGGTCGCCACATGCGGGGAGAGTGTGCAGTCGATTACTCCGGGAAAAAGATCCCGCTCGTATTTCTGCAGCGTCTCCCGCCGGAAAAGGCGGTTCTCCAGTCGCCGGCGGTCGCGGTGGGCTTCGCCGTGCAGGTTGACGAGCACGCCGTTCATTACTACGTCACCTCGGTCGTAGAGCGCCTGGCACATCTCCTTCGAGCGGAACACCTCCTTCGCCTCCGACATGGTGGTGATTGTCACGGCTTCGCCGTCAATCGACGTCACTGCTGATCCTTTCCTGCGGCCTTGCTTTTCGGTCGTCAAGTCTTGCAACCCACCGGGCTGATCTACGCAGGGATGCCGTTAGCGAAGCCGACTCGTAGGCGCTCAGGTCATGGCCGAGAGACGTGTACACCACTCTCGAGTCTCCGTAACTGTGACGCCACATGACCGGATGGGCTGCTCCGCTGTGAGACGAGACCATCAGCACGTCGACATCAGCTTCCACATCGAGGAACCCGTACACCTCGTCGAAGGACTCGAAATCCGTCAATCCGGCTACCAGCTCGTCGCCCTCGAGGACCCGGACCGACACAGGACCGAGCGGTGGATGCCCGGATCGGTCCCAGTTCCAGCGGCCCCCCAGGATGCGCCCCCACTCCTGCCAGTCGTCGAAGCAGATCGAGGCGGTGTGGACTCCGAGCAGGCCGCCTCCTGCGCGCAGGAACCCGAGAAGCGCTTGGCGGCCCTTGTCACTCAGCTGGAATTCCCATTCGGCGCGCTGAGGCGCGTAGCGCTCCGCCTTCATACGCCAACGCAACGCGTTGATTGTCACCAAATCCGGCGCACCGTCCCCGACGAGACTTGCGAACGCCGCCTCGACATCGTAGGTCGTCTCGGACTCGATGCCCTCCTCGGCAAACAGCTCAGCCAGTTTGGCGCTCGTCTCCTCGAACGCGTGGCCGACACCGCCCGAGACGATCAGCGCTCTAGGCACCTCGGAGCCCATCCGCAATCAGGGCAGGAACCGCTGTCATCGCATGCCGGGATCCTCGGACATGCCCACCCTGTCGACCGACTTCGGCCGCGGCAGGCCGGCGATGATGCTCATGGTGACACCGCCGTCGACCAGGATGTTCTGGCCGGTCACGTAACCCGCCTCGTCCGAAGCGAGAAACGCCACGACCGCCGCCACGTCCTCTGCGCTGCCAAGACGCCCGAGAGGCACTTTCGACTCACGAGCGCGCTTGACTTCCGGATCGACGAACAGCTGTTCGGACATACCGGCGAGAATCATTCCGGGCGCGACTGCGTTGATTCGGATACCCGCCGGGCCCCACTCAATCGCCATCTGCTGGGTGAGCAGCGCGACCCCCGCCTTGGCGGCCCCGTATGAGCCGCCGTTCGGCCCTGGGGCTACTCCGTTCATCGACGTTATATTGACAATCGCCCCAGCAATACCGTTTGCGATCATCCGGCGCGCCGCTGCGCGGGCGACTATGAAAGTGCCGACGAGGTTGACATCTACGACACTACGAAAGTCGTCGACGGGCAGGTCGAGTAGCGGACCGAATCGTACGACGCCCGCGTTGTTGACGACTAGGGCAGGTGGCTCACCGAGATCGTCGAGCGCGGCGTCGACTGCCTTCTCGTCAGTGATATCAGCGACCAGCGGCACCGCATCTGGCAGCTCGGACGCCAATTCGCTCAAACCTGTGCCAACTCGATCGAGGAGGCCGACGCGCCAACCGTCGCGTCCAAGCCGGGAAGCGATTGCTGCACCGAGACCCCGTGCCGCCCCGGTAACGAGGGCTGTGGCCATCTAGCGGTTTACCAGATCCCAGGTGAGCGCGACAGCCGACCAACTGCTGACGCTTTCGCCTCGCAAAGGCTGCCGCTGCGGCCAAGGGACGGACAGGTCCACCTGCTCGCCTCGACAGAACACGTGTCGAAGCCGACCTTTGTCGCCGAGGATCGAGACGTCCCTGCTCGGGTCGCCGTCGAGGACCAACACGTCCGCGCGCCGGCCCGCCTGCAGAGTGCCGACCTCCCCCACCTGGTCCAAGGCGATAGCCCCGTTCGCGGTGCAGCAGGAGATCGCCTGGAGGGGGCTGAGCCCGAGGTGCTCCACGAAAACCTCCATCTCGCGGTGGTGCCAGTGGCCGTAAGGAGTAAGAGAGAAGCCGCTCTCGGAACCGCAAAGAAGCGGGACTCCACTGTCGTACGCCTTTCTCATCATCGCGCCTGTCTGCTCCATTTCAGAGCGGAAGACGTCCTGTGCGGCGCCGGTGGAGCCCGCCTTCGGGCCGTGGTCCGCCAGGTTGGCGAGGAATGTGAACACCGGGCAGAGCGCGGAGCCGGATTCGAGGACCGCCTCGAGTGCCGAGTCGTCCATGTACGAAGCGTGGAAGATGATGTCCACGCCGGCCTTTGCGGCGTCCCGGGTGCTCTGCGCGCCTCGACAGTGGGCCACTACGCGGGTCCCGAGATCATGGGCGGTGTCGCAAACCGTCTTCAGCTCTTCGAAGGTCCAGACCGCGACTTCGCCTGTCTTGGTCGGGATGGCGCCGGTCGCATGGATCTTTATGACGTCCGCGCCCTGTTTGATCTGTCGGCGGGTCGCAAGGACCATCTCGTCGCGGTTACGCACCACCTCGGCGTATCCGGCGGTCCCCTCGTCGGGGATCATCCTCCCCGCAGTACCGCCGACTGCGGTCATCAAAGCGTAACCGCCGCTGCGCATAGTGGGACCTTGCACCATTCCGGACTCGATCGCGTCGCGCAAGGCGGGGCCGATGTTGTAGAGGCCGTCCGCGTCTAGAAAGCTCGTGACACCGGCGAGCAGAAGCTTCTTCACGTTGAACGCGGCGAGCATCGCAGCGAACGCCGGCTCCCGATGGAAGAAGAGCTCGTCGTTGGATGCCGGCTCACCGAGCGTTATGTGACAGTGCGAGTCGATGAGCCCCGGCATCACCGTAAGCCCGGTCACGTCGAGGACTTCGACGTGAGTGTCCGCACCGCCAACATTTTTCCCCTGATAGCTTACTGCGTCGCCCAGACCGACTATCCGGTCACCGTCGATCAGTAGAGCGGTGTCGGGGCGTGGCGGCGTTCCCGTCCCGTCAATGACGGTCCCACCCCGGAGCAAAGTCAAGGTCACAATCCTCTCCTCCGGTCTCGTATCACATGGCAGTTGATTGGATTCCTTACTATAGTCCAACGTCTCGTGACGGCAAACGTTCTCGACGTCCACTCCCACATCCTTCTTCCGGGGGTCATGGGCTGCTGCGGGCCGGCTGGACCGGAGATGGGCGTACGCAACGACGGGACGCCTTTTTTCCGATCCGGATCCTATGTACTGGAGAACGTCAAGTTTGCAGGGAGCCCGTTCAGCGACGTCGCCCTTCGCCTCGAACGCATGGGCGAGCTTGGGATCGACGAGCAACTCGTCTCACCAAACCCGATCACCTACTTCTACCGCCAGCCCCTCGACGTGGCGACCAGCTTCGTCATGCGCCACAACGACCTCGTAGCCGAGATCGCCCGTGCCGAACCCCGCCTCCATGGCGCCGCCGCTCTTCCGATGCAGGACCCCGACTCGGCGTGCACCGAGTTGCGACGCGCCGCCGGTGATCTCGGGCTTGTCGCCTCCTATATCGGCAGCGAGATTGGCGGCCTGCCGCTCTCGGATCGCCGCTTCGACGAGCTGTGGTCGGCGCATGAGCAGCTCGGCGTGCCCGTGGTGGTCCACCCAGCGCCGCGAAGCAGCGAAGGCGCCTCCGATGCGATGTTCGGACCCTGGGACTTGGAGATCCTGTACGGGTTTCTGGTCGACGAGGCTACCGCCGTAGCCCACTTGCTCCTCGGCGGGATACTCGACCGCCATCCCCGACTTAGAGTTCACATACCTCACGGCGGCGGGTTCGCTCCCTATCAGAAGGGTCGCCTCGAAGCCGGGTTGGCCAAACGACCGTGGGGACCGGGCCTGCTCTCGCGAAGCTTCGAAGATCAGTGGGCTCAGCTGAGCTTCGACACCGCGGTGCACCGAGACGATGCCCTCGCCTACCTGGTAGCGACGGAAGGCGCCGAGCGGGTCCTACTCGGCAGCAACTTCGCCGGCTGGGACCAAGAGGTGCGCAGCGTGGCGATGGTCGAAGGGCTCGACCTGACCGACGACGATAAGGCGGCAGTGCTCGGCGGCAACGCGCGGCGCATCTTCAACATCAACTGACGCTCAGCCGAGCCTGATCGGGTAGCGACCGTAGTGCCGCCGGGTGGACTCGCCGTCAAGCGACGGTGGGTCATCGGGGTCCGGTGTCGCAGCATGGCAGAGAAGTTGGCGGGCCATTCCAGCGATCGCCCCGTAGAGGGGGCTTCCATGGTTCCTCCCGTCTGGGGCTACGCCGCCCGCAAGTTCCTGACCGAGGCAGGAGTGAAACCCCGTTCCGAACGAAAGCCCCCACAGGGGCACTCCCTCCGGTAAGTTCCGGTGAGGATCGAAGTCCGCAGCTGCCGGCCCGAAGACTTCCGGGTCACGGTTGGCCTCTGCTACGTCGATGGCGACGGACTCTCCCGCCGGCACGCGCACCCCGCTAGCGAGGCGGACATCAACCACCGCCCGGCGTAAAGCAACAGGGCTCGGGGGGTGCAGGCGTAGCGATTCGTGCACGAATAGCTGCGTCAGCTCCGGATCGCCGCAAAGCAGGTTCCGGTCTGCGGGACGCTTCACGAGCCAGTCGAAGATATGGTCCATTGCGTGCGCCAAAGCGTTGGACGTCGAATGGGATCCGACCCATGGGAAGTAGGCCACCTCCCGACGCAGCACTTCAGGCGGTAGGTCGAGCGCGTCCTGGTTCTGTAGCAGCGTCGAGAGCACATCGGCCGGCATCTGCTCGGAACCCGATTCGATCATCGACACTCGGCGGCGTATGGAGGGTTGCAAGAAGCGCTCGTCGAACTCGTCGAGGGCCCGCAA
>JAJZDJ010000079.1 GCA_021828685.1 Actinomycetes bacterium | reverse complement strand
ACGATTGAGATTGCGATAATTGCCAACTGGTTGTGTGTGAAGCTGAGCGCCCCGATCTTGACTGGTGTTCCTTGGTGGATCGAGAACTTTGTGAACGACACGCCCCAGAAGAGTTGGATGACGTTCAACAGGATGAGCGAAAGCCCGAAGGTGACTATCAGCATGAAGAAACCGCTCGTGCCCCGACGGACGAAAGGCTCGAGAATAAGGGCGTCGATGATCACAGCGGCGACGCCTGTGAGCAGGGTGCCTCCGATCGCGGCGAGCCAGAATGGTAGGCCGAGACTCGTGTTGAGGGCGTATGTGAAATACATCCCGAGTCCGAGCATCGCTCCGTAGCCGAAGTTGACGAAGTTGGTGACGCCGAACTGAAGGCTCAGTCCCACGGCGCTCAAGGCCAGCACCGAAGCGGTGACCAGCCCAAAGCCGAACGATAGGAAAAACAGAGTCAGATTCCACCCCCGAGGTGTGCGACGGACCGGAGAACCTGGGTTCTCGGATGACGGGTGTCACGGTACAATCCGCAGTACTGATTCGATATGTTCAGTGCATTAATAGTGCTTGTATTTGATTAGGTGGTTTAGCTCATATTGCGCGCTGGCTTCGGGCATCCGCCTTTCGTTCCTGCTCGGTGCAGAGACCGCTTGCGCGCGAGGCCGGCGGGTAGTATCTAGGGCCGAGGTTCGTCGTAGGCCGCATTTGCGGTCGGGGGATGTTGTGGATGCGAGCGAGACACGCTTCGAAACTGGGTCTATCTACGAGGCTTGCGGTGCTGCAACTCTGCGTGTTCGCCGTTTCGGTGGCGATTGGGGCGAGTCTCGTGGTATTTCGTAGCGGCGAGGGTAGCCGCGAACTTCGCCAACGCCAGCTGTTTGAGGCCAGCGCTGTGGCGACATCGAAGGTTTTCCGTAGCGACGTTGCCGCAGGCGACACGGCCGGATTGTCCGCGCTGCTGCAAGGAGTGCGTATCGGCGAGGCCGCGAGGTTCGTCGAAGTCACAGGGAGTGCACTCAAGGCGCCGGTGGAGTCAGGAAAGCCGAACATCAGCGGGCCGGGTGTCCCGGACGTGATTCGGGTCCCGGTCAAATCGACGCAGGGAGTTGTGATCGCAACGCTGACGATCGTCGGACCCGGGTCAAATGGTCGTTCGGAGGTGCTACGGCTGACCATCGACGTAGCCGAAGCGGCGTTCCTTGCGCTGATCATCGCCATATTCGGCACCCTTTCAGTCACCCGTTGGTTGCGTCGACGGACTTTTGGTTTGGAACTGGACGAGGTGACCGATCTCATCCAAGAACAGCAGGCGACCCTGTCGGGAATCCGTGAGGGGGTCGTCGGACTCGACCCTGACGACAAGGTCCGTTTCGCGAACGCCGAAGCTCAGCGACTTCTTCACCTCCCGAGGCGTCACCTTCACCGGCCGATAAGTGTGCTTGTCTCGGGGGGCAGGCTGTTGCAGGCCCTCTCTGGGGACATCGACGGGAAAGATCTGCTCGTCGTGAGCGAGGATAGGGTGCTTGTAGTCAATAGAGTGCCGGTTTCTCTGGAAGAGCGTGATCTCGGGCACGTGGTGACGCTGTTCGACCGGACCGAATCCGAATCGCTTCTGCGGGAACTGGACGGAACGCTGAGCCTCACCGAAGCGTTGCGCGCCCAGGCGCACGACTTCTCCAACCGGATCCACACAGTGATCGGTCTTGTCGAGTTAGGCGAGTATTCAGAGGCTGTCCGTTTCGCCACCCAGCTTCAAGGACACGACCGTGAGTTCGCCGACCGGGTCGGTTCAGGTGTCCGCGATCCGGTGCTAGGCGCGATATTGGTCGCCAAGAGTGCCCTCGGTCGTGAGCAAGGGGTCGAGCTTCGCGTGGGGGAGTCCACCCTCGTCGAGGGGCGCGTGGTCGAGGCTTTGGACTTGGTCACTGTGGTCGGCAACTTGATTGACAACGCGATCGACGCGGCTAAAGGCAGCAGCGCCGCATGGGTGGAGGTGAGCGTCGAGATGGACGACTCGGACCTGATCATAAAGGTTGCCGACTCGGGGCCCGGCGTCGCAGAGAGCGACCGAGATGCGATCTTCGTCGACGGTTTCACAACGAAGTCGTCTCGCACCGGGGCCCGGAGGGGTCTAGGTCTGGCGGTCCTACGTCAGCTGGTATACAAGCGTTCCGGCCACGTCGAGGTGGGAACCGATCGCCGTTCGGGCGGAGCAGTGTTTACGGTGCGCCTGCCGGGAGCACTCGCGTTCGAGTCGGAAATGTACCCCGAAGGCGAAGCGCCTGTGCACGCCGGATGAGCCTCGCAGTCGTGGTCGCCGACGACGACTTTCGCGTTGCTTCGTTGCACAGGGCGTTTGTCGAAAAGATCAGCGGTTTCGAGGTCGTCGGTGAGGCGTACAGCGCCCAAGCGACCTTGGACGCAGTCGCTAAGCTGCGACCTGACCTCCTTCTTCTCGACGTCTACCTTCCCGACCTGTCCGGCCTCGAGGTTCTGCGAAAATTGCGTGAGCCGGGGATGCCCCACGTCGACGTGATCATGATCACGGCGGCTCAGGACCTGTCGAGCGTGCGTAGCGCGATGCAAGGTGGCACCTTGGACTACCTGGTCAAACCGTTCAGCTTTGCCCGACTCTCGGAGGTGCTCGAGTCCTACAGACTGATGCGGGCGAAGATGGCTGGGATGGAGCAGATCACCCAGACAGACATCGACGATCTGTACGCTGCCGTTAGATCCGCAGAAGTTCGCAAGCTCCCGAAAGGCCAAAGCCCTCAGACCTTAGGTGTCATAGTCGAAGCGCTTCGTGCTGCGGAGTCCGACCTCTCCTGCGAGGACGTTGCGCAGCGCACCGGTCTGAGCCGGGCGACGGCGCAGCGCTATCTCTCGCATCTGCAGCGGATCGGCCGTGTCGAGGTGGCCCTTCGCTATGGTGGAGGCAGGCCCGAGCACCGTTACCGCTGGCCTTAGGGGAGCCTTGAGCGCAGGGCATCGTTTCCAAAGGGGCATGGGCGTGTCCCAGGCGAACTGAACCGCCTGCATCTCCATGGTCGAATAGACTGCCCGGCAGCCCTAACAAACGTGGTGCAAGCCCGTCGTGAGACGTCAACGTAGCGTGCGGGGCGCGCGCCGCCGAGCAAAAAATCGTATGCAGTACCGTCCGAGCGAGGAGAGCCTAGTGAGCAGGGGGATGCGGTCGGGTCGAGGCCATTCCGAGTCGGGGGCAAGTTCGGCCGCCGGTCTCGTGCTCGTCGCCGTGCTGCTCATCGTCGGAATACTGGTCCTGAGTAGGTCCGGGACCGCAGCGCACGTGAGCACTACCGGGGCTACCAAGCCGAAGAAGCCTGCGGTGACTACGACGACCGCCCCGCAGGCGACCACGACGACGACCACCGTCCCGCCGAGCCAGGTGAAGCTTCAGGTGCTCAACGGGGTGCTCGTCGGCCAGCTCGCTACGCAGTGGTCGGCGAAGCTGAAGGCGGGCTACGGGTACATAACCGAGCCACCCGACAACGCAACGTCGAAGGTGACCGCGTCGACCATCTATATCCTCACGCCCGGCTACACGGCCGAGGCGGACGCCTTGGCTTTGGAGCTCGGACTCACTTCTGCGATCGTCAACACCACCGTTCCGCCGCCTGCGAGCGCGCCGATCCCGGCTACGGAGCGCTCGACTGCGAACCTCGTCCTGGTGATCGGACCGAACCTTGTAGCAGGGGCTTGATCCGCTTCGGCTATGGCCGACTTCGAGGAGCGGGTGGCCGAAATAACTGCGGATAACCCGTTGGAGGGGTGGCTTAAGGCTGCGCTCGCCGATCCCCGGAGGGCAGGCGTGTTCGTCGACTTCGACGGGACACTCTCGGACATCGTCGCAACACCCGACGAGGCGACGGCGGCGCCGGGCGCGGCGGAGGCGTTGGCGTCGCTCTCTGAACGCGTCGGCCGGGTCGCAGTGGTGTCAGGTAGGCCGGTCTCCTACCTGGTCGAGCGCCTGGCGGGCTGCGGCGGGGCGATAGAGCTGATCGGCCTCTACGGGATGGAGGCGCAGTCAGGCACCGACCCCGGCCGTGACGAGCCCGGCCGATACCGGTCGGTGTCAGGTCCCGAGCGGGAGCGTTGGCTAGCGGCAGTGGAGGTCGCGGCCGGCGAAGCGGAGGACGCCGGTATCGCTTCGCTATCCGTGGAGCGCAAAAGTTTGAGCGTTGCCCTGCACTATCGAAGCGATCCAGCAGCCGCGCCCGCAGTAAGGGATCTCGCTGGGATCCTGGCACGGCGCACCGGGCTGTCGGTCCACCAAGGCAAGATGTCAGTGGAGCTCGCGCCGGCGCTCGGAATCGACAAGGGCACAGTCGTGAGCGAAAGATCTGCCGGCTTGCAGGCGGTGATGTTTGCCGGCGACGACGTCGGTGATCTTCCGGCGTTCCGCGCGGTCGATCGACTTGCCACGCAGGGGATTGCGGCTCTCAAGGTGGCCGTCGGGGGAGCCGAGATGCCTTTCGAGGTGATGCGCGCAGCCGACGTGGTCCTGGACGGGCCGGCAGCTTTAGTGGAGCTGCTCCACGCGATAGCGGCCTCGGCGGGCGCGACGCCGTCGAGCGAGGGCTCAGCTCCCCTCGGCGCACCCGGATCCGGGCCCGGATCCGCGCGCGGCACGTAGGAGGTCGTCGAACCAGTCCAGCGGTGTGCGCAACCCCGCCGCAAGGCGAAGGCGGCTGGCGTCGGCACTTCGTCTCTCGGGGCTCTCATCAAGGGCCCGGCCGAGCGCTCCCGCTGCCTGCGAAACGTCGAAAGGGTTGACGCCGAGCGCAGAGTCCCCAAGCTCCAGCCACGCCCCGGCCTGACGGCTAAGCACGAGGGCTCCGTCGCGCTCGTTGACCGAGGGCCCTTCTTTTGCGACAAGGTTCAGGCCGTCCCGGAGTGGGTTGACCAGCAGGACGTCGTAGCTTCGAAGGGCTGCGATCGACCGGGGGTAATTGTCCTCCGGGTGCAACAGCACCGGAGTCCACTCCGGCGTCCCCCATCGCTCGTTGATCCGAGCGGCGAGGGACAGCACCTCCTGACTGTAGGCCTGGTACTCGGCGAGGCCGACACGCGAGGGGTACACGAGCGCAGCGAACACAACCTTGCCTCTCAGGTCCGGTCTGGTTTCGAGCAGTTCGTCGTACGCCCAGAACCCGCGAAGGATATTCTTCGAAAGCTCCATCCGGTCCACCCGGACGATCAGCTTCCGTCCGGCGACAGCCCCGTCGAGAGCTACGCGTTCCGCCTCGCACTCCTCGGAGGCCGCCACCTTCCTCAGGCCCTCGACGTCGACCGCGGCAGGCGCGACGTAGGTGGTTGCCTGCGTGCCGAGCACGGCTTTCACGCAGTCGTCGAATGCGGCCGCCCACCTCGGGGAGTGGAAGCCGACCGGTCCACCGTCCGCCAGTCCCGCAAGGACCTCAGATGCGACCTCATCGGGAAGTGACGACAGCTCCCCGGGGGTGCACCACGGGGTATGGACGAACGAGGAGACCCGAAGGTCGGGGCGACGCCGCGCCACTATCGAAGGAGTGAGGGCAAGCTGATAATCCTGAACAAGTACCGTCGCTCCGTGAGGCGCTGCCCGGTCGACCTCCCTCGCGAAAAGCTCGTTGACCTTCCTGTACGAGCTCCACGCGCTCCACCAGTGACGATCGAAGCGTGGGCGCCGCGGTGTATCCCAAAGCCCGTGAAGGCAGAACCAGAGGGTCTGGTTCGAGATGACGTCGTAGTAGGCATGGTAAAGGTCAGGCTTGACCGTCACCGGCCAGAAGGCGACCTGCTCATCGGCGAGCATCGCCGCCGGGGCGGGCTGCTTATCGGTTCCTCCTGTTGAAGCCGCCAACCAGATAGCGCCGTGGCGGCGGGCACCGGGGCCCAGTGTGTTGACCAGGCCGCCGGCTGCTCTTTTCGCCCGGAGTCGACCGTTCGACGGGTCCCGCTCGAAACTCACGGGTCCCCGGTTGGAGACCACTATGAGCGCATTGGCGCCGCTGTCCATCGAAACGACGCTACCTTCCCGCTGGCGAAGCTCGTGACCGCATAGTGCAGCGCCTGGCGGCTTGGCCGGCGTTCTTTGGCGGGCGCTAGCCCCGGCACCGTCGAATCGGGCACCATAGGGGATGCCCCGCGTCGTGATCGCCCCGGACAAGTTCAGGGGGAGCGCGACAGCCCAAGAAGCGGCGGCGGCCGTAGCAGCCGCCGCCACAGAGCTGGGCTGGGAGACCGACGTTGCGCCGATGTCCGATGGAGGCGAAGGCTTCTGTTCGGTAATCGGCGGACGCCCGAGGGCCGTGACGGTAAAAGGGCCTCTCGGGGGCCGAGTGGAATCCGCCTGGTACGAACTCGACCAGGGTTCGACGGCTGCAGTAGAGATGGCGATGGTCGCCGGCCTTCACCTCGTCGGCGGGCCGGGAGGCAACGACCCTGTGAGCGCCTCGACGGCCGGGGTCGGCGAGCTCATCGCTGCGGCGGTGGCTGGGGGAGCGCGCCGGGTACTCGTGGGCATGGGCGGCTCGGCGTCCACCGACGGCGGTCTGGGGGCAATCGAATCGTTGGAGCCCGTGGGCAGGCTCGCCGGCGTCCATATAGAAGTCGCATGCGACGTGAGGACCCATTTCGTCGACGCGGCCGCGGTGTTCGCCCCGCAGAAAGGGGCGAGCCCGACGCAGGTGCAGCTGCTCACGCGACGCCTGGAGCGGCTCGTGCAGATCTACCTGGAGCGCTATGGCGTCGACGTGTCCGCCCTGGATGGGGGAGGGGCGGCAGGCGGGCTAGCGGGTGGGCTGGCGGCGATCGGGGCGGTGCTGTCCGGTGGGTTCGACATGGTCTCGGAGAGGATCGACCTCGCGGCCCGTATAGAGGCAGCCGACCTCGTCATCACCGGGGAGGGATACGTCGACCAGGCATCCTTCGACGGGAAGACCGTCGGTGGGGTGCTGGCATTGGCAGCCGAGCTCGGCGTGCCGGCCGCCGTCATCGCCGGAGACGTCGAGGTGGGCTTGGATGTAGCTGCACGCGTCTGTGCCCGCGACGAAGCGGACCGACGTCGTGTCGCAGTCGCTCCGATTGCGGTCCGCTCGCTGGTCGACGTCGTCGGCGAGGAGCGAGCGTTCGCCGACACCGAACGGGCGCTACAGGAGGTAGCGTCCGCGGTGCTCGGCGGTGGTGTTAGCTGACGGCAGACGCCGCCGAGCTGATAGCCCGCCACATCCTCTCGGGCGTGCATGGCATGTCGATATGGGTTATGCCGAGATGCGATACGGCATCGACGACCGCGTTTTGGATGGCCGGCGTGGATCCGATGGTTCCCGACTCGCCGATGCCCTTGGCGCCTAGAGCGTTACGGGGGCTGTCGGTCTGGGTGTTGGACACCTCGAAGCTCGGCAACTCCGAAGCAGCCGGCACGAGGTAGTCCATGAACGTAGCGGTCAGCGGGTTCCCGTCCTCGTCGTAGCGGACCCACTCGAAGAGAGCCTGGGCCGCTCCCTGGGCGATACCGCCGTGCTGCTGGCCGTTGACGAGCAGCGGGTTCAAGATCCGGCCGCAGTCGTCTACGGCTATGTGGCGACGCATGCGAACGCCGCCGGTTTCGGTGTCGAGCTCGACCACCGACACGTGCGCGCCGAACGGGAACGTCGAGTTCCCCCCGTCGAAGTCCCCTTCGTGGCGTAGCGGCCCGGGCTCGAGACCCTCGGGAAGACGGTTCGCGTCGTGCGACGCTGCCGCCACCTCCGCCCACCCGATGGCAAGGTTGGGGACGCCCGCAACGTGCAGCCCTTCGGGGCCGGTCACGATGTCTTCGGGGCTCGCTTCGAGAAGGTGCGCCGCGATCTGGCGCCCCCGTCCGAGCACCTCGACCGAGGCGACCTGGACGGCGTTGCCGGCGGTTTGCAAGGAACGTGAACCCATGGTGCCCGCGCCGCGCGGCACAGTGGCCGTGTCGGAGTTGACGAGGCGTATTTTGTCCATAGGAATCCCGAGGACGTCGCTTGCGATCATCGCGAAGGCAGTGTGATGCCCCTGGCCGTGGACGCTCGTCCCGACCTCCATCGACGCGGTCCCGTCCTCGTGGACTTCGACCGCACCGTACTCGACGTGCAGGCCTATCGGGGCGGTGACCTCGACGTAGGTGGACACGCCGATCCCGAGCTGGATTCGGTCCCCGGTGGCGCGACGCAGCGCCTGCTCCTCGCGAAGCTCGCCGTAGCCCGCAGCCTGCAGGGCGGCGTCGAGGGCCTTCGCGTACTCACCGGAGTCGTAGGCGCCCCCGGTCGTGGTGGTGAGCGGGAAAGCGGCCGGGTCCAAGAAGTTGCGCCGGCGGATCTCGACCGGGTCGATACCGAGCTTGAGCGCCGCGACGTCGAGCACCCGCTCGATCAGCTGGGTCGCTTCGGGGCGTCCCGCCCCCCGGTAGGCGCCGACCGGGGTCGTGTTAGTGACAGCGGTCGTCGCCTGAAAACGCACTTTCGGGACGTCGTAGACGCCGACCACCATCATTTGGGTCAGCATCGGGAGGATGGCGCCGATTGCGGGGTAGGCACCGGCGTTGGCTATCACGTTCGCGTCGAGGCCGACGATCTTGCCGTCGTTTGTCAGGCCGAGCTTGGCCGTCATTACGTAATCACGCCCGTGGACCAGAGTGACCATGTCCTCGGAGCGGGTCTCGACCCATTTGACGGGCTGGCCGAGGCGCATCGCGGCCGCGGCGGCGACCAGGAACTCGACGTACATCGCTGCCTTCGGCCCGAAGCCGCCACCCACCCACGGGCAGACGACACGTACGAGCGCCGGCTCGAGGCCGAGCACGCCAGCGAACGCAGGGTGCACCGAGTGAGGCGCCTGGTGGGATATCCAGCAGGTGACACCGCCATCAGGTTCGCCGGGAACGATCAAGCACCCGGTGGGCTCCATCGGAGCGCCAGCGAGCCGCTGGCTCACCATCTCCACCTCGGCTACGACGTCGGCTCCGACGAGAGGGTCCTCTTCGGCGCCGTGCGCCGTGGCGAAGCACACGTTGCTGCCGGCCTCGGGGAACAGCACCGGGGCGTCCGGGGCGAGGCCGTCGACCGCGGAAACGATAACGGGAAGGGGATCGATGTCGACGACGACCGCATTGGCCGCGTCCACCGCCTCCGAGCTTGTCGTGGCGACGACGGCTGCCACGATGTCGCCGACGAAACGGACCCGGTCAGCGGCGAAGACCGGCCGGTTGAACGTGTCGGGAAGCATCGGGAAACCCTGGAACGAGGCGAGGCCGAGGCCGTCCCCGGCGGCGTGGTAGACGGCGATCACTCCCGGCATGCCCCGGGCCTCCTCGACGTCGACGGAGCGCAGCGTGCCGTGGGCGACGGGGGAGCGCACGAAGGCCACATGGGCCGCTCCGGGCGCTGCGAGGTCGTCCACGTACTTGCCGGCCCCGGTCAACAACGTCGGGTCCTCCAAACGGACCACGCGGTTACCCAGGATCGATCCACTCGGCATTGCTACGCCCTCCCTTTGTTCGTACGTTGCTAACAGACTCTAGTCACGTCCGGGATGTATGTCCTCAGCCAGTCCCGCAAGCTCGTCGTAGATGTCGGCGTAGGCGGCGGCGATCCGCTTGGGTGCGTAGCCCGCCGCGTTGCGAAGCCCGGCGTCGACAAGGTGACGCCGGTAGTTTTCGTCGTCGAGCACGGCCCGAAGCCCGGCCCGGACAGACGCCGGGTCGGCCGGATCGACGAGGCGCGCCGCTCCGCCGGCGACGTCGCGGTGCGGGTCCAGGTCAGAGGTCACGACCGCCAGGCCGGAAGCGTTCGCCTCCAGGATCGGCACGCCGAAACCCTCGGTGGTGGACACGAACGCAAGAACGTCGGCGGACCGGTAGACCCCGGGCATCGCCTCGTCGGCGACGGTTCCCAGCTCGCGGACCTCGACGCGTGCGCGGGCGAAGGCGTTGCGCTGTGCTGCGTCGAGGGACCCGACGACCACGAACTCGCAGTCGAGGTCTGCGAGCGCCTCGGCGAGTACCGGCAGGTTCTTGTTCGGGGCTGTCCCGACGGCCAATACGACCGGCCGGCTTGTCGTCCGATCCGGCATCCCCGGTGGCTCCGGGGTGGCCGGGGTGGCCGGGGTGGCCGGTGGCTCCGGGGTGGCCGGTGTGGCCGGTGTGGCCGGTGGCTCCGGGGTGAAGCCGTCCCCGACGGGGTGGGGTATCAATCGGAGCTTCGAATGCTCGGCGACCCAGAGGTTCTCGAGCTCGCGGAGTGTCGCTCTGCTCGGGACGGTGACGATGGCCGCGTGGCGGATCGGGAAGCTCAGCCACAGCGACGAGTACACGGCCCGTTTGATAGGTGATGCCCGTCGTAGGAACTCGGTGTCGTGGACGGTCAGCACCGTCGAGGACGCCCGGCGAGCGAGTGCCGCGTAGGTGATGTCTCCGAGGATGTGAACTACGGGTTGCGTGAGCCGGCGCGCCTCGAGCACCGTCGCCGCCCGGGGAACGACGCCCCTGCTGTAGTGCTCGGAGACCACCGTCTTGACATGGAAGCGCTCCGGGAGCTCGCGCCGTATCAGTGCAAAAACCTTCTCGATGCTGTGCTGGCCGGCCTGCGGGCGCCGGGAGAAGTGGACGACGTCGGTTGGGCGTGCTGGCCTGGGGGCGTGGGGGGCTGGGCCGGGGGCGCCTTGGCTATAGCGCGGCGTCACTTGCCGCCTTTTTGTAAAGGGCGTCGAGGCCTACCGCCGTGGCGTCCCACGTGAAGCTGGCCGCTCGCCTAGCGCCGGCGTCGATGAGCCCTTGCCTGACCGGTCCGTCGAACACCGCCTTTCGGATGGCTTCCGCGAGAGCTGCGCCGTCCAGCGGGTCGGCAAGCACAGCCGCATCGCCGGCGACCTCGCGCAGCACGGCCACGTCGGAGCCGACGACTGGAACACCCGCGCGCATCGCTTCGAGGATCGGAAAACCGAAACCCTCATAGGTAGACGGGTACGCCATCGCGCGGGCGCCGCCCAGCAGGTTGGATCTGGCATCGTCGCTGACAACCCCGAGGCGTAGCACCCGCGACGCCACTTCCGGGCGAAGCGCTGCGATCGCATCCGTCGTGAGTGCTGAATGCCCGGTCTGGCGGCCGGCCAGCACCAGGAGGAGCTCGGGAACATCCGGCGCTAAATGGCCGAAGGCTTCGACGAGTCGCGGCAAGTTTTTTCGCGGCTCGTCGGTGCCGATGAAAAGCACGTAGGGTCGACCACCAATCAGTCGCTCGATGCGCGGATCTGCTGGCGGGGAGGCACCGACTGGCGGTATGCCGAACGCCACGACGCTGATCCTGCCTGCATCGACGAGTCCAGGGCCGAAGACGTCGTCGACCTCTCCCGCGACTTGACGCGTGGTCACGTGGATGTGAGCTCCCCGGGCGACGGCCCGGCGCAACATCCCCGGGAAGGTTGCTACCACCCGATCGGGCGAAGGCTGGTAGACGAAACTCAAGTCGTTCACCGTCATCACTGTCGGATGCCGGCTGGGCGGAGTCACGTAGTTGGTGGTGTGCAGGACGTCGACGTCGCCGAGCCATCTGTCGATCTTCGGATGTTCGTAGCGTTGCCAGGACTCGACGGCCAGCCGTGCCGGCGTGCGGACTCGCCGCAGGGATTGCGGGACGTCGGGACCGGGGGTGCCGTTGCGCAGACCAAGGGCGTACGGCTTCAGTCGGGGCCCGTCGTTCATGGCTTCGAGCGCAGCCCACATCCCCGCGACGGAGAGGCCGATGCCCGTCCTGGCGCTTAGAAGTGGGGTGAGGTCGATAGCGACCGACAGGCGGCTCACCGTTTGGATCGCCTATCCGGCCTACGCACTCAGGCGGTGCGCAGGCAACTCTGACAGGGCTGGCAGCTCGACCAGCTCGACGGGAAGCGGCTCCGAGCCCGGCCTCATGAGGATGTCGGTGTGGGACAAGCCGAGATCTTTGCGCCCGAATCCCCCTGAACGCGCTAGGGCGACCTGCAGGATGGCGAGCGCTTGGGGGCCGAGCTGCGAAAGCGGGCGGTTGCGGTGCACGCGGGTGCCGAGGTCGCACTGGACGAGGCTCGTGTTGCCGAACCTCTCGGTGACGTCTATCACCAAGGCGAGATCGACGGCGTACCCACCGGCGAACGGGAGCGCTTCGAGGACGTCACGTCGACCGGCGCACTCGCCCGACAGGGGTTGCGCCAGGTCGGCGAGATGGGGGAACAGCACCGATATGAGCGGCCGCGCCATCAGCTCTGTAACCCGGCCGCCCTGCTCGATGGTTCCCTCGACGGGCCGGTCGTAGAAGCCTTTGGAAAAAACTGCGTCGTCACGGGCCAGGAGCGGCCCGACCAACCCGAGGACGAACGCCGGGTCGAAGCCGACGACGTCGGCATCGCAAAACACGACAATGTCACCGGACGTCTCGTGGAGGCCCTTCCACATGGCCTGCCCTTTGCCCGGACCCTCGAACTGTGGAAGCACCCGATCGGCAGAGACGACCGCTGCACCTGCTCTGGCTGCGACAGCGGCAGTATCGTCGCTCGACCCGTCGTCGACGACGAGCAGCTCGTCGATCACCGCCGATTCATGCATAAGGCTTCCGACGAGCGTGGACACTATCTCGCCGACGGTCGTCGCCTCGTCACGCGCGGGGATGCACACCGAAACGGCGCGGCCGCGCTTGAGGCGTTGCACCCGCTCGGCGGGAAACTCCGACGACATATAGCTCCGGCGCACCTACGACATTCTGCCACCGTTTCGCACCCGTCCACGAACCGGGAAAGGTGCGCTATGATCTAAGCCAACATCATCCAGAGCGGCAGAGGGACGGGCCCTGTGAAGCCGCGGCAACCTTCCCACCTTGTGTGGGGTCGGTGCCAACGCCCGGTTCGATGACGCTGCGCCAGGAGGACACAAGTGCCACACGTTGACGGTTTGCGATGCCGGGAATGCCATCGCGTCTACCCTGCAGCCGCTCTGCACGTATGCGAGTGGTGCTTCGGCCCGCTCGAAGTCGTCTACGACTACGAGGCGGTCGCCGCAGCAGTAAGCCGCGAGAAGATCGCCGGCGGGCCGCTTTCGATCTGGCGTTACGCCGACCTTCTGCCTGCCGCGCCGGAAGGGGCGGTGAGCCTCGGCGCCGGTTTCAC
>JAJZDJ010000078.1 GCA_021828685.1 Actinomycetes bacterium | reverse complement strand
GTTGGTCGGGGAGGGCCACCAGTCTCGTTCCGGCTTCAGGGGTGAGAGTAAACTTGGCCATCTCGTAGCGTCCAGTCAACCCAGCGAGCCATGTTGCCTCCTCGATAGGCTCCAATGAATGCCAACCGCCCCAGCGGTAAAAGGCCCGATTGGTAACGTTGAAAAGGTCCCGCATCATGTGCTCGACGCTTCCAGCGAATAGCGTAGTAATGCGATCGGCCTTCGATAGGGCGGACCTCAGGGCCTTCGTCGTCGCATCCGGATCGCCAAATGGGTGCCTGGGTCCAGCGAGTTCTTGAAACTC
Source organism: Actinomycetes bacterium (assembly GCA_021828685.1). Classification (GTDB taxonomy): domain Bacteria; phylum Actinomycetota; class Acidimicrobiia; order Acidimicrobiales; family Palsa-688; genus JAJZAM01. The sequence continues at coordinate 12,908 of JAJZDJ010000078.1, read as the reverse complement.
ATCGATAAATACGATGAGCCGGTTGTCATCGACGACGCAAAGTCGTTGGGCTACTTCGATGCTGCGCCGCAGTGCGTCAAGGGGATTCTGGCGCCTCCAGCCGGTTTCGAGGGCGAAGGAAAGTTCTTCTCCTATGTCCGCCTTGACTTTGGCTACGGCGGTAAGCGAAACGGCTGAAGCTACTTTGTGCCCAGCGCGAACCACACCTCGCCGGGCGCGTGCGAGACCGGCGCGGTTGGCGATCGCGCCGTCGATTATGCGTTCGGCCAGCGAGGCGAGATCCACTACTTCGAATAGGTCAACCTCGGCAGCGTAGAAACCCTGCGTTTTCGCGATCGACACCGCAGCCCGGCACACACTGGTCTTGCCGGTTCGCCTCGGTCCGGCTACCAACCTATTAAGTCCGTTGCAGAGCTCTCCGGCAAGTGTGGTGGCCTCACCGTGTCGGCCTATCATCGCTTCGAGAGAAACGGGCCGGTCCGTCGGGAATAACGAATCAGCCGGTATATAGCTGTTCATGCGATACAGTATAGCAGAGTTTGCTATACTAACGTTCGCTAAGTCGCCCCCTTAATCCCGCCTCGCCCACAGACTCCCGGCGCGACAAACCCATCCCTAACGGCGTTGGAAGTAGGAAGGTGCGTGTAGCCGGCCTTCGACTTCATGCTGAGCAGGACCTCCAGCCTCTTCGCAGAGTCAGCATCGTTCGCCTTCCTCAAGAGCGCCGTCGCTTCAGCATGATTGTCGCCCTGCGCGTGACGTCCGAGACGAGCGCAGCAAATCACGTCAGCGGCGGCGATTCCTGCGTGCACGCACAGAGTTACATAGGCGTCAGCGGTCTCGTCTGAGACGGCGTCCTCAATCAAGGTAGCTGCGGCGAGGAACTGCTGTGCCTTGGCCAGCCGCCCGGCACGAACTTGCGCATTGCACGGCGTCTCGGACATCATTTCGCCACAATCTGACGTTGCAGCCACGCCCGTTCCCCGTGCACCGTGAGCCCCGTGGCCAGCACTTCGGTGAAGATTCGCTCCTCGCGCCGGGCCACCGTGTCGCTGACGGTGAACTCGATAGGGCGGGCGTCGTTGCCCGTCCATTTCGAGATAGCGGAGGCGAGGGCGGCAACCTGCGCGTCCCACTCGTCGTCGGCTACCCCGTCCGGGCGGACCAACAGCAGATCGACGTCGCTGCTCGTCGTGGCAGTGCCCCGTGCCATTGAGCCAAACACTGCGGCATAGACCGGCGGCGGACGCCAGGTGGCAAGACGCTCCTCGATCCGCGACAGCAATGTCACGCGAAGCTGTGCCAGTTCTAGGATCGGGCCGGCCGCCAGATGATCTCGGTTGAAGCTGTACAGGTAGGTGTTGCCGGCTCTTTCGGAGGTTACGACGCCCTGCTTTGAGAGCCGGCCGAGAACCTTGCGTATGCCATCTTCGGAGAACCTCGGCAACATGCGATGCAGCTGCCCCGTGGTATAAGTCGTGTCTGCCTGGGCGAACACCGCCAACACGTCTCCGTCAAGCGTGGGCGTCACCACAGCCAGAGGACGCTGCACATCCATGCTTCCTGCACTCCTTCCTCTTAAGAGCTAATCCCCCCGAGGATAGTCGAGATACCCCGATTATAGTCGGGTCCAGGTGTTTGGGTCGCCGCTGGCGGAATGGGGTGGGTTCGACCCAGGCGCGTCACCTGCGTGAGCTGGATACCCATGTCGAAAGATCTCATAGCCATGATGACCGGGAACAACGAGGAGGATGTCGTCGTCGACTACGACATCCGTCTACCCGACGCTGTTGCCGAGCATCTCCGTCGTTCCGAAGAGTTACGGGCGACCTCGGCTGAAGCGCAGGCGGCAGCAGCAGCCGAGATTCGCAGTGCCGCACGGCAGCTGCACGAACAGGGAGTGGCGCTGCGCTACGTGGGCAAAGTCCTCGGCGTGTCGCACCAGCGAGCGCACCAACTCGTGAGCTGAGCAGAGACGTTCTACGACCCTAACGCGCCGAAGGAAAACGCCACAACGCCGCCCTCGTCCGCCGTGCCCGCTTCCAGCGGGTGACCCTCTGCCTCACCAATTTCGCGCGCCGGCGCTCAGCAAGCTACTGGCGTCGCTTGACCAGCCGGGAAGGGTCCTCCCGATTGGCCGCAACCCGGTCGGCGAGAGCATGCGTCATCAGTCGTGCCTCCAGTTCGGTGATGACTACGGCGGGGCGCAGCAGGATCGAACCGTCGGAGTCGACAGTGGCAAGGTAGCGGGAGTGATGGCCGAGCTGGCCGAGCGATATGCGACGGCGACTGTCCACTTCCACCAGGGTGCCGAGGTTTGAGTCAGACGAAGCGGACGGTGTGGTCGTTCAGTACGTCGGGCCCGCTCCCTCCCGTTGAACCGAGCCGATACCGACCCCAGCACCAGCCCTGCGCTAACCCCTACCGCGTCTAGAGAACTTCCACCCGCCTAGCCAACGCCAGGATCGACTGGCCGAACGGCGGGCGGACAACTTCTTCGACGCGACGCATGACCCCGACCGCGTACCGGTCGAACAGGGAGGCGAGCACTTTCCCGGTCGGATCGCGACGCAGGACACGGGCGACGACCCACCATCCGAGCGCCCCGACGACATTCACGTATCGAAGTTCGAAAGGCTCGAAGCCGGCGCGTGCAAGCACGTCCGACAGCTCGCCCACGGTGTAGCGACGGTGGTGGCCGATCTTGCGGTCGAACGGGCTGTAGAGCTGCATGTGCGCGGGAACCCATATGGCGACGCCGCCGCCGGGAGAGAGCATCTGGCCGATTTTGCGCAGCGCGCCGACGTCGTCGTCGATATGCTCCAGCACGTTGACCATGACAGCGCTCTTATACGGCGCCCGGGGACCGGCAGCCGATACGTCTCCGAGCAGGACCTCTACCCGCTGATCCCCCCCGAAGCGGGTGCGCAACAGATCCACGCAGCGCTCCGACAGCTCTGTGCAGGTCACCTCCCGGCCTTGGGCCAAAAACTCAGTGAAAGTTCCGTGACCCGCCCCGACTTCGAGCACCGACGCCCCGAGCACCGGAGTTATCAGGTCCATGATCCACTGACGGTAATGGTGGGCGTCGTCTAGGTTGTCGAGGCTCTGCTTTAGGTCTGCGTCGGCCTCCGCGGCGGAAGGGACCTTCGGGGCTCCCCGACGACCGCTGCGGGTCACGCCGGACCAAAGTGGCGAGTAGACGAGGATGCAGCGCAAAGCCTCGAAGCCGTCCCGCCAGCCGATCTTCTTTCCCTCCGCGTAGCTTCGCCCGGAGTAGCTGATACCCACCTCGTAGATCCTCGCCCCGCTGCGTGCGACCTTCGCTGTTATCTCCGGCTCTACGCCAAAGCGGTCCTCGCGCAGGTCCAGGGACTGGATCACCTCGCGGCGAAACACCTTGTAGCAGGTCTCCATGTCGGTGAGGTTCACGTTCGTAAACGCGTTCGACAGCGTCGTGAGCAGCCGGTTGCCGACCGAATGCCAGAAATACAGCACCCTGTGGGGACGGTCCGACATAAATCGCGACCCGAACACCACGTCCGCCTCACCCGAGATAAGCGGCTCCAGGAGCTTTCCGTACTCGCCCGGGTCGTACTCCAAGTCCGCGTCTTGGACCACCACGAAATCTGCGGTCGCCGCAGCGAACCCTCGCCGGAGCGCCGCCCCCTTCCCCATGTTGTGAGGCTGGGCAAGTACCGTCAGGCGCTCGTCGGCGACCGAGCGCACGGCGTCGAGCGTTGCGTCAGTCGACCCGTCGTCGACGACAACCACCTCGGCTACCCACGGGGACTCCAAGACCCTCGCCAGCAGCTCCTTGACCGTCGCCGCCTCGTTGTAGCACGGGACGACGACGCTCAGACAAGGCCGTTCGCCGAACGGCGGTCCTGGCGACTCGCGCCGCTCGTTGCGGGTTGACACCCTGAAACTATATGCGGGTCGACGTCGGCGAGGGTGCATCACGCCCGTTGGGCTGCTCCTCGCCGAAAGCCCTCCAAAGCCTGAACCCTCCGGATGCTAAGCGCCGGAACGCGCAGGGGCCCCGCCAGACCCGATGCGGTGACTCCCGCGGTAGCGGCCAGCTACCTCGCCGCTTCCGCCGGAATGCTTGGCAGGGCCGCCCGGCGTATGGGGCTGCCACCCGATCCCGGCGACGAGGGCCACGGTTGCCGCGCCGAGGAGAACCCTCGCTGCAAGCGCCGGAGTCCCGCCGGCGGACGCAGCCGCGTGAAGGACGCTCGGATGTATCCTCCACATGATCTTCGAAGCGCACGTGTAGTACTGGGTGGGACGGGTTTGGATCACGAGTTGCGTCATGCCCGGGCAGCCTGGCGCAGGAGCGATCAGTCGAGAGACGGCGACGCTCCACGACCACGGCGCCCCGAACTGCGCCCAGCCCGCCGCTACGCAGACACCGGCCGCCCCGACAAGACCGGCTCGACTTGCCAGCAGGCGCCGCACAACCCCGGCCAGCTGCGGCGCAGCGGTGTAGGCGATCACGACGAGGCCCGCCGGGAGGATCGGAACGAACAGTCTGGGGCCGTACGCTATCCAGCCGAACGGTGTGTACCACTCGGAGAGTCCAGCCGCGAACCCTGCGACGGTCCCCACCGCTGCCAGCTGAGGCAGCCAGGAGCCCGTACGCCTCGGCGTTCGCGCTAAAGCAACGACTGCTGCTACGAGCACCCCTACGACGATGATGGTAGCGATCGGAGCGAACCACAAGACGCCGCCTGACGGCGACAGCCACACCGCGGCGAAGAAGGCCGCCTTGCGCTCCACGCCGGGGGTGCGAAGAAGGCTTTGGAGATACTCGAGGTTGTTGACGCTCGCGTAGCGGAACTCGTTGAACCCCAAGTTGCAAAGCTCCCCGACGACGAGACCGGTCGCCAGCGCGAGCGTTACCCGCTTGGGCGGAGCGAAGCCGTCTTCGGGACGCCGTCCGGCGAGGAAGCCGAGTACCGCCACGAACGGGAAGAAGGTCTCCTTTCCCACGCACGCCAAGGCGACACCGACGACGATTAAAGTGCTGCGCCGCTCGATGATGGCGAGCATCGCCAACGCGCCTACGCACGCCTGGAGCATCTCGGAGAATCCTGCCGTCGCCTGGTAGGTAAGCGAACTGGCCAGCAGTGCCACCACGAGCAGCGCCCCCCACCCCCTCCAGGCCATTCGCCTCGCGGCGACGGCAACGGTGACCAACGTCAGCGCGTACGCTACAAGGTTGAGCGAGCCGAGCCAGTGAATGACGCTGTTGTTGGACAGGCCGGTCGCGAGGAGCGCCGCTGCTGGAAGGTACTCGAGTAAAGCGTAAGGGCCGACGGAGGTGGAAAGCGACCCTCGCAGGTGTCCGCAACCGACCAGAGTCGCTTTGGAAATACAAGACATTGCTGTCCGGGCACCGGCTACGAGGAGGTCGGTGTCACCGGTGTGAAGGTTTCCTTTGCTCGCGGCGTCAGCGGCGACGAAGATCAGATAAGCGCCGACGAGAGCGCCCGCCGCGACCATGCTGGGTCGTACGAGCCAGGACTTCGACGGGGCCACCTGCTACAAATTACCGTCGGCGATTGCCTTGGAGATCCACGGGATCACCTCGTCGAGCATGTCTTCTAGGGAGGTTGTCGCCTCGAAGCCGAGCACGCTGCGTGCTTTAGTGACGTCGGGTATCCGCTTTTGCACGTCGTGCTCGTAGCCTTCGTCGTGGACTAGGCGAAGTGGCGCGTCGTCTCCATTGATCTTGCGCCAGATCGTCTCTGCGAGCTCGCGTACGGTCGTCGAGCGGGCAGTCGACAGGTTGAAGTCGTCGTTGAGAGCGCCGGGATGTTCGAGGGTGTCGACGATCCCCCGTGCGAGGTCGCCGCCGTAGGTGTAGTGGCGTACCTGGCTACCGTCGCCTAGGACATGGACAGGGTCCTGGCCTTTTAGAACTTTCTGCACCAGGTCGGGCACGACGTGGCTCATAGCCAGCTTCACGTTCCCGCTCGCTACCTCTACGTCACCAAGCGCCCGCTGCTCGCCGATCCCGACGCAGTTGAAAGGCCGGATGATCGTATAAGGCAGCCTGTATTGCGACCATGCGGCTCGGGCGAAGTACTCGCAGGCGAGCTTTTGGAAGCCGTAGGAGGACAAAGGTGGCGCTATAAGCCGCTCGTCACCTTCCCTCGAAGGCCAGCGGTCGGTGGACTCGTAGACCATCGACGAGCTCATGAACGTCATCTTGCGTAGCCTGCCGTCGCCTCGCCTGTGTGCGGCGATCGCGGCGTCGCACGACGCGGCGATGATCCGCTCGTTGGCGGCGAGCAGGTCGTAGGCGTACGCGTGAAAGTAGGAGATACCCCCGATGAGGGCCGCCCCTGCGATGAAGTGGTCGCAGTCGCCAGCAAGCTCCGCGACGAGCCCTGCGTCGGTAGCGTCGCCGTACACGAAACGGTAGTTGGGATGCTCGTCGTAGGATTTTCGGACGGGGCCGTACTTGGAGTAGTTGTCGAGGCCGACAACCAGGTAGCCCCTACCAAGAAGCTCCTCAACGACGTAGCCGCCGATGAACCCAGCAGAGCCGGTCACTAAGACCTTGGAGTGGCCTTCGCCACCCGAAGCGGCCTTCGGCGTCGTCTGTGCGGTCATGTCTGCGCCCAATAGTTCCGAACCTTCCTGGTCGACTTGGATTTCACCGCGGGGACCCGACTTCAGCGTCGGGGTTCGCCGCTTCTGACGCCCCTGCGACTACTGGTACCGCCCCCGCGACAACTGGAACCGTCGTGTCGTCCGGCAGGAACCCCGCTCGGCCGGACCCGACTCCGACGAGGCGATCCACCCGCCTTCGTAGGGCCTCGGCGGACAGTTTCGGGCCGAACGCGAGACGATACCAGCGAAGGTAGTGCGGTATCGACTCGCGGACCTTGAAATTCGACGCGCCGGAGGTACGGTCCAACCAGATGGTCGGAATCTCCCCCACAGGCAGGCGCAACCGGCGGGCTTTGGCAGTCAACTCGAGGCCGATCTCGAAACCGTAGCGGCTATCCACGCCGACCCGGCGCACGAAATCGGCCGAGTACGCCTTGAAGCTGTTGGTCGCGTCCCTGGTGCCGACCCTGGCGAACATCTGCAAGCTCACTCCTGCGGCCCTCGACATCAGACCTTTAGCGAGCGGACCGCCCACCTGGCGGCCGCCCGGCATGTACCTCGACGCCGCCGCGATAACCACGCCACGCTCGACCAGGCGGGCCAGGTCGTCGATCTGGCGGGGATCGTCGCTGCCGTCTGCCATCGTAACTACTACCACAGGGCAGTCCGTCGAGTCGATCCCGAAGCGGATAGCGTTCGCGGGTCCACGCCCGTAACTGTTGACGACGTTACGGACACGAAGGTCACGCTCTGAGTAGCGTCTCACCACCTCTACCGTCGGATCATCCGCAGAGTCCACCACTACTAGGACCTCGCAGTCGGATTCGACCGCCTCAGCTATGCGATCGAGGACCGAGACGATCCCCTCCCCCTCCATGTAGGCGGGGATCACGACAGCGACACGCCTAGCCACGTCCGCCCACCCCTCTCATACCAGGCTGCCGCGACGACGAAGATCCCATATGTCTACGACCGGTTTGGTGGTCGACAACTCTGCGTACACGCGATGCGGTGCTGCTATCACCATCACGTCGCTCGCGTCGAGGAGATCGTCGAGACAGACGAGGTTCGGGTCAGACGTGACGTAAGGGTCCGTGACTAGAACCCGACGCGCTTTGAAACCGAGGATCCGCTTGAGCTTGTAAGCGAGGCTCGACCTCGTGTCGTCGCTTTCGGCTTTGAAGGCGCAGCCGAGGATCCCGACGGTCGACGCGCGAAGGTCGCACATCTCCTCCAGCCTCGACACCAGATACAGCGGTAGACCCTCGTTGACGAGCATCGCCGCATGGCCGAGTACGAACGTGTTGTTGGTGAACGCAGCGAGCTGCATCGTGTCCTTGAGCAGGCACGGGCCGGCAGCGAACCCCGCGCCAGGCATGTCCGCCGCCCTCGGATAGTCATGGGCGAGCGCCGCGCGAATCCGGGCGTAGTCGAGCCCGTGATCGTTTGCCATCACGAAGAACTGGTTCGCCGCCGCGAACTTGATGTAACGCCAAGTGTTCGTGAAAAGCTTCGCCAGTTCGGCTTCCTCGGGCTCCAACTCGACTATCGACGGCGTCAGCGTTTTAAATAGCGCCGCCGCCCTCCCCACTACACGCTGGTCGCGTGCCGACACGATCTGCGGCAAGGCGAAAAGCTCCTCCATCGCGTGGCCTTCGGCGATCCGCTCCGGGCAGAACGCTACATCCACCTCCAATCCTCGTTCGTCGATAAGGCCTTCCACACGCCTGGTCACCCCCGGATACACCGTCGAGCGCAACACCAGTAGCTGCCCTGGGCGAAAGTGACAGGCCAGCTCCTCGAGTACAGCAGGCACGACGTGTGGGTCCGGGTTGAGATGCTCGTCGACGGGCGTTCCGACCACCACGACTATCACCTCACTGCGGGCTATCACAGAAGCATCGCAGGTCGTAGCGAACGACCCGCCGCTGAGCACCCGACGGAGTACCTCGCCTGCGCCTTCCTCCCGAAAAGGCATCTGACCGGCGCCGACAGCCTCCACCGCCCGACGGTCGATGTCATAGGCGCACACCCGCAGGCCGCGATCCGCGAAAGCCAACGCCAGAGGAAGCCCCACATGGCCGCACCCACCGACGACGACGACATCCAGCTCCCAGGAGTGTTCGTTGTCCAGGTGCATCTCGGGTCTCCGCCCCACTACCTCGGTGAGCTTCGCAGGCGTCGCAGCGCGACATCCAGCACTATAGCTGGGCAAGGGAGAGCAGAGTTTACCCCTGGTGGCGCCTTAGTATTGACGGGATGGTCAGTCAAGGTGAGATCCGTCGCATCAAGATGTGTGCGCTGTGACCTCCTTGACATCGGAGGGTCGAGCGGGAGCACTTGGTGCGATGGGCGCCGGGGCATCCGCGCCCGGACGTGACTCCCGCTTGGAGGAAGCGAGGTCACGCAGCTGGGATTCAATCCTTGTCTTCGCAGTGCCGTTCATGGTTGTTCTCGCGATCGCGTTGTACCGGGAGCGCCGGCTTTTCACTACGCCGATCTATCCGTGGGGCGATGCGGCGCTCAACTCGTTGCTGGTGATCCGCGCCGAGCACTTCGAGCAGCTCGTCGGCAACTATTCCCGAGTCGGCTTTCACCATCCCGGCCCCGCCTTTTTTTACGTGCAGGCGGCAGGAATCTTCGTGTTCCGAGACGTGCTGCACGTGGCGGCAGGCGCCTACAACGCTCAGCTCCTCGGCATCACCGTCTACGTATCTGCGCTAGTGGGACTCGCCACGTCCTCTGTCTATCGCAGCACCCGCTCGGCAGGTCCGGCAGTCTTGTGCTTCGGGCTGTTCTTCGTGTTCGCTGCGAGAGGCGGCCTCTTCGCCGGGGACTGGTTCCCGACCCTTTACATCTCGACCTTTTTCGTGTTTATCGTCGCTGCGGGAGGCCTGGCCGCGGGGCGCACAGCGGAGTTTTCGCTCGCCACGTTCGCAGGGGCGATGCTCATCGAGGGCCATGTGAGCTTCCTTATGTTTGTGGGAGTGACGTCGATGCTCGCGGCCGGCGCCTGGTACCTTGTGCACCGCCGGGGAGCCAGAGCCGAGATGCGCCGGCATCGACGGGCCCTTGTCGGCAGCGGTCTTCTCGTCGTCGTCTTCGCAGTGCCGATGGTTGCCGAGCTGGTCCTGCATTTCCCTGGGCCGTGGTCGAAGTACTTTCACTACATCGGGTCCGCCAAGCTTGCCCCTAGGACGTTCGGCCAAGCCGTCAGGTTCGAGTACAACTACTTCTCGCAAGCCCACTTCCCGCCGCTGCTGTTCGGCGTCGCCGCCCTGGTCGCCGTAGCGCTGATCCTGACAGAACACGATGCAGCCAGGCGGAGGCTCTACACCCGTTGGTATGGGGCGTGCGCTCTCGAGACCATCCTCGTGGGCTACTACCTTTACCATGAGGTCGACGCGCTCAGCAACGCGAACACCTACGTCGCTCAGTTCTACGAGACGGTGCCTCTCCTGCTGCTCGTGGCAGCAGGTGGGCAGCTTTTAGAACGCGCCGCTCAACGAGGCCGCCGCCATGGCCCGCTGCGAGGTCGTCACTACACGGCGTCGCTGCCAGGCCGGTTCCCTGCGGGGATCCTCGCTGCGCTTTCGCTTGCCGGGGGGTTCACTTGCCTGGCAGTCTCAGGACCGTCGCTGTCCGCGCTCCCGGCCGCCCAAAGCGACATGGTCGCCGCGGTATCGGCCATGCGATCCGACCCGGGTGTCTCGGGGCGAAGGATTGCGCTGGTCGAGGCCAACTTGTCGGCGTGGCCTGAGACTGCGGGGCTGAGCATAGCCTTGCAGCGAAGCGGCGCAGCGTGGTGCCTCAAAGGGACCCTCCCCTCGGATCGCGTGCTTTTTACCGACGCCTACCTGTGCGGCGCAGCGTCTGGACCCTTGGCCGTGCTGAGCGTCAGCGTTACACCCCCGCCAAAAGGGGCTGTAACGATCTGGTCGGGCAGCCTCGGTAACGTTTCGACGTGCTACGTCTATAGCGCCGCCTAGGCGTCTGCGCCGTCAGGGGCCGCTATTCAAACACGCCCTGCGCCAAGAAGTCCCAGGTCCGCTCCGCGTAGTCGTCCCAGCTGCGGCGCGTCGTCTCGGCTGCCTCGCGGCGCAGCTTGGCTGCCAGCTCCGCGTCGGTAAGAAGGGAGCGCAGTGCCCTAGCCACATCCGCCGGCTGGCGAGGGTCGACGAGCAGGCAGCCGCCGTCGCGTGCCGCGTCAGCCATAGCCCCGTAGCAAGAGGTGATCACGGGAGTGCCGCTAAGCAAGGACTCGACGACCGGCAAGCCGAAACCTTCGTGCAAGGACACGAACACGCTGCAAGCTGCCTGGCGGTACGCGGCCCAAAGCATGGAGTCGGATACGGCGCTGACAACCTGGATCGGCCGTCCCGCTTTCTGGAGCCCCTCGACGCGTTCGAAGAACCTGGCGCTCTTCCACGAGTTGCCTCCAAGGAACGCCAGGGCGAATCGTAGACCCGAGCGCCAAAGCGCCTCCGCGGCCTGCAACACGACGAGATGGTTCTTGCGCGGCTCGTGGCTTCCGACTACCAACACGATCGGTAGAGGCCCGACCCCGAACAGGTTGCGGGCAGCGAGCAGATCCTCTCCTGTCGGCTCGCCCGGCTGTGACGCTAGCTCGACCGCTTCTATACGGGGTCCGCTGATGCCCCGCGAGGAGAGCATCGCGCGCCACCCCTGATACTCGGCGGCTGCGGTCGCCGAGATCGCTGCGATCCGGGTCACGTGGGCGCACGCCGCGAGGTAGTGCAGGAACGCCACGGGCATCCCCTCAGCCGTCGTCTCGGCCATGGTAAGCGGAACGCAGTCGAACCCGACGACGCCGGTCGTGCTCTGCGAGTACCTGGCGACACCTGCGAAAGCGTCGCTCCGGAGGCGTTCCACCGGAAGCTCAGGGACGAGGACCGTCGTGCGCCACGGCACCACTACCGCCGAGTGCGCGTCAGGTTCGCGGGTCTCCGTCGAGGCGAGCCGCGCAGGCATTCCGATCGCCCTTGCATGCTCGTCGGGGTTCAAACGCCGGTATGCGTCGAAGTGGTAGGTCCACGCCACCAGGGCCACGTCGTGGCGGTCCGCCCAACGCCTGACCGTCTCGCGTGCGACCCTTTGGATGCCGGTACCAAACGAGTAGCGTCCGGTGTGGTCGACGTCGACCATGACACCGCCGCTTTGCACCGACACGTCCACCCAGGACGTGGCATCTAGCTGCCCTCGGCTTTGGAGGTACTCGACGAGGCCACTGCTCGTCTCGTCGCCGAGAAGCACCCGCCGGAGCAGAGTTTCCACCTCGACCGGCGAAGGGAACTTCGACGCCATCACCGACATGGCAAGCCAGCACAGTGCCGGGTCGCCGCTCCCTATCAGACGCCCGACGGCTTGCGCGGCCTCCGCGGGTTCCGACGGCGCAACCCCGCCGGTCACTTCGATCAGGGTCGCCGCTCTGTCTCGTAGCGCCCTTCCCCGCCCGTGCGCGCCCGCTCCGAGAATCGCCTCCAAGCTCGCCGCACCGACGGTCCCTGTCTTGAAGGTCACTCCCGGGCCTCTGTGGGTCCTACTAGCAGCGCCCGGAGATCCTCGGCATAGTCGTCCCAGTTTCGCGTCTCCCGCCGGTCTATCTCAGCGCGAAGGCGCAGAAGCTCGGCGTCGTCGTCTAGCAGTACCGTCATCGCACGAACCAGGCCGTTGACGTCGCTGGGGTCCACGAGGACAGCGCCGTTTCCTTCCCCAACCTCCGCCATCGGGCCGAAGCGCGACGTGATCACAGGCACGCCACGAGACAAAGACTCTACGACCGGCAGACCGAACCCTTCGTGAAGGGACACGAACACGCTGAAACGGGCGCTCGCGTAGTGCTCGTCCAGCTCGGCTGGCGGCACCTTCTCTTGGAGGCTGACCGGCCGGCCCTGGCGGCGGAGACGACCGATCAGCTCGACAGCTTCGACGTGCCAGGCGCTTCCGGACACGAAAGTCAGGTCGAATTCGTGTCCTTGCCTCCAGGCGATCTCAGCTGCCAACGCCACGCTGATCTGGTTCTTGCGGGGCTCGATGCTGCCGACCACGACGACGCGTCTGCTGGCAAGGATCTCGGAGGTCTCCGCGCAGCGTCCCGGGCTGTGGGTGGGGAGGCCGCAGACGACGACCCGTGGACCGGCGAGCCCCTGGGCTCGCAGTGCCGCAGTGAAACCCCGGAACTCGCCCGCCGCTGACTCGCTGATAGCAGCTACGCAGGTCAGGTGCTTGACGACGGTCAAATAACGTGCGAACCGTGCTACGTC
>JAJZDJ010000077.1 GCA_021828685.1 Actinomycetes bacterium | reverse complement strand
AAATCGGCCAGCTCGTCCTGCAGCTTCGCGATCTCCTGCGAAAGGGCGATTGCGTCATCTGCACGCGCTTGGACAAGCGCCCGCTTGCGCTGCTCGACTAACTCCTCGAGTTGGAGTTCGACTCCCATTGCACGTTCGCTGGGATCCATACCTGTATATATATCCGCTACTTGCCTGTTGTCAAAACAAACGACTTGCGCCGGGATCGCCTGTGCTCAAAGTTGGCGGGGGACCTGCCCGGTCACCTTGTCCCAAACGGGCGAGTACCGGACTATGCAGCGAAGCGCCTGGAACCCGTCTCGCCAGGTCTCCATGTCTGTGAGATTGAGATTGGTAAAAGCGTTAGACAGCGTCGTGAGGACCTTGTTGCCGACCGAGTACCAGAAGTACAGCACCCGGTGCGGGCGATTCGACATGAAACGCGAACCGTACACGACGTCCACTGGAACGCTTCGCTTCGGGCCACGTCGACGCCGCATTGCATTTCAACGCTCGCTTCTTGGACGGTCCCGGCATCGCCGCATCTTGCCTCTACCAGTCCACGCAAGGACTCCCTCAGCGGCGCGGGGGGAACTCCGCTGCTGACTGCCTTTCATTTCCCAAAAGTCTAACATTGCGCCATGTCAGCCCTCGCCGGAGCGCAACGTCTGGTCCAGCGCGCCCGTCTCGCCCCGTGGCGCGTCGAGCGGATCCTGGAGGAGACGGCCGCCTTGCGCGACGACGTGGGGCGCCTCAGCGTCGAGGTGGATACCGGAGGGCAGGTCCTGGGCGACAGTCTCATGGAGATCACCCGCGCGCTCGACGAACTCGCGGAGCGGATAGCGGCCATCGAAGACCGCATCGCAGGATCGGATAATTAAGGTCAAGGCTACGGGCTCGGTGACGGCGATGCCCCGTGCAGTCTTCGGCCTGCAGGGCCTTCAGCAGCAGGGCTCCCTGGCGGATGCCACCCTCGATGCGAGCCTCAGCTTCGTGAGGGCGATGGCCAAGCACAGGCGCGACATGGTGGCCGGGCTCAGCGTCGATCCGGCGGTGGATGCCTCCTGGCTGACCGAGCTTTTGCCATCTGGACTGCCGATACTGTCGACTGGGGAGGTCGAGGCGATCGATGACCCGCTCGTCTTTCACGCTCTGAGCCTGCTCGCCGGGCGCAGCGCGCAGCACCTTTTGCCGCTTTGGGCGCGAGCTGCCACGGTCGCCTTGGCGGTGAGCGTGCACGACGACCTGACACGTCAAGCGCTCGAATCCTCCTCGGATGATCCCGAGAGCCGTCTCAGCCAAAGCCGGCACCGCCTGATCCGGCGGGCGGATGCGGTGATCGCGACCTCGCACGCTGGAGCGCTCGACGCCATCGGGTGTGGTCGCGCCCACCCGGAGAAGGTGTTCGTCGCCCACGAAACCGTCAACAGCCCTTGCGCGACTGTGACCGAAGGCGTTCCTCCCCGCATCGCCGGCTTCAACACTGCCGGCGATTTCGTCGTCTCTCCGGCGTGCGCTTCTTCGTCGATGCACACGGAGAACATCGTCCGCGCGTTCACGGCGATTACCTCGCAGGTCCCCGGCGGCCCGCAACTGCTCCTCGTCGCGAAAAAGGGTAGATCTTTCGATCCGAAGTACCTCGAGGACCTCGACACCGGGACGCGCCGACGGGTGATCGTCGCGACCGGCCTGGCAGAGCGAGAGTTGCGCTGGCTGTACCGATCCTGCCTCATAACCGTCATCGGCGGTGTCGAGGGCGGATCGGCGGCGGCGGCGATTGAAGCGGCTGCCTACGGCTCTGGAGTTGTTGCAGCCGACCACGACGCGCTTCTGGAACTGATCCCCGAGCCGGACGCCCGGTTCTATCCCATGTCTGTGGAGTCGATAACGTCCGTCCTACGGCGGTGCCTGACCGATCGGGAGTTCTGCCGCGCGCGCCGGGAGGAGACGGCCCGGGGCTTCGCCCACTACTCCGAGGAGGGCGCCGCCGAGGCGCTCGCTCTCGCGTACCGCCGAGCAGCTGCGGGCAGGCCACGACGTCGCCTGCCCAACTCCGCGGCGTCTCTGTAGATAGCGCCCAGTTCGCTCGGCCGGGTATCGAACCGCTCCACCACGAGGAAGTCGAATCCGGCTAAGGCTTCCCTGAGCTGACCGTCCCATCTCCCAGACGTCGGCTGTCCGAATACGGTTGCGACGATCCCCATCGAGGCCGAGTTCGCTTCGACGATCCCACGCAGACGTTCGAGCACGCCAGGATCCGGCCCTGTTAGGTCTGCGACGACATGGACCACGTCGACTACCGACATTGCGAGTTCGTCAGCCAGGTCGCTCTCGCCGACAAGTCCGAACTCGCTGGACATGTCCGCCTGCCCAGCCATGCAGCCACGCAGCCTCGAGAGGTAAGTCCGACACCCATCTCCGATCGGCTTCAACGCCACCAGCGCCACCTGCGGAACGTACGCCTTGCGGATCAATTCTTCCAAGGTGCTCCCCCACCCGCCGTGCTCGGCAACGTTGAACTCCTCCCCGTCTCGGCCGATGAGACGGTCTCCGATTGGACCGGACCGGCAGGCGAGGACTATCCCCGCCGTCTGATCGCAAGCCCGGTCACCCCCGCCGCCGGCAGCGCTCTCGCCGTCACGAGCGCTCTCGCCGTCACCAGCGCTGTCGTCGCATACCACTGCGACGTCCGGGTAGGTGCCCGTCCCTGAGACCATTTCGCCGAACTGCTCGACCCACTTCGCCGGGCCGTTTGCCGCCACTCGCAGCGGACGGTCGAACCCGGCGCAGCCTTCGATGACGCCTGCCAGGACGGCCGCCCTATCGAAACTCTCGAAGAACCCGACGCGGCGTTCCTGTGCTGACAGTGTCCGCTCGAGAAGGCCACACTTTACGCGAAGCGACGCGACGGCGTCGGCGACGATTTGCGGATCTCGACTCTCGAGAACGATGCCCGCGTCTCCCATTGTCTCAGCGACAGCAGCGGAGCCGACCGCGACAACGGCCAGGCCTGCCGCCATCGCTTCCAGCAGGGGTACGCCGAACCCCTCGTGTTCGCTCAACGAAACGTACACTCCCGAGGACCACATCACTTCGAGCAGCTCCCGCTCCGCGACCTTGCCGAGAACCTCGACCCTGCCCGTCACACCCTGCGCCTCGATCTCACGGTATACGGCTTCGACGTACTCGTGGTACGTGGTGTTGCCGACGAGCACCAGCCGGCATGCCGGATCGTATGTCCGCTGGTAGCAGGCGAACGCCTTAACAAGATCCACTTGGCCTTTGCTCGGGATTATCCTCCCCACGAACAGCCAGTCAGCCGAGCGGCGCTTCGCGCCGACTACGGACGAACCGACCGTCGAAGCGCCGACCGTGGGGGGCCGAAAGGTCCGCCCGTCGGCCCACACCGGCAGCACGTCAACTCGACGGAACCCTGCTGCGAGCAGTTCACGCCTGTTGTAGTTGGAGTCGGCTATAGCGCCGACGCAGACGTCACGAAGCTCGCGCAGCTGCTGGCGTCCCAGATGAATGTAGAAGTTCGAGAGCGGCTCGGTGATAAACCGCTCCGGCGTGATGTTGTGGTACACCACCGCAATGTCGTGACGTGCTGTTGCGATACGTTCAAAGCAGTCGACCCCGATGGAGAAATGCCAAAGCATCAGTTGGCGTCGCGCCGGAGCGTACTCGGACAGGCGTCGAACCTCTCCCTCACAGCCGGGCCCGACACGCTCGGCGTAGACGTCCGATGTGTAGCCCATATCCCGCAACACGGAGCGCAGCGCCAGCATCTCCCCGGTTATCGCATCGCCCGAGTCGACGCTTTGGTGGAACTGGTCGACTCGATCGTATGGTAATGCCGACGTGTCGGCCGCTGACGCCGTTCGTTGGGCCGGCCCGCTCACTCGGTCATGGCTCCGCTCTGCAGTCGAGCGATTCGACCTTCAGCGAAAGCTCCTCGATGCGCCTCTCCGCACGGGCCAACTTCACCGCCAGAGCGATATTCTGACGTCGAAGTACGCCGAGGTACTGTTTGACCTCGCCGAGGGCTGCCACGGCTGGCTCGGAGTCAGGATCGGGCTGGCTGCTCATCGTGGTTTCAGTGTAGAAGTCAGCGACATGCGACGTAGCAGCACCGCTATGGTCACTGGTCGTACCCGATCGAGAGCGCGCCGCGTCCTGCCTTATCGAACGACCCCGAGACGCTTCGCTGCCAGGCACGCGCCGCTCCCACCCGCTCGTGGGACACCTACGCTGAGGAGGCCTGGGACTTCCTCGTCGACGGCAAGCTCAGCTCGCCCGGCGGCGGCGGCGCAAGATGATGCCGCCAACAGCTGCAAGGACGACTAGCGCTGCCGCGCCAATCTCCCCGGCCCCTGCCAGGCCGGAGCCGGCCTTCGGCGAAAGAGGCGGTGAAGCGTCCGGCGGCGAAGCGGAGTGGGAGGGCGCTGCATAAAGAACGGGTGGCAGTGCGGAAGCTTGACGGTCGAGGGGAGTAAAGAGCTCCGAACCTGACAGCGACGTCAGCTGCTCTCCCCCCGAACCCCCGACCGTTGCCTTCGCCCCCGGTCCCGGCGGCGGCGGGATCGCCGCCGAAGAAAGCGCATGCTCGCCGCCTGCAAGGAGCACAGTCCCGTTCGGGAGCACCGCTATGGCCGGGGCGGCTGCGGCGATGGTGAGATTCCCGCCGTTGGCCCAACTGTCGGTGGTCGGATCAAAGACCTCGGTCTCCGTGACAGACGATCCCCCGCTTAGACCCCCGGCTACAAGAACGCTGCCGTCGGGCAACAGAGCGACCCCTGGGGAGTCGACCGCTGCCGGCATTCCCGGGGTCTGCGACCACTTCCCTGTCGTCGGGTCGTAGATCGCGGCGTTGTAGGCGCCTCCGACGACCAGGATCCGTCCATCGGCGAGACGTACCCCGCTGTCCATCAGCCGGGCAGCTGGCATGGCCGCCACCTGCACCCACCGCTGCGTCGTCTGGTCGTAGCGCTCGGCGCTCGCCAGCGTTCCGTTGGGTCCCTGGCCCCCGGCGATCAACGCCCCGCCTCCGCCCGAGGTGCCTCCTCCCAAAGCCACGAGCGCCGCGAACACCCGGGCGGTACCCAACGACCCGGTAGTCGACCAACGGCCGGTCCGCCAGTTGTATAGCTCAGCGGAAGCTAGCGGGGCGTGTGCCGTATCCTCTCCGCCTGCGACGAGGACGGTTCCATCCGATAGCACTGCTGTGCCTGCGAACGCGCGCGCATGGGCGAGCGAGCCTGTCGGAGACCATGTACCGGTATGTGGGTTGTAGATCTCAGCAGAGCTGAGCGCCTGGGATCCGTCCGTGCCCCCGGCGACGAGGACGTCTCCGTCGGGGAGCAGCACAGCCGATCCGCCTACGCGTGGGGTGCCCATAGGGGCGGTGGCCGTCCAGCGCCCCGTCTGCGGATCATATATCTCAGCCGTATCGAGGACAGTAGGCCCGTTGCCGCCGCCGGCGACCAGGACCGAGCCGTTCGGCAAGGTGACGCTCATCGGCAGGGCACGCGGCGTGCCCATCGACGCTGCTCCCGCCCATCCGCCGGCCATCGTTCGGTTCCCTGACGGGACAGCCGCAACTCCCCCGGGCCCGGTAGCCGGCCCACCTGGAGGGGTGCCTGCCGCTTTGAGCACCGCGCCGGTCAGTATTGCGCTTCGCCCGTCCGTGGGTAGGCATGCCGTCGAGGATGGCGAAGGCACGCGGTCCGACGCGAGCGTCGCGGACACCGAGCCGTCGAAGCCGAAGGTGACCGAGTAGCCGTCCGCGGCAAGTGTGATCCCGCTCGAGTCGATCGAGAAGCCTGTCCGCCCTATGGTCAACGAGAACCCGGTGTACTGCCACTCGTAGCCGCAAGCGAACGGCCACCAGCCGTCCTGATAGCACGTCTGGGTAGATACGTACACTCCGACCTGAAACGACAGGTTGCCCGAGAAGAAGACGCTAAGCCCGCTCGTCGAGATGTCCACCTCTATCTGGGCGCCGAGGGACCCGCCGATGTCAAGTGCGGGCCCTATCTGCACTGACCCTGGCCCCAGCTCGGCGGCGCCGTTCAGCTGGAACGTGAAGCTTAGCGGTGACGTCGACGCCGACAGGAGGATACTGACCGGCCCGATCGACAACGGCCCGATGTTGAATTGCGAGATGTCTCCGACGAAGTTGATGCTCGGCGGGTTGAAGCCGATATTGGCCAGGATATTTACGCTGGTGCCGCTGATGAGCGCCTGGAAGCCGAGGCCGAACCCGGCGGGGTATGTGACCTGACCGACGGTCGCCCCCTGGGGGGAGATGTAAAGCTGGGCGTAGTCGACCTGGATGAGTGTCGGTTGACCGAAAGCGGCCAGCGGCTCGAGAGCAGGAGTGAACGAGTTCTTGGTCCCGATCGACAGGTCGAGTAGGAACGGGTCGAGGTTGAACGCCAACGTTATCGGCGCACCCTGCTGGTAGCCAACGGTGTTAGCGATGATCGACGGCAGGGCGGTCACCGTCGCGGCAATCCCGAGAGTGACGAAGGGGAAGATGTCGGTAACACCGGCCTGCAGGGTCGCGCACTGCACAGTGAGGCCGCCGATGCCAAAAGCATTGACCCAGCCCGGACCGCCTCCGAGGCAGTCACCGACCGACAGGCTGATAGACACGCTCGGCGTGCCAGCGTTCTCGCCTGCGGTCAGCTGCCCGTCGAGAGCCACCTGCGACGGCGGATCGCCTGGAGCCGCAGACGGCAGGTTGAGCGTAGCGGTTAGCCCCACCCCGAAGTTGACCACCGTCGGGGATAGTGTCACTTCCAGATACCCGCTGTTTAGGTCCAGCGACGCTCCCCCCGAAGAGAACAACGTAAGGCCACCGCCGCCGCCGAAGTTGATCGAAACTTTGAGCATGTACTGGTCGGTGGAGAAGTCGGCAGTACCAATAGCGGTTAGAGCCGTCCCGGTCGGCACCGACAAGTTCACCTTCTGCAGTGCCTGCTGCACCGAGGAGGGAATGGTAAGCGACACCGAGAAAGACAAGCCTTGGGGCAGGTTGATCTTCCCGATAGTGGGGTCGCCGGTATCGAAGCCGCTTACCGCAGAACTAGCGTAATAGACGTACGCGGCATCTCCGGCGGAGCCGAGCCAGGTTGATAAATTAACCTCCGCTCCTGCCACGAACCCGTTAGGGCCGACCTGCACGGTGACTACCTGGGAGAACGACCCCCCGCTCGGCATCTCGACGGTGATGGTGGACTGGATGTCGGCGGAGAATCCGGTGGCGGTGTCCGAGAGAGTTATCGTCGGCGCCGACAGGGTGAGGTGTCCTCCGATGAGGCTCAACGCGAGCGAGTCGACGGTGGCCGCCAGTGTGAAGGTCTTGGCTGTCAGGTCAAAGCATCCTGTTGCTGTCGCCGAGCCGTTGAGCGAGCCGAGGGAGAGCGCCAAGGAGCCGTTCACGTCCAGCCACAGGTCCCCGCCGGCCGACACGGTGCAGCCGGTCGGCGGGGCGGCGTTGCCCAGCTCGATCGCACCGATGGCAACTGTGACGCCGGAGGTCGACAAGGAGAACAGGGGGTTGGCTCCGACGCCCGCTGCCTTCAGGTCGAAGCTGACAACTCCCGCTGCATCGCTCAACGTGCCTGACAGAGCGGCGTCGATGCTCACCTGGGGTGCCGGCTGCCACACCTGCGCCGCGGTTGCCGCCACGGTCAACGTCCAGGTGTCGAACGACTGAAGCGACCCTGACAAGGCGAGTGAGCCGAGCCCGTCGAGTGACACGGTGCCCGACACCGCGAGCCCCGACGTACCGAGAGAGAAACTGACATCGCTCAACGTCAGCGAAGGCACCGCTGAGAACGGCGTGATCACCCCCGGAAGCGGCCCGGGAAGGCATCCACCCCCCGTCTGGGGTGCGCAGGTGCCGACATCCGCGGTGACGGCTCCGGTGGAGCTGCGAGTAATCGACCCCGAGAGGTCTACCACCTGACCGAAGATACTGAGGCCGGTGATCGAGGCGGTCGCGTTAAGAGTGCCGTCAGTGGCGAACGACCCGGAGAAGTTGACGGTCGCTGCGGACGCGCCCGGGATCGGAATCGTGCCGGCCAGCGCGACGCTAAAAGTGTCGGATGCGTAGCCGAAGCTCGCCGAGGTGATCGCGACCCCGCCGGGCAGCTTCAAGAACGGAAAGCCAGCCGGTGGGGTGAGGCTGGCGGTGAAGCTCGGAGCTCCCCCGGGGTTCCAGTGGCCGGCGAACGTGACTGCCCCGCCAGGCGGCAGGCTGAACCCGGCGCTCGACAGGGCGGCGGTCACGGCCCCCGAAGGCGTGTAGTCGAACAAGGCAGTGAACCCAACAGGCAGTTTGACAGTACCGAAGGTCGGGTCGCCGGTCGCATAGTTCGTGACCGGCCCCGACGCGTACGCGAAGAACCCGCTGAGCGCCACACCGAGACCGGCGAAGCTTATATTGCTCGCCGCTAGGACCAGCGCTCCGGCGGTGCTCGCGTTGTCGACGATGCTGAGCGTGATCGGCGTCGACCCGAGGGCCGCTACGGTGACACCCGCCTGGCCGTCGATCGTGAACGGGGCTCCAGCGCCTCCGCTGAGCGCCAAGCTGGTGAGCTGTGCAGTCAAGCCTGAGGTGATCGTCACCGTGGACGAAGAGCCGAGATTGAGACTGAACGCCCCGGTACGCAGATCCAAGGTGCCGAGGATCCCTGCGCTGAAGCCCTGGGCACCTCCCACGCTCACAGAGCCGTCCACGACGAGAGTCGGATGAGCCGGGGTGGGCTGAGTGGTCGTCGCCGACCCTCCGCAAGTGGGAGCGATGCCATACGCCAGGGCGACGCAGTCGACACTGAACGCGGCACCCGGGCCAGGCGTCCACGTCACGAGCGGTGTGGCAGCGGCGCCCGGCAGGGAGCCGGCCTCGAAGTCGAATGTCACCGAACCCTCGGTGGTGATCGTCGCGCTACCGGTAAGCGCCACGTTGAAGGTCAGTCCGCTGGTCGGCGTCAAAGTGAGGGTAGTCGTGGACAGCGTCAAGGTCCAGGTCCCGGCGTGATAGCTGCCCGTCAGCGACACTGTGAGCGGGTCCCCCGATGCGCCGAGTATCGCCTCGGCAGTGACAGACAGGCCTGTCGTGCTCGACAGGGTCACGACCACGTCTTGGAGCTGCAGCCCCGGTACCGGCTGGATCGGAGGACCCCCTGCAGGGATCGCCGTGACGGTGATCGAACCTGCCAGCGCGCCGTGCGCACCGGCACTCGCCGTGAACGTGGCGGTCACCGGCCCCCCAGCGAACAGGTTGCCGAGCGTCGCGCTGCCAGTCGCAGTGACCGAGCTCCCCGCTACCGTCACCGTAACCGTCGCAGCCACGTAAGGCGTCGAGCCGACAGCACCGCTCGGGCCGATCGAGGCACTGAGCGTGGGCGTCCCGCCTGGGTCCGTGACGCTCAGCGCCAGACGGTACGACAAAGAGCCGTCCGGCAACCCGAAAGGTAACGCTGGGAGCGTCGTCGCCAGATGTGCCATGGTGAAACCGCTGAGGGTGCTGCCCCCGCCTGAAGTGCCGACAGTGGCGATACCGAAGCAGACCTCGTTGCCCGATCCGAGCGTGATGCCTGCCAGGTTCCATCCGTTCGGAAGCGCCAGTGTCCCACCTGTGAAGCAAAGCTGCGGGGCACTCCCAGCAGTGCCGTCCTGCGCGAAACCGACAAGGTTGGATCCGCCGAGCGTCGCACCGAATAGGCTGAACGTCGCGGTGACGGGAAGTGTGCCGGTCGGGTCGCACGCCCCGTGGGTGGCCCCAGCAGTCACGTCGACAGACCCGATCCCGCCGGCGACGGCAAATGTCGCAGTGCCGGCACTGGCGCCCAAACCCCACAGCGCCCCGAATGCGGTGGAGCACTGCGCCGCAGCTGTGAACACGACTGAGTTGGTTGCAGCGGCGAACTCGGCGCTCGACGCAGGGACAAAAGTGGCAGTATAGGTGACCGTTACACCAGTCGCCGCCGCCGCAGTAACGCAGGTGGCGCTCGCCGACGCACCCGAGGTAGCAGTCACCAAGGTGACAGCGCTGCATCCTGTAATCGTCGTGGCTGCAACGCCCGAAGCTGCAGAGCTGAAGTCGACGGTGCCGGCCGGCGCCACCACGGACCCCGAGACACCCGCGACCGTCGAAGTTATGTCGACCTTGCCCGCTGTGACAGTGTCAGGCGCGACTGTGACGGTGACCGAGGCAACCTCGGGCGTCGAGCTAAACGACAGGCTGCCGCTGCTGGCATTGTCGGACCCGCCGGCATCAGAGAAGTTGGCGCCCAGAGCAGCCGTCCCGGCTGGAAGTCCCACCGCCGTAGGGCACATCGCTGTCCCAGCTACGACCGCCACGTTCTGGCAGACAACTTGTCCTGCAGAGGTGATCGGCACTCCCCCGAGAGAGAAGTCGACCGTCCCCTCCCCGACCGCCGCCCCTGCCCCGCTCGCTACAGTCGCAGCGAGCAGGACCGGTACCCCGTATGGCCCGCTCGAGCCGAGGTCGGTACCGACGCTGTTCTCGACGTGTACTGCGGTGACGGTGGCTGTCGCCCCGACCAAGAAGTAAAGGGGGCTCCCGCTGCTCGACGACCCCGCAGTTGCCGGGTCGGTGGCGTCGGTCCCCTCGTTGTAGGTCGCGACCACGCTTACGCTCGTCGCCGCAGGCGGCACGAATGTGCAGCTCGCGCTCGCCGACTGCGCCCCAGCGGTCACAGTGAGTATCAGGCCGCTACACGTGGCGCCCAGGGTGTCGGTGATAGGCGCCCCGTTAGCCGTGAAGGTCAGCTGTCCAGTCGGGAAGGCGGTGCCCGCACTCACCGCCACCGTCGCCGTCGCGCTAACCGCAGTATTAGCGTTGACCTCGATCGGATGTACGTCGCTGCTAGTCGGCGACAGGGTGATCGCTGTCGGATCCGGCCCGACCGTGACGCTCGCGGCGCCGGTGCTCGAAGTCCAGTTGGCGCAGTCGCCCGATGCCTGACCGCTTGGCGAAGGGGTGCCGCTCGGACAGTAGACGGCCTCGAAACCGAGAGTTCCTACGGAGCTCGGCGCCGTGGCGGGGGTGCAGGAGGCGACACCGGCGACTGGCACGACGTCCGCCGTCCCGCTGCAGCCGGGTACAGCCACGTACGTCGAGCTGGAGTCGAGTTGCAGGAACTCGACCGCTCCGCCGGGCGTGACCCCGGTGTTGGACTGGTCGACGACTGTAGCCTGGACCGTCAAAGGGACGCCCACCACCGACTCGCCCGCCGCCAACGAGGGGGAGGTGAAAGTGACCGACGTGCCAGTCGCTGCGGGCGTGACCGCTAGGGCGATACTCGGCGTCGTTGCGTTGGTGGCCGAGCTGCTGGTGGTCGATTGCACGTCACCGCTATAGACAGCGATCACCGCCACGTCTGAGACCGCCGGCGTGAAGGCGCACTCAGCCAACCCGCTCGTAACAGCGACCGCTTGGCCCCCGGTGACGCAGTCAACCGGAGCAACGACATGCAAGGCGGCGTCTGCGTAGTCGAAGGTTACCGTGCCGGGTGCAGTGTCGCTTGCGGGGATGCCAGTCACCTGCGCTTCGACTTGGACGGTCGTCCCGAACGCTCCGGACGTGGCAGTCAGCGCCGAGACCGCCGTGGTAGTGAAAGCCTTAGGAGCGCTGAAGCAGCCCTGCATGGCAGTGCTCCCGGCCGAGCAGGTGGAAGGGCCGCTCGTAGAAGACGAGTTGTCCGGGTCGCCCGCGAAGCTGGCGGTGAGTGAATATTCCACCCCCGGAGCGGGTGGCGTGAAGTCGCACGTGACAGACGCCGGGTTCGCCGGGCTGGTAGGGATCGTCTGCTGGCAGGCCTCGACAGGCGACCCGGATTGCGCGGAGTAAAAGAACTTCACGGTGTCGCCCGCGACGCTCTGGTACCCCGACGCCGTGGAGTACCCCGACCACGCAACCGAAGTCGTGAGCGCGACGGTCCCGCCGTTGAGAGCCGCGGTGACTGTCGAGACCGAAGTCGAGTCTGCGGCCACCGGAGCGGATCCCGTCACCGTACTCACGGCGAAAGCGGCGTCGCCGCTATAGGTCGCGGTGTAGCTCCGGTTCCCGACGGCCCCGAAAGGCAGCTGGCAGCTCGCCGAGCCGGATACCACCGACGCCGTGCAGGATTCGGCAGTTTGGTCTACGCCGGCCGGTATCGCGAAGGTCACCGTCCCGTCGTCGATCGACTGGCCGTTTCCGCTCACCGAAGCGCTAAGTGTCGCCGGGCTGCCCGCAGGCGACGTGGTCGGGGCGGTCAGAGCGATTGTCGGGGGGGCGAGAGTCCAGCTGATGACGGCCAGGCCAACACCAGAGGTGCCGGCCGTCTGGGATGACTCGAGGAATGGGACCGTCCATCCGTTCGCACCGCCTCCCCCACCGCCGCCGCCGGCTGCGTTGCTGCCACCACCACCCCCACCGCCGCCGCCGACCCATCCGCCCCCACCGCCGCCACCGGCGCCCCCATAGGTGTTACCGAGAAGCGACCCGTAGAAGATCCCTGCTCCTCCCGCGCCCCCGTCCACCGGGAGGGCAGTGAAGCCTGGGTGTTCGGACGCGTACAAGCTGGCCGCCGCGAGCCCGGCTTGGGCTGTGATCCCGGATGTGCCGTCATTGCCCTGCTGGCAGCCGTGCTGGCCAAAAGCTCCGCCACTGTCCCCGCCGGCGCCCCCGTACCCGTTGCAAAGAGCGCCCCCGGTACCGGATTGGCCGTTGGAGCTGCCAGGGTTGTTCTGGTCGTAGCCGCCGAGGCCTCCCGAGCCGCCGCCGCCTGTTGTGCCTGAGCCGCCGGCGCCTCCCGCTCCGCCGGCTTCGGCCACGAGAGTGGATCCCTGGCTGAAAAGCTGGGTTCCACCGGCCCCCGGACATCCGACGGAGAACACGTCGCCTGCGCTGTCGGTGTTCTCTGCGCCGTAGCCGCTGTCGGGATAGGAGGGCAGACTCGGGCTTGCGCAGGTGGCCGGGCTGGCTCCGACCGAGACACCGACGGTCTCGCCGCCTGTCACCGCTAGCGTACCCTGCACCTCGCCGCCGGCCGCGCTGGGTGTGGCCCCGCCGTCGAGAGTGACATTCACCGACGTGACGCCAACGGGGATCGTCAGGGTCTGCACGGAGGCTATGGGAAGGGGCGCAGTCGAATTGCCGGTGACGACCACAGAGTTGTAGGTGCAGGTGACAGTTAGTCCGTCGGAGGCGCAGCCCACCGGCAGGCCAGTCGTCGCTCCCGTGAGGCGGCCGGT
>JAJZDJ010000076.1 GCA_021828685.1 Actinomycetes bacterium | reverse complement strand
GAGATAAAAAGGGAGCTACGGGCGGCATGGCGGGCGGCCGTGCTCTCAAGCCCACCGCGACGCGACGCCCTTCGCCGCCTGCCCGGGACGGCGCGTGGCGCTAGAGGCCTGCTTCGGCCGCCGCGTTCTCCGAACGGGCTGCCAGCCATCTGATGGTTTCGGGGTAGTTGCTGGAGTCGAAGCCGTCGTCGCCCATGGCGCCGCCCACGTAGCGGGCGTACACGCCTTCCAGGATGCATGCCAGTTTCCAATAGGCGAAGGCAACATAGAACCCGAGGGAACTGAGATCTGCCCCGGTCCTCTCGGCGTAGCGCTCGACGAGCTCCTGGCGGCGAGCGAAACCTGGCATCGCGGTCGACGCATGGCCGAGAGCGGATCGCTCGCCGAGTTCCGTCCAGTAAGCGAGAAGCTGCCCGAGATCGGCAAGCGGGTCGCCGAGCGTGCAGAGCTCCCAGTCGAGCACGGCGAGAACCTGGCTGCCGTCGGGGGATACGACGCAGTTGTCCAGCCGGTAGTCGCCGTGGACGATCGTCGAGCGACCCTGATCCGGGATCGACTTCGACAGGCGCTCGTGGAGGTCTGTCATCGACTGGAGCGCGGTGCCGCCACGGGCCTGGTTCGCGGCTTGATAATTGGTGTACCAACGGTGCAGCTGACGGGCGATGTAGCCGTCCCGGCGTCCCAGGTCCCCGAGCCCACAGGCGTCGGGCGACACGTTGTGGATGTCGGCGAGTGTGTCGACGAGGGCAAAACTCACGCTACGGCGAGCGCCCTCGTCGAGATAGGCCGCCACGTCCTTCTCGTCGCGGGCGATGACGCCATCCACGAAGCCCATGACATAGAAGGGCGCTCCGTTAACGTCACTGTCCTCGCAGAGACCGATCGCCGGCGGCACGGGAATCCCGGCCGGATCGAGGGCTGAGATGATCCGGTACTCCCGGCTCATGTCGTGGGCTTTGGGCAGCAGATGCCCGGTGGGCGGTCGTCGCAGCACGAAACGAGTTCCCGCCATATCGGTTCCGACAAACGTGAGGTTGGAGCGCCCCCCGGCCACAAGTACGAACGACAGTGGGGTCTGCGCATTCGCGACGTGGCTCCCGAACCAGGCGTTGACCCGCTCGGCGTCGATTCCGCGCGGCGTTTCGGTACTCTGATCGGAGTTCATGTAACCAAAGCTATTGCGGGGCGCAGCGCGCGTGCATTCCGACGCGCCTCACAGACATGGCACGAGGCAAGGAAGAGGAAAAATGGCAGTAGTCACCGATGTCACAGATGCCACGTTCGAAGCGGACGTCTTGACCCGGTCGACGACCGCGACCGTCGTCGTGGACCTCTGGGCTTCGTGGTGCGGGCCTTGTCGGGTGCTCGGCCCTATCTTGGAGAAGGTCGTCGCCGAAACGGACGGGGTCGAGCTCGTCAAGGTCGACGTCGACGCGAACCCTAGGACTGCGACCGCATTTCAGGTTCAGTCCATTCCGGCGGTGTACGCAATCAGGGATCGCAAGGTGCTCGACAGCTTCATCGGAGCGTTGGGTGAACCGGCGGTTCGCTCCTGGATCGCAGGCCTGCAGGTCGCCCCGAGCGAAACGGAACTTCTGATCGAAAGCGGTGACGAGGCATCCCTTCGTAAAGCCGTCGAGCTGGAGCCCGCCAACGAGCGAGCCCTGCTTGCCCTCTCCACCCTGCTCGCAGCGGACCGCTCGGACCCTACCCGTCGAGAGGAGGCTCTCCGCCTCCTCGCGAAGCTTCCCGAGTCCGCCGAATCACGGCGGATCGCTGCCGAAGCGCGCCTCGGTGAGGAAGCCGGCGAGGCAGGAGGATCGCCAGGACAGGGCGTGGAAGCGAAACTCGACGACCTCCTTCACCGGGTTCGAACAGACGATGCTGCGCGACAGGAGTTCATCGACCTCCTGGAGATCCTCGGTTCCGAGGACCCGCGTACAGCCGCATACCGCAAGGCTCTTACCGCCCGGCTTTTCTGAGGAGGCACCCTGGCACGGCGACGGCGTGTAGCGTCGCTCGCGATGATGCTCCGCCTCGGGTCCAACGTCTACGACCTGTCGAGCCGTGCGCTCGTGATGGGCATTCTCAATCGCACCCCGGACTCCTTTTACGACCGGGGTCGTTACTGGGACCTGGACGACTTCTACTCGCTGGCGGAAAAGTTGGTGGGCGAAGGTGCCGACCTGCTCGACGTAGGGGGGGTCAAGGCCGGACCTGGCCCGGAGGTCACGGAGGCCGAGGAGATGGACCGTGTCGTGCCCGCCATTGCGGGCTTGGCCTCGAGGTTCGACGTCCCGCTCTCTGTCGACACATGGAGGGCCTCCGTTGCCCGCGAGGCTTACCGGGCCGGCGCCACGGTCGGCAACGACATCAGCGGCTTCGCAGACCCGAAGTATCTGAGCGAGGCGGCGCAAGCCGGGGCGACCGTCGTGGCCACCCACATACGGCTCGGTCCCCGGATAGCAGACCCTGAACCCGTCTACTCGGACGTGGTCCACGACGTCAGCGACTACCTGCGAGAGCGGGCATCGTGGGCGAGCGAGGCCGGAATCGACGACTCACGGATCGTAATCGACGCCGGACTCGACCTAGGGAAGACGGCGTCCCAATCCGCGGAGCTTCTAAGAGCGTCCGATCGGCTCGCTTCTCTCGGTTGGCCGCTGTTGCTTTCCGCTTCCAACAAGACGTTCCTGGGTGTCCGCTTCGACCTTGAACTGGCCGAGCGCCGAGAGGCGACGATCGCAGCCCACTGTGTAGGCGTCTGTCTCGGCTGTCGAATCATCCGAGCCCACGACGTGCGCTCCGCACGACGGGTCGCGGACACTGTCGCAGAGATCCTCCAAGCGTCGTGAGCTCGACACTGGACCCCGCCTCCTCGCCGGTTGTCCTGGTCGACGGGAACGACCCGACGCTTGTCGGCGAAGCTGTCGAAACTGTCATCGGTCAACTGCTCGGTGGCGAGGACCGCTCCTTGGCTCTGGAGGATTTCGAGGGCGACGAGGTCGATCTCGCGGCGGTGGCGGACGCTTGCTCGACGCCTCCTTTCCTGGCCGCTCGACGGGTCGTAGTCGTGCGGTCCGTCGGTCGCTACACCGCCGACGAAGTTGCACCGCTCGTCGCTTACCTCGACGATCCGCTCCCCACGACATCGCTGCTGCTTGCCGGTGGTGGGGGCCAGGTTGCTTCGAAACTCGCAGCTGCTGCGAAGGAAAAAGGAAGCGTTATCTCGACTTCGGTCGATTCGCGTCAATCGGCCGACTGGCTGACCTCGCGACTACGCCACGCTTCTTTGCGCCTCGACCACGACGCCCAGGATCTTCTTCGTCGCCATCTGGGAGAGGACGTCAGCGACATCGTTGCGCTTCTCGCTCTCCTCGAGGCTGCCTACGGGTCCGGAGCGAAGCTCGGCGCCGACGAGGTGGAGGTCTATCTGGGCCAGCCCGGGTCGGTCACACCTTGGGCTTTGACGGACGCAATCGATGCAGGCGACGCAAAGTCGGCGCTGGAGCTTCTTCATCGTATGCTCGACGCTGGCGGGCGGCACCCGCTCGTCGTGTTGGCGACGCTCCACCGCCACGTCGCGGGACTGATGCGGGTCGACGGGCCGTCGATCTCCACCGAGGCGGACGCCGCGAAAGCAATGGGGATCGCCCCGGGTCGAAGCACCTTCCCCGCCAAGAAGGCCCTCCGCGCTGCGTCGCAGTGGGGATCGGCGAACATCGCCGAAGCTATAGGGCTTGTCTTCGACGCGGAGGTCGACATCAAAGGTGACAGCGCCTGGCCAGAGGTCACCGTGCTGGAAGTCCTGGTAGCTCGCCTGTGCCGGCTGGCGCGAAGCCGCGCTGCTGGCGCTCGGGCGAACGCTAGGCGCTGACTCTACGAGTCGGAGGCGGTGAGGGAGTTGATCCGGCGGATCAGCCTGGCTTTCCGGTTGGACGCCTGATTCTTGTGGATGATCCCACGGGCGGCCGCCTTGTCGAGTCGCTTCACGGCGAGACGGAGGTCCTCCGTAGCGCTCTCGGCTCCTGCCGTGGCAGATGCAACCGCAGTCTTGAGGCGGGTCTTGACCTCTGAACGGGCGGCCTTGTTGCGCACTCGGGCGGCCTCGTTGGTGCGGTTGCGCTTGATCTGGCTCTTGATGTTGGCCACTTCGTTCAGTCCACCTCGATATAGGAACCGGCAAACCAGCTATGCCGGAAAAAATAGATTCTATCAGTCCGGCGTGGAGCCGTGATTGCGCACGTGCGACGGTACCCCGAGGGCTGTCGCTCCAGCGGGTACGTCGTGGAGCACGACAGCGTTCGCCCCGATTCTCGCACCGTTGCCCACCGTCACGGCGCCGAGGATCTTCGCCCCGGCGCCGATGAACACGTCATCGCCGATCGTCGGCCGACGCTCCGAGCGGTAGTCCCAGCCGACCGTCACCCCCTGGTGTACCTGCAAGTTCGCCCCGATGCTCTCGGCCGACAGGATCGTCGACTGGCCGTGAGAGATGAACAGGCCCGGACCGATCGGGGTAGATCCGAGGTCCAGCCCTGCGATGCCACCCCAAATGTGGCGAGCCAGCCTCCCGCCAAGCGCCCCAGTGGAGTTGCCAGCCGCGAGCCGGTGGTAGAAGACACATCTGAACTCCGGGAATGCGTAGAGCAGTCGAACCAGGAGACGTTCGCGGTCGTCCTCGCCCAACCAGAGGATCTCCGCCCATCTCGCGGTGTCGGCGTCTATCAGCTGCTGCTGGTCGGTGAGCTTGTAGAGCCAGCTGAGCGGCAGGACGGCCAGCGCCTTCAGGTTGTCCAAGTTGTCGAGAATCCACTTGGCCGGTCGGTCCGTGAACACCCCGAGTTTCAGGTGCCGTCGGCCGGTGAGGCGGAAGATTTGAAGAAGATTCTTGCGGCGGCAGCGAGTACTTCGATCGAGCCGTCGACTCCGAGTACCGTCGTGTCGAGGACCATGTGGTAGAGCGACGGACTGGCAGGATCGACACGGTAGAGCCGTTTCACGTACGAGGTTCGGGCGCGGTCCGCTTGTTCCTGGTAACGCGCGGCGGTGGCCCTGTCGAGGCCTTCGAGTTGGAGAGCGAAGCCGATCCTTGCCTCGACGGGTCCGCTGAGTCGCACGTGATACGCCCGGGGCCGCTTGGCTAGAACCACGGCCGCGGCACGCCCGAGGATCAGGGCGGGAGCCCCCTTGGCGATCGCGACGAGCGGCTCCTCGGCGCGGGCCCTGATGGATTCGTCGTCGTCGACCAGCGGATCGGGAGCGATCACGGTTCCGACGGTCGCCACCCGGGCGAAGTAGCTGAGAAACCGTCCGGCAGGTGTGGAGTCCTCCTCGCCTCCCGCCAAGTGCTCCTGGGAGCGCGCCCCGCCGGGTTGCTCCGGAATGGCGTCCGGGCTGAGCAGCCGGTCGACGAAGGGCAGGTCGAGAAGTCGGGCGAGCCTGGGCGCGATGACGCTGCCGGCTGCGCCGTAGGTAGCAGATATCGTGATTGCGGGCTGGTAGTTGTCTTGGATGCGCTAACCCTATGTCGTCCGGTGCCCCCGCTACTAGAACACCGCTCCCTTTTTCCCCCATCCCTCATCGCCAATCGAAAATGGTCAAACAGTGAACCTCGCCAAGATCAGGAACCTGAGCGTCGTCGCTCACGTCGACCATGGCAAGTCCACCTTGTCTGACCGGATACTCGAGCTGACCGGCGCCGTCGACGCCCGTGACATGAGGGAGCAGTACCTCGATTCGATGGACATCGAGCGCGAGCGGGGCATCACCATCAAGGCGCAGAACGTTCGGGTTACCTGGAAAGGCCACACGATCCACCTGATCGACACCCCCGGCCACGTCGACTTCGGCTACGAGGTGAGTCGGAGCCTCGCAGCGTGCGAAGGGGTGGTTCTACTCGTGGACGCGGCGCAGGGGATCGAAGCTCAAACTTTGGCCAACGCTTATCAGGCGATAGAGAACGACCTGGAGATCGTTGCTGCGCTCAACAAGATCGACCTTCCCGCCGCGGACCCCGACCGCTACGCGGCCGAGATCGAGAAGGTGCTCGGCGTTCCGGCCTCACAGATTCTGCGTATATCGGCCAAGACGGGTGACGGCGTCGCGGACCTGCTCGACGCTATCTGCGAGAGGATCCCCGCTCCGGCCGGCGATCCCTCTCTGCCCCTGCAGGGACTGATCTTCGACTCCTACTACGACCAGTACCGGGGCGTGGTGAGCGCAGTTCGGATCGTCAACGGGACGTTGGCTACTGGCACGCGCCTGCGGTTCATGCAGACAGGTCGTAGCCACGACGTCGAGGAGATCGGTGTGCGGACACCCGTCAACCTTCCAGTCTCGACGCTCGGCCCAGGTGAGGTCGGGTACCTGATCGCAGGGATCAAGGATGTGGGGGAGGCCCGAAGCGGTGAGACCGTCACGTCGGCAGCGTCTCCGGCGAGGGAAGCGCTCGAGGGGTATCGGGACCCGAAGCCGATGGTCTTCTGCGGGCTCTATCCCATAGACGGGGACGAGTTCTCCTCCTTGCGTGAGGCGCTGGAGAAGCTCCGCCTCAACGACGCGTCGGTCACCTACGAGCCCGAGACGTCGGGAGCTTTGGGGTTCGGGTTTCGCTGTGGCTTTCTCGGTTTGCTGCACATGGAGATAGTTCGCGAGCGCCTTGAACGGGAGTTCGATCTGTCGTTGATTGCCACGGCGCCGAGCGTCGAGTACCTGGCGCACCTTACCGACGGCGCGACGGTCGAGGTTCACAGCCCCTCCGACATGCCGGAACCGCAGAAGCTCGCTTCGATCGAGGAGCCGTACCTGCAGGCGACGATCCTGACCCCTAGCGAGTACACGGGGACCTTGATGGACCTATGCCAGAGCCGGCGGGGTGAGATGATCCGGATGGAGTACATCTCGCCCGAGCGCCTCGAGCTGATCTACCGGATCCCCTTGGCGGAGGTGGTGATGGACTTCTTCGACGCCATGAAGAGCCGCACGAAGGGTTACGCGAGCCTCGACTACGAGGCGGCGGGGTTCGCCGATGCCGACCTCGTGAGGATCGACGTGCTGCTCAACAGCGTTCCGGTCGACGCGTTCTCGGCTATCGTGCATCGCTCGGCCGCAACGGTGTACGGGCGGAAAATGACCGAGCGGCTGCGCGAGCTGATTCCCCGGCAGATGTTCGACGTGCCGATCCAGGCCGCGGTCGGGGGCCGGGTGATCGCCCGCGAGACGGTCAAGGCGAAACGCAAGGACGTCCTCGCCAAATGCTACGGGGGAGACATAACCCGAAAGCGCAAGCTCCTGGAGAAGCAGAAGGAGGGGAAGAAGCGAATGAAAAATATCGGGCGTGTCGAGGTCCCACAGGAGGCGTTCATCAAGGCCCTCCGCCTGGAGGAGTAGAGGGCCGCTGGCCCGGCGACCGCTGATCGTCAAATGGCGCTCAGCCCTAGGGTGGCCGCCACACTGGCCTGCGCCTCGTCCCGGGTCGCGAAGCCGGCTTCCTCCCCCGGCTCGAGCAGGCTCGGCAAGACCAAGACTGCCACGGCGAGATGCCATGCATCCATAGCGCGAATGGCGTAGTCACGTACGAGCTGGAGCGCGCGCTCCTCGATCTTCTTCTGATCCGCCTCGACCACGGCGACAGGGCCGTCGGTTCCCAGATCTCCGTCTAGGAGCGCCAAGAGGCCCGCTTGGTCTCCCCGTCCGGCCCGGGCCGCCCTGACCAATGCGCCTGACACCTCGATGCGAGTCCAGGTGCCGGTGACGAGCCCGATCTCCCTGTTAGCCAGTAGAGACGTCGTCTGGTCGTGTCCAGCCTCGTCGGCAAGGTAGGCGCGTGCGAGCACCGATGAGTCGAGGTAGGCGATCAAATCCGATCACGCTCCTCGGCCAAGAGCAGGTCGACAACGGGGCCGATGCCCTTCGTAGAGGCTATGACGGATCGTCGCCTAGGGGGATTCACGACAGATTGACCTGTCGAGCGGGCTACTCCGAGGGCCGCTACCTGCGCGCGTAGCCGGATCCTTCGGTCGCCTTCGTCGGCGTCCACTGCAGCATCGAGAATCTCGTTAGCCACGGCGTTCACGCTCCTGCCGGCACGGGCGGCGCGCGCGGCAAGGCGACGGTGGATGTCGTCAGGGACTCTCAAGAGCAGCTGTCTCACACCGGGATGATATCACTATGACGCTGCGATATCAATGGCGGCGTCGCTGGTATGACCCCGCTTAGCGCCGCCAGTCGGTATCGTCTTAAACCAACGTGTTGGACGAACGAAAAGCAGCCATCCTCAGAGCTGTAGTCGAGGAGTACATCCAGACGGCTCAGCCGGTCGGCTCCGCATCGGTGACGCGCGCACATGGTATGGGCATCTCGGCGGCGACCATCCGCAATGAGATGGGCAGCTTGGAGCGTGAGGGATACCTCGTCCAGCCCCACACAAGCGCAGGTCGAGTGCCTACGGACAAAGGTTACCGGTTCTTCGTCGACCACATCGCCCCCGCCGGGCATCTGGACGAACCTCATGCCCAGCAGATCCGAACCTTTTTCGCGCAAGCCCACGGCGAGCTCGAGAGAATGCTCGCCGACACGAGCCGTTTCCTTGCTGGACTAACTGACTACGCAGCAGTCGTCGTTCGCGACGCCGACGACCCTGCGCGTATCCGCTCGGTGCAGCTTGTGTCGCTCAGCTCGGCCGTTGCTCTCCTAGTCGTCGTTCTCGCAAGCGGGGCGGTCGAGAAGCGAACTCTCGAGGTGGCGGACGGCTGCGACGAGTCCCTGGCGTCGGCGGTTTCCGAGCGACTCTCAACTCTCCTGGTGGGCACCGCCTTCGGGGCGCCCGTGGACTTGAGCGTCGGGTCCGGCGAAGGTCAGTCTGCGGGCGGGGAGCACACCTCCGCTGGTGAGGAGCGCACCTCCACCGGGGTGGATCCCGCGAAGGTGCATCGGATGGCCGAAGCTGCGTTGAGAGCGCTCTATGGCGACGACGGCGCGACTTCGCACATGCCGCAGGTGTTCGTCGGTGGTGCGTCGCATGTCGCTGCCGCCTTCGATGCGGTCGGCACTATCCGTCGCGTTCTCGACACCTTGGAGCAGCAGTACGTGCTCGTGAGCCTCATCAAGGACGTGCTCGACAGCGGCCTCACCGTCGCCATCGGTGCCGAGCACGGCGTCGTCCCTCTGGCTGACTGCTCGATTGTCGTAGCTCCTTATCGCATTGAGGGCGAAAGGGCCGGTACAGTGGGGATACTTGGCCCGACGAGAATGCACTACGAACAGACGCTCGCTGCGGTGGGCGTGGTGAGCAAGAGGCTGAGCCAGGCACTGAGCAAAGGCTCCGAGGAAAGGTAAAACACTCTTGCCGGCGGTTGCACCCGACGACTTCTACGAGATTCTCGGCGTCTCACGGAACGCCTCCGAAGACGAAATCAAGAAGGCATACCTCCGGCTCGCGCGCGAGTTGCACCCTGACGCGAACCGCGATGATCCTTCGTCGGAGGAGCGCTTCAAGGTAGTGAACCTTGCGTATGAGACGCTTCGCGATCCCGAGCGGCGCAGGCAGTACGACATGTTCGGGTCCAGTCCTCGTGGAGCGGGCGGCGGCGCTGATCCTTTCGGCGGTTTCGGAGCTGGTTTCGGCGATCTCTTCGACGCATTTTTCGGAGCTGGCGGTGGCCCCGGTGGTGGCCAGCGGACTCGCAGTGGCCCGCGCAAAGGCGAGGATGCGGAAGCCACGGTCACGATCGAGTTCGCTGGAGCGGTCTTCGGGGTTCAGCACGAGCTGACCGTGAGGCTCCCCCAGACGTGCGCCACGTGTTCCGGTACCGGTGCTCGCCCCGGTACGACGCCGATCCGTTGCAGCGTGTGTCAAGGGGCGGGGGAGGTTCGCAAGGTCCGCCAGTCGATCCTCGGCCAGATGGTCACGGCGTCGCCGTGCACGCGCTGCGGGGGCACTGGCGAGGAGATCACTTCCCCGTGCCCTGATTGCCGGGGGGAGGGTCGCCGCAGAGAAGAGCACAGCCTCGTTGTCGACGTTCCCGCGGGAGTCGACGATGGTGCGACACTGCGACTCCCGGGAAGGGGTGCAGGTGGGTTGAGGGGAGGCCCACCCGGCGACCTTTACGTGCATCTGAGAGTGAAGCCGCATCCGACGTTCATGCGCCAGGGGCCGCAGCTCCACGCTGCGCTTCACGTGGCGATGACTCAGGCAGCGCTCGGTGCCACCGTCTCGTTCGAGACTCTCGACGGTACCGAAGAGCTGGAGATACCCGCAGGGTCGCAGGGAGGCAAAGAGATCCGCCTGCGGGGCCGCGGCGTACCGAACCTAGGTGGCCGTGGCCGCGGCGACCTGGTGGTGATCTTGGTGGTCGACACGCCCGATGACTTGTCGAAGGAGCAGGAGGACCTGATCCGGCGCTTTGCCGAGTCGCGCGGCGAGGTTGTGGCAGCGCCCGAAGGTGGGTTGATGTCGAAGCTTCGGGGAGCATTCAAGTAGCCTCCCGCTTGGCGATGCCGAGTGCGCATGTGATCGTCTCCGACCTTGACGATCCAAAACTTGACGCCGCGGACGTCCATCATCTCGACAAGGTCCTACGGCTTCGCCCCGGCGAGCAAGTGGGAGCCACTGACGGTCAGGGTGGGTACCTGCCGTGCCTGTATCAAGGCAATGGAGTCCTTCGATCTGACGGACCCGTCTCGCGTCAAGCGCCCAGAGCCCCCTCGCTGACTGTCGGCTTCGCCCCGGTGAAAGGCGACCGCCCCGAGTGGGCTGTCCAGAAGCTGACTGAGCTCGGAGTCGACCGGATCATGCTTTTCGCGACCCGCCGGACGGTGGTGCGTTGGCAGGCGGACCGTTCTGCCCCCCACGTGGAGCGGCTCCGCAGGGTTGCGCGTTCGGCTGTGATGCAGAGCCGTCAGTGCTGGCTTCCGAAAGTCGACGTGCTCGACGGGTGGCGAGGATTGCTTGTCGGTGCCGGGGACGGCGGAGTGGCGTTGGCGCAGCCTGGCGCGCCCGGCATTCGTCAGGGTGTCCACACCGTCCTCGTCGGCCCCGAAGGAGGGTGGAGCCCGGAGGAGTTGGCAGAAGCGCCATCTCAGGTCGGCCTCGGCGTAGCCGTGCTGCGCACCGAGACAGCGGCGGTTGCGGCCGGAGTCCTTCTCGGTTCGTTGCGCGCCGGTCTCGTCAGCCATCGTGTCGGGGACTAGGGCGTGTTCGCGGACCCTGTTCCTGGCGGCCCGGAGCCTTTCGGGGTGTACGTGCACATACCTTTTTGTGCGTCACGCTGCGATTACTGCGCTTTCGCGACGTGGACCGACAAAGGCCATCTCATGAGCGCCTACGCCGAGGCCTGCAGGACGGCGGCTGTGCGGCTGCTTGACGGCGCGCGGCCAGCTACCTCGGTGTTCTTCGGCGGCGGTACACCGTCGCTTCTGGATGCAGGGCTGCTCGAGTCCATTCTGGCGTTGATCCCGCGTACGGCTCATGCTGAAGTGACAGTTGAATGCAACCCCGAAAGCGTCGACGTCGCAAAGCTTTCCTCTTACAGGCGGGCGGGCGTGACCCGCTTGTCGTTCGGCGTGCAGTCGATGCAGCCTCACGTGCTCGCCTCCCTCGGTCGGCGTCACGGGCCGGACTCGGTGCGCAGGGCGATGTCGGCAGCGGGGGAAGCGGGGTTCGCCGACGCGATCAACGTAGATTTGATCATCGGCGCTGCCGGCGAGTTGGTGTCGGACTGGGTGACCACACTCGATGCTGTGCTGGCGTTGGAGCCGGCGCCGGCTCATGTGAGCGCCTACTCTTTGACGGTGGAGCCGGCAACCCCCTTGGCCCGTGACGCCAGCCGCCACCCTGATCCTGACGATCAGGCTGACAAATACCTTCTTGCAGACCGACTCTTAGGCGATGCAGGGCTGCAATGGTACGAGATATCCAACTGGGCGAGGCCGGGCGCGGCCTGCAGGCACAACCAGCTCTACTGGGAGCAGGGGGAGTACCTGGGTATCGGCTGCTCGGCTCACTCGCACAGCGTGAATGTCGAGTCGGGAACCGCGCGGCGCTGGTGGAACGTGAGGACCCCCGAACGCTACGTGAACCTCGTCGGCGCGGGCGGCGACGGGGAAGCAGCTGGCGAACACCTCGACCAGGCACAGCGGCGAATGGAAGCCCTCGTGCTTGGGATCCGCACGGCGTCGGGTGTGCCCGAAGTCCATTTGCCTGGGTGGGCGGACGATCCTGTCCTGGCATCGCTCCTCGAGCGGAGCGGAACCGGACGGGTGTCGTTGACAGCGCAAGGGAGGCTCCTCGCCAACGAAGTCGCACTTCGTCTCGTGGATTGCGACAGGCCTCAACTCGCTGGTAGCTCGATCAGATCACCGGGATAGAGCAGGCTCGGATCGTCGGGGCGAGGGAGGCGGTTGCGATTGGTGGCGATCACTTCAAGCCAGTATGCGGCGATCTCCGCTCTGTCCGGCTGCCTGCCGAGGCGGAGTTGAATTGTTTGCGCTGCTATCGACCACAGGTCGTCCCCCGGGCGGACGACCCAAAGTCCGCCGGTCATGGTGGTCGGAGTCGAGGGTACTGCTGGCGCCACTGGCTTCGGTCGGCTTGTCGGACGTGGCGGCGGAGCGGTCGCCGAGCCTCGTATCGGTGCCGCCCGCGAAGACGCGGGAGCAGCCGTGGATGTGGGGCTGAGCACCGTTGAAACCGGGCCGGCGGCGGGGTTGACGAGGACAGGTGCTGGAGGGCTGGCAGAGGAGGGCGATCCGGCTCCGCACGCCCCGAGCGCTGCTGCCGAGACCGACAAACCGACTGTCAACGCGAACATCCTTGCGTTGCCGGGCAAGTGGAGCCGTCGCAGAAGTCCGACCATGAGGAGAGCCACACGCCTTCCAGGCCCACCGAGACTCGCGCAGGCCAGGGACACCGCCGTGAATGCCCAAAGCGCTGATACCGCGAGAAGCAGGATCCGCCCGACGGTGAAGACCGCCACGACCGGTCCAACCGTGACGAACCATCGCTCCCACGTACCGGGCTCGGCAAGGTCAGGCGGTGCAAGGACTTTGCGCCCGACGATGTAGACGGCGGACCCGGCAAGTGCGACAACCAGACCGACCGCGCCAAGCGTCGCGGCGGTTTGTCCTGCTGGCTTGGCTGCCTGCGTCGTCTGTGCCATCCCCGCGGTTTGCATCATCGCGTCGTGGCCGTCTTGGCCGCAATCGAACTGCCACTTCGCGTTTCGACCATGAGAGTGTCACAACCAAGCGGGCGTGGCACGCTCGACAATGAGACGGCTCCCGCCACGCGCGCTACGAGGTGACCCACCTCGCTGTGAGCAGGCGGCGGCCACCCGGAGAAAACCCACACCTGGCCTGTGTCGGCTTGTAGAACTGCTGCAGTGGCATAGTGGCAGTCCCAGCGACCGACGAGCACCGACACCGGCCCGGACCAACTGGTGATG
>JAJZDJ010000075.1 GCA_021828685.1 Actinomycetes bacterium | reverse complement strand
CGCAGCTTGCGGCGCTCGAGCGTTGCGCGACGCAACGTTTCGAGGGTTCCCTCTGGCGTGTCGTCCAAGTCCACGTCGAGCACTTCGCCCTCGGGTATGCCGAGGGCGACTTCGAGCTTCGCCAGCGCCGACGCCAGAGCGCCGTTGGCTTCTGACGCGGGCATCCGCAGGTAGAAACGGCCGACGGCGGCGAGCGCCAGCGCCTCCCGGCTGGTCAGCTTCAAAGGCCGGCGAAAATAATCCGCCATTCGTATCCACACGCGCCCACCCGAGATGTCGACGTCGATGAGCACGTCCGGGGTAAACGGGTAGACGCCACAGAGGAAGAGCAGGTCGAGGTCGGCGATCAGCTCCTTCTCGTTAACGTCGAAGCGAGCGCACACCTCCGAAAGATTCGGACCGTCTCTCGACGCTATCCACGGGACGATCGCAAGCAGGCGACCGAGGCGTTCGCCGGCGCTCACCGCGCTCACGCGAGCGCCTCGAGCCAGGAGATCACGTCTTCGCGCAACTCCGCCGGCCCGACGATCTCGGCGTGCTCCAGGTACCCGAGCACCACGCTGCGCAGGCCTGCGGTGCTCGTAACCGGAATCTCGAAGAGGGTCGAGCCGTCGTCGCTCACCTCTTTGACCGCTGCGTCGCCGAACTCGCCTCGTGCCAGGACAGCGTGGTCGGCGTCGACGAGGACCGCCGCCAGCTTCTGGGTTTCGTCGCCTATGAGCCACGGCGGTGGCGGCCCGGCGCGCGCCTCGCCCGGCGGGTCGAAGGCCCCTGCGTCGCCGACGGCGACCAGTTCCGACTCGACGCGGTCCAGACGGAAAAGCCTTTCCTCGCCCGGTCCGCTGTCGAGACCGGCGAGATACCAGTGCCCCCCGTGATAGGAGAGGCGCCACGCGTCCACGAGGCGTTGCCGGCCGCCGTAGGTGAAAGCCACTCGGCGTCGCTCGGCGATCGCAGCGAAAGCAACGGCCGCCGCCGCCTCGACGTGGACTTCGGCTCCCGCTACTTCCCCGACCCCACCCCGAGCAGGCGGCTGCGAGGGTCCAACCGCGCCGCCGAGCTTGCGAAGCGCCGCCTGGAGGGATTCGCTCCACTCCCCCTCTAGGTGCACCGCCGAAGCGGCGAGACGTATCGCTGTCAGCTCCTCCTCGTCGAGGCCGGGGTCGCCAAGCTCGTAAAGCTCGCGCGGAATGCGGTAGCCGACCTCCTCGTTCGCACCGTCTGGTGTCTCCGTCACCACCGGGAAGCCCATCTGGCGCAGCAGGTCCTTGTCGCGCTCGAAGTTCCGTCGGAAGGCATGAGGATCCGACGAGTAGCCGTCGATCCTCTCCGCTATCTCCGCCCGAGTCAAAGGGTGGTTCGTGTCGATCAGGGCTGCCACCAGGTTGACGAGACGTTCGAGGCGTTCCATAGCGCGCTACTCCGCCGCTAAAGCGATGCGATCAGCTTGTCGACGCGCTCGTCGGTCGACTTGAACGGGTCCT
Source organism: Actinomycetes bacterium (assembly GCA_021828685.1). Classification (GTDB taxonomy): domain Bacteria; phylum Actinomycetota; class Acidimicrobiia; order Acidimicrobiales; family Palsa-688; genus JAJZAM01. The sequence continues at coordinate 12,150 of JAJZDJ010000075.1, read as the reverse complement.
TGCAGAGCACCGTCCGCTGAGCTTGATCGTTCAGCTTGAGGTGAACCCAGTCGACGGTGAAGTCGCGGCGGCGTTCCTTCGCCCGGCGGATGAAGTCGCCGCGAAGCTTCGCCCGGGTCGACTGGGGGGGCTGGTCCACGGCGTTCTCGATGGCTTCGTCGGTGGTTGCACGCTCGACGAGCCCGGCCCGCTGCAGCTTGTAGAAGAGGCTTCGATCGACGTTGACGTCGTGGTATTGAAGGTCGATCAGCGCCACCTTCGGGTGCCCGAGGGCGAGCTGGTGGCGTTCGCGGTAGCGCTCGATCAGGTTGTGCTTGATCACCCAGTCGCACTCGCGCTCCATGGACCATGGGTCTTTCGCAAGGCCAGTGATGCAGTGCTCCCACATGTCGAGGGCTCGATCTTCTAGGGGGGAGAGCCCTTTGAGATCCCGGTAGCGTTTTGCCCTCTCCAGGTATACGGACTGGATCTCGAGTGCCGACGCCTCCCGGCCGTTCGCAAGGCGCACACGCCGCTTGAGGGACGTGTCGTGGCTGATCTCACGTATCGCACGGATCGGGTTCTCCAACGTCATGTCTCGAAGTACGACCGAAGGGTCCTCCAGCATCCGAAGCAAGATGCTGGTGGTGCCGATCTTGAGGAACGTTGCGTACTCGCTCATGTTGGAGTCGCCGACGATGACGTGCAGGCGCCGGTAGTACTCGGCGTCGGCGTGCGGCTCGTCGCGGGTGTTGATGATCGGGCGGCTTCGAGTCGTCGCTGAAGACACGCCCTCCCAGATGTGCTCCGCTCGCTGGCTGATGCAGTAGATCGCCCCCCGAGCCGTCTGGAGTACCTTCCCGGCGCCCGCGTATATCTGGCGGGACACGAAGAAAGGGATGAGAACCTCCGCGTAGTGGGCGAAGTCGTCGCGCCTGGCGGTGAGGTAGTTCTCGTGGCAGCCGTAGGAGTTGCCGGCGGAGTCGGTGTTGTTCTTGAACAGGTACACGACCCCGCGGATGCCCTCCTCGCGCAGCCTTGCCTCCGCTGAGCCGACTAGTTGCTCGAGGATGCGCTCGCCGGCCTTGTCGTGTGCCACGAGGTCCTCGATCGAGTCGCATTCAGGGGTGGCGTACTCGGGGTGACTCCCGACGTCGAGGTAGAGACGCGCCCCGTTCTCCAAGAACACGTTCGAGGAACGGCCCCAGCTGACCACCCGCCTGAAAAGGTACCTAGCGACCTCGTCGGGACTGAGGCGACGCTGGCCGCGAAGGGTGCACGTCACCCCGTATTCGTTCTCGAGGCCGAAGATACGTCGATCCATGATTAGCGCAGGCTAGCCCGGCCCGCAGCGTCGGGGATCGCTACGGACCGGGCTAGAGCACTTGGCGGATGTCAGCCTTGCTCGCGCTCTTCGGCGCCCGGCACCATCCGATCGCGGATGGCGTTGACGACGGTCGCGTCGAGCAGCGTCGTGACGTCGCCAAGCTCGCGCTGCTCCGCCACGTCACGCAGCAGGCGGCGCATGATCTTTCCGCTGCGGGTCTTGGGCAGTTCCGGCGTGAGCAGGATCTGGCGGGGCTTCGCGATCGGCCCGATCTCGCGTGCGACATGCTCACGCAAGTCCACCACGAGTTGGTCGGCGCCTTCAGCGTTGTCCGCTCCAGACTTGACAGTGACGAACGCGACTATCGCCTGGCCTGTCGTGGCGTCGGACGCTCCGACCACGGCTGCTTCCGCTACCGACGGATGGCCGACCAGCGCGTGTTCGACCTCGGTGGTGGATATGCGGTGACCTGACACGTTCATCACGTCGTCGACACGACCGAGCAGCCACAGGTCGCCATCGTCGTCGCGCTTTGCGCCGTCGCCAGCGAAGTAGATGCCGGGAAAGCGTGACCAGTACGTGTCCTTGAAGCGCTGGTCGTCACCCCAGATCCCGCGGAGCATCCCCGGCCACGGGTCCTTGATGACAAGCAGGCCGCCCTCGCCGTTTCCGACCGAAGTTCCGTCGTTGGATACGACGTCTGCGGTGACACCCGGAAGCGGTTTCATCGCCGCGCCGGGCTTGGTGGCGGTGATACCCGGCAGAGGCGAGATCATTATCCCGCCGGTCTCGGTCTGCCACCAGGTGTCGACGATCGGGCAGCGATTGCCGCCGATGTGGGTCCGGTACCAGATCCACGCCTCGGGGTTGATCGGCTCGCCTACCGATCCGAGCAGACGAAGCGAGCTCAAGTCGTGGGCGGCGGGAAGATCCTCCCCCCACTTCATGAACGTGCGTATCGTCGTCGGGGCGGTGTAGAGGATGTTCACCTTGTAGCGCTCGACGATCTGCCACCACCTGTCGCGCGTGGGCGTGTCAGGGGTGCCCTCGTACATCACCGAAGTGGTGGCGTTCGCGAGCGGGCCGTAGACGATGTAGCTGTGGCCGGTCACCCAGCCGATGTCGGCGGCGGTCCAGAAAATGTCCTTGTCAGGATTCAGGTCAAAGACGAGCCGGTGTGTTGCCGACGTCTGTGTCAGATACCCGCCCGAGGTGTGCAGGATGCCCTTCGGCTTGGCGGTCGTGCCGCTCGTGTACATGATGTAGAGGGGATGCTCCGCGTCGAACATCTGCGCCTCGTGGCGCTCGGACTGGCGGTCCACCACTTCGTGCCACCAAACGTCGCGGCCCTCCTGCCAGGCCACGTCCTGGCCGGTGCGGCGCACCACCAGGACATTCGTGACGTTCGGGCAGGATGCTACAGCGTCGTCTACGGCCGGCTTCAGAGCACTCGGTGATCCCCTACGGTAACCCCCGTCTGAGGTTATGACCATCCGGGCGTCGCAGTCGAGGATCCGGTCGCGCAGCGCCTCAGCCGAGAAACCCCCGAACACCACGGTATGGGGGGCGCCGAGGCGGGCGCAGGCCAGCATCGCGGCGACGGTCTCGGGGATCATCGGCATGTAGATGGCGACCTTGGTGCCCGCCTCCACGCCGAGCTCGACGAGCGCGTTAGCGGCCTTGCAGACCATCACCTGCAAGTCCTTGTAGGTGATGGTGCGCGTGTCGCCGGGTTCGCCCTCCCAGTGGTAGGCGACCCGGTCGCCGAGGCCCGCTTCGACGTGGCGGTCGACGCAGTTGTAGGCGACGTTGAGCTTGCCGCCTACAAACCACTTGGCGTACGGCATCTCCCATTCGAGGGCCGTGTGCCACGGCTGTGCCCACGTGAGACGCCGTGCCTGCTCCTCCCAGAAGGCAACCCGATCGGCCGCAGCCTGTTCGTAGATTCCAGGCTGCGCTATCGCAGCGGCGGCGAACTCGGGTGGCGGCGGGAACCTGCGGTTCTCGTGGAGGAGCGCTGAAAGCTCCTCGCCTGACGTGTCTGTCATTCGGTCCTCCCTGGCCGGCTAAACGCTCTGGACGGGCTTGATGAGCGGCTTGCCCATGAAGAGTACCTGCCTGCCCCTCATCCCGTTGATGACGCCGGCCGCAGACGCGTACCACGCCACCGCGGCGGTGATCACGCCGAGGACGCCGCCGAACTTGACTGTGCCCACGCTGTTGGAGAAGTTCCCGATAGTGAGGATCAAGAATGTGACGTCCAGGATGGTGAACAGGCTGAAGAGCACCAGGTTCGTGGCGGCGCTGCAGAGCCACATGTACGTCGTGAATATGAAGAAGGCGAGCAGTATCCACCCGAGGTCGTTGCCGGCTTGCGCAGCGGACTTTGCGCTGCCGGCTGCGAGCTCGACCCACAGGCCGAGGCCGATCCAGAATGCCCCGTATGAAGTGAAAGCGGTCGAGCCGAACACGTTGCGGTTCTTGAACTCCCACATTCCCGCCAGAAGCTGAGCGAGGCCGCCGTAGGCGAACGCATATCCGAGCCACGCAAGCCCGGTCCCGCGGTCCCACCCGGCGTTGTGCACCGACAGCAGGAAAGTCGTCAACGCGAAGCCCGCCAGCCCGAGAGGGCCGGGGTCCGCCGCCGACGGCGACTCCTTGATGATCACCATGCTCGTTGATTCTCTTGCTGTGTCGATCATTAGCGATACCCCCGTGATAACAGTTGGCGGCACCGACCTGGTGACCGTCGTCACACACATTTACGCGGAGGTGCCCTCAGCGCGCTGCCATTTCGGGGTTCGGCGCCGAATCGACGTCATTCTGCGCCGAGCGGCTCAGGGGCTGCGCCGAATGGCAGTTTCGCTGCGCCGAACGGTGATCATCACCCAGGGCGACCTCCCGGGCAGCCGTGTGGCAAACTAGGCCGCGGTGTTCTCGGGGGAGTCGCGCAGACAGTGATGCTCTGGGCAGTGCTAGCGGTTGCCGTAGCTGCACTTGCCGGCGTCGGCGCGTACGCGAGGTGGGCGTCTCGCCGTCTGGTAACTCCGGGAGAGAGAGGTTCCTACCAGGCTCTCAGCATCGCAAACCAGGCCGCCCCGGCATTGCGCGGCGGTCTGACGCCCGACGCGATGGGCCGAGCGCTAGGGCCGCTGCGCTCGCTATTGTCCACCGGCGGGGTGGTCGTAGGCGACGCGGGAGGGGTGATCGCGTCGGACGGAGTGGACAGTGAGCACTGCAAGCTCCTAGAGGATGCGTTGCGTTCGGTGATGGAAGCGGGACGTCCTCAGCTGTTGTCGGGGGAGGAACTTCGATGCGACCACTTGGGTAGCTGCGGGCTCAACGCCGGCGTTGCCGTGCCACTCCAAGTCGACGGACGCGTGGTCGGTGCGCTCATAGCTGTCGACTCGTCGGCGTCGCCCGGCCTGCTTCGCCTCTGCGGTGAGGTGGCCAAGTTCGTCTCCACCCAGCTCGAGCTAGCCGAGCTGGACCTGTCGCGAAGACGTGCAGTCCAAGCCGAGCTGCAGTTCCTGCGGGCGCAGATATCGCCTCATTTCGTGTACAACGCGCTGACAGCGATCGAGTCGTTCATTCGAACCGACCCGGACCGGGCGCGGGAGCTGCTCGTCTCGTTTGCCGAGTTCACGCGCTACAGCTTCGCCAGTCACGCCCAATACACCAACCTCGCCGACGAGCTCCGCCTCGTCGACATTTACCTCGAGCTCGAGCGCGCCCGGTTTGGGAGCAGGCTGGGGGTCACTCTTCGGGTAGCCCCCGAGGTGCTGAGCGTCCGCGTACCGTCGCTCATCCTTCAACCAGTGGTCGAGAACGCTGTCCGCCACGGCATAGAACCGAAAGGCAAAGGCCGGATCCGCATAGAAGCAGTCGACACCGGAGCTACCGCCTTGATCAGCGTGGAGGACGACGGCGGTGGAGTCGACCCGCGCCATCTGGAGCGGGCCCTCGCGGGCGTCACGACCTCAGTCGGATTGCACAACGTCGACGAGCGTCTGCGGGCGACCTTCGGCGACGAGCACGGGCTGGTGATCGAGACCGCCCCGGGCGCTGGAACCAAAGTATCTTTCAGCGTCCCGAAGTTCTGGAGCGCCTCGGGCCGCTCCGCGTCGACGCAGTCGCGCGTCGGGACCACATGAGGCTCCTATCTGCCTTGGCTGTCGACGACGAGCTACCGGCGCTCGACGAGATCGGCTACCTCCTCCGAACGTCCGGTTTCGTCGAGCGGGTCGTGTCGGTCGCCGATGCGACCGGCGCTCTACGAGAGCTTCGCGACCGCAGCTTCGACCTCGTCCTCGCTGACATAGCAATGCCCGGCCTCGGAGGCCTTGAGCTCGCCAGTGTCATAGGGCGCTTCGCAGAACCACCCAGTGTCGTCTTTGTCACCGCACACGCCGAGCACGCCCTCGAAGCTTTCGACGTCGGCGCGGTCGGCTACTTGCTAAAACCCCTCGATCGTGACCGCTTGGAGCCGGTTCTACGCCGGGTGCTCGCCGGTAGAGCTTCGACGTCAGTGTCGCCGGTTGATCAAACCCGAGTTGATCCAACCCGAGTTGATCCAACCCGAGTTGATCCAACCCGAGTTGATCCAACCCGAGTTGATCCAGACGCCCCCGACGACGAGGACCACCTCGACATCGTCGTCGTCGAGGCGGCCGGCAAAACCGTCCTCGTCGAACGCAAAGACGTCGCATGGGTCGAGTCGGCCGGCGACTACGTCCGCCTTCACACCTTCGACGGCCGCAACCTCCTCGTGAGAGTGGCGATGGCCCGTCTCGAGTCGGCGTGGGGAGCCGAGGGCTTCACGCGAATACACCGTCAGCACCTGGTCAACCTGCGAGCCGTGAGAGAGCTGCACGGCGACGGTGGCCGAGTGTTCGTCCAGTTACCGGACGTGACTCTCGCGGTGAGCCGCCGCCACGTGCGTGACCTCCATGACCAACTCGTCCGACTCGCAAGACGCCAGCATTGAACGCTGCGGGGGGCCCGACCGAACCCGACCTACCCAAACGGGTGACCGTACGCGGGGGGCGGTTGGAGGAGCGGGGTGCAGTGTCGCGCTCGGTCCCCTCCGCCGCCGACCTGTACGTGTCGGGGGCATACGGCGAGACGCTTCTGCGTTCTTTGATGAGGGCGCAGCTGGGCGTCGCCCTCGGCGTGCTCCTGCCTGCCGCGGCCGTCGTGGTCACCTTCCCGATCCTGTCCGTACTACTACCGGGACTGGTCAGTATCTCGGTCTTCACCATCCCGCTCACCGTGTTGGTTCTCGGCTTTGGGATCTACCCCCCGCTCGTGGTGCTCGCGCTCGTCTACGTCCGTCGGGCGGCCAGGGTGGAGGAACGCTTCGTAGCGCTCCTCGACGAGGATCAGTGACCGACTCCGGGGCGGTCATCGGTGTGGTGGCCGTTACTCTCGCGACTGCTGCAGTCGGGTCACGTGGGCTTCGGGTGTCGCGCACCCGTGACGACTTCCTCGTCGCAGCCCGCCAAGTCCCCTCGACTCTCAACGCCGCCGCCATCTCCGGGGAGTACCTCTCGGCAGCATCGTTCCTCGGAGTGGCAGGCCTCGCTATGGCCGACGGGGTCGGAGCCTTGTGGTACGCGGTGGGATACGCGGCCGGCTACCTCGTGCTACTTGCGGTCGTCGCCGCACCGCTGCGACGCTTCGGCGCTTACACCATCCCCGACTTCGCCGAGGGGCGCCTCGACTCGCCGTTGCTACGAAAAGTGGCCACCGGCTTCGTGCTCGTCATCTGCGCCTTCTACCTCCTCCCTCAGATGGAAGGAGCCGGCGAGACACTCCAAGTCGCGTTCGGCGGTCCCTACTGGATAGGCGTCGTGGTCCTCGGTGTGGTGGTGACTGGAGCGATAGCAAGCGGAGGAATGAAGGGGATCACGTTCGTGCAGTCCTTCGAGTTCTGGCTGAAGCTCGTAGCTATCGCCCTGCCAGCCCTTGCCCTCGTCGCAGTGTTTCACCATCCGCCTTTGGACAGTGTCGCCGGCACCGCGCCTTCAGTTTTCCCCCGTGCGACTACGGTACGCTTCGCTTCACCGACCGGCATCGACGTGTCGAAGCAGGTGAGCGTGGTCGTGGAGGGTGTCCTCGACGGCTCCTCATATCCGGCCTCCGGGGGCGGCCACGTCGAGCTCTCCGCAGGTGTCCATCAGGTTGCGTCAAGGACGTCTATCACCTTCCCGCCTGGATCCGCCGCCCCCACCCTCGGCGGTGCTGCTGCGCTCACGAACCGTGAGTGGCTCTCCCCTCTCCTGCGTCTCGGTGGCCGGTCGATCCACCCCTTGGCGGCGACGTATGGGATCATCCTCGCCACCTTCCTCGGAGCACTCGGTCTACCCCACATTCTCGTCCGCTTCTACACCAACCCTGACGGCCAGACTGCCCGTCGGACCACCGCGATCGTCGTCGTCCTGCTCTCCTGTTTCTACGTGTGGCCGGCCCTCCTGGCGCTCCTCGGCCGTCTCGAAGCTCCAGGGCTCTACCTTTCCAAGAGCACCGACACGGTCGTGTTGATCCTTCCGCGCCTGGCCGTGGCGGGAACCGCTGAGAGAATTCTGTCTGCGCTAGTAGCCGGGGGAGCTTTTGCGGCGTTTCTGTCTACCTCGTCCGGTCTGCTCATAGCGACCGCCGGCGCACTGTCGCACGACATACTCGGAAAAGGCGTGCGAGCCTTCCGCTGGTCCGCTCTAGGTGCCGGGATAGCCGTGACCGCCGCCGGCCTGGCGGTACAAGGCACTTCTATCAACGTCCTCGTCGGATGGGCGTTCGCCATCGCAGCGTCGTCGTTCTGCCCCCTTTTGATCCTCGGGATCTGGTGGACGCGCCTGACCAGGATCGGCGCCCTGGTCGGCCTGCTTCTAGGCGGCGGAGCCGCATCGGGCGCAGTGATAGCCGCCATGGCCGGTGCGGGACGAACCGGCTGGCCGGCGATCATGCTGCAGGTCCCGGCCATCTGGACCGTCCCGCTCGCCTTCGCCACGATGGTCGGCTTGTCGCTGCTGACTCCGAGGGCGCTGCCCGCCGACGTGATGGGAAAGCTGCGGGCCCTGCACCTACCCGAAGGCGTCCTACGCCGACCGGGGATCGCCGAGCGCTGAGTTGTTGACTCGTGGCCCCAGAGCGTGGCTAGCGGCTCGCGGCTCGCAAGCTCGCGGAAATGCGACATTCCGACTCCCGCAGCCGGTCTGTGACCGTAATTGCACGAAAAATGTACAATTACGGTCACAGTCTTGCGTTCGGAGCGGCCGTCAAGGCTGTTTGGGGTAGTCGGACCGACACCGACGAGTCCCCGCTCAAGTGCTGCGGGCGCCTCCTGACGTGTCGCGGTTGCGAACACTCGCTAGAATCAGCAGTAGGTGATGGAGTTCGCCGCAACCGCCTCCTGGGCTGATGACTCCTACTAGGGAAGTGTTCGCTGGCCCGGGAGGTTTGAAGTGTCGCCCGTCTGGAGCTTTTTTACCTATCCCGAGCCAGTCGATCCTGACCTTCTTGACACCGACGTTGAGGAGGTAGGTGAAGGCGCCCCCCGGGGGCGGCGGCCTTGGCTTCGCCTACCGGTGCTGGCCGCGGTAGCAGCGGGTGGCGCTATTGGAGCGCCGGCTCGCTACGAGTTGGCCCTCGCTTTGCCAACCCGCGCCGGGACCTTCCCCTTGTCGACGTTTGTCATCAACGTCACCGGCAGCCTCGTGCTCGGTGCGCTTCTCACCTTGATAGTAGAGAAATGGCCGCCAACGGAGTACCTCCGGCCTTTCGCCGCCACCGGGGTGCTCGGCGCCTACACCACCTGGTCGACGTTCATGGTCGACACCGACATGCTTCTCAAAGGGGGCCACGTGCTCGTAGCCGCCGGCTATGTCGTGTCGACCCTCGGCGCAGGGCTGGCCGCCGTGTATCTGGGGATACTCCTGGTACGACGGCGGCCACCGAGGCTCCGGGGGCGTCGAGCAACGAGAGTCGAGCAATGAGAGGAGACGGCAATGGCTCTCACAGGGCCCGCTGAGCGGCTCACTATCTACCTTGAACAGACCGACCACAGGGGTGGCACACCGACGTACGTGGAGATAGTCGATCGGGCCCGCAAGGCAGGCCTGGCTGGCGCTACTGTTCTCCAGGGTGCCGAGGGGTTCGGCGTGACGAGCCGGGTGCACCGCCACCACGCCCTGTCGGTGATCGATGACATCCCGGTCGTCGTGGTGGTGATCGACACCCCAAGCAAAATCGGATCGTTCGTGGCGAGCCTGGATGACCTGCACCTGGAAGGACTCGTTGTTCGCCAGCGAGTAGAGGTACTCGCCCACCGATCGCGAAGCGGAGGCAGCCGGTGATCATCCTCCTCGGGGTGGTGGCCGGCGGGGTGCTTGGTGCCCCTTCCCGCTACGCCCTGGATCAGTGGGTGAACTCGAGGACGAAGGGCTTTTTCCCGTGGGGAACCTTCCTCATCAACGCGACCGGTGCTTTCCTCCTCGGCCTCATAAGCGGTTTGGCGCTCTATCACGGGCTTGGGCACCTGCCTGTGGCGGTCGTGGGGACCGGGTTCTGCGGCGCTTACACCACGTTCTCAACGTTCTCCTACGAGACGGTGCGCCTGATCGAGGAGGGGACCGTAGAAGCAGCCGTGCGGAACATGGCCGGCTCGTTGACGCTCGGCCTGGCCGCCGCCGCCGCCGGCATCGCCCTTGCGGCGCTCATCTGACCCGGTGGAGTTACTGAAACGCGCTCGTCCGCTTCGATAGAGATAGAGTAACTAGGTATCGCCGGATGAAGCCCCGGCGGAGACCCTCGGGTTTCCGAACCGCCCAAGTGGCTAATGGCATCTACTCGATCGTCTTGATTGTGGAGTAGAGAGGGTTCGGAGGGTCGTGACCGGAACGCAGCTGAGCCAACCGGTGATCCAGATCGGCCAGGACCTCACCATCTTGGTCTTCGCCCCGGGGGTTTCGGGTGCGATAGCGCAGATCGAGGCGCGCTTTCAGGGTCGGCGAGGTCCGCGGATCCTTCAGCCCTACTACGACCTCGCCAAGCTGTTCCGCAAGGAGACCCTGGTCCCCGAGGATGCCAGCTGGGTGTTCTTGGCGGGACCAGTTGTTGCGTTCATGTGCTACCTGGTGGTGCCGTTGCTCATCCCGGTCCTGACCACCTACGGCCTGCCGCTCGGCTACATGGGAGACATACTCGGCGGCGGGTTCATCCTGGCGCTTGCCGGTTTCTCCGTGGCGATCGCCGCCGCGGAAACCAACGCGCCCTACGCACAGCTGGGTTCGTCGCGTGCGATGACATTCTCTGCGTTGATCGAGCCGTCGATCCTGTTCATCACTTTCAGCGTGGCGTTGATCACCACCACGGACCTCCCCTACGCCGAGGCGGCAGCGGCTCGCTCGTCCTTCGCGGCGGTCGTCCGTCCCGCCCACCTGCTCGCCGCCCTCGCCTTCTTCTTGGTGGTCCTCAACGACACCGGCCGGATACCGGTCGAGACGCATTCGAGCACCCTGGAGTTCGGGATGATCGACGAGGCCCGCACCTTGGAGCACTCCGGGGCGGCGTTGGCGTTGCTCAAGTGGGGATCGAACATGAAACAGTTGATCCTCTACGTCCTTTTGATCAACGTGTTCGTCGCCCCTTGGGGCCTGGCCGGGTCACGGCAGCCCAGCGCCGTCGGCCTCGCCGTCGTCACCTTCTTAGGCAAGGCGCTTCTGGTCGGGTTCGTGTTCACCTTGATCGACAACAGTTTCTCCAAGCTACGCCTGTTCAAGATCACCGAGTTCATGGCCGCCGCGTTCCTCCTCGCGGTTTTGGCGGTGCTCGTGCTGTTCTTGGGGGGTGGCGCATGATCGGAGCCGTGCTCGGCGCCGGTAGCGGGCTCGTCAACACTCGAGTTCCTTCCGCTTTCTCCGCTGTGGCGGAGGGCATCACCTTGGTGGTGTTGCTCAGCGAGTTCGCAATGCTCCGCGCCCCGCTGTCTCGTTCTCAAATCCGGTTGTACTCGTTCCAGTCGCTCGCGGTCACGGCCCTGGCCGCCTATGTCGCCGCAGCCCGAGGCATACCGGACCTGTACATCCTGGCCGCGCTGTCGCTCGGGTTGAAGGTGATCGTGGTGCCGTTCGTCATCCTTCGCCTCCTCGACGACGCCCGAGTCGAGCTGGTTGCCTCGAACCGGCTGAGCGTGGCCACAATGACGTTGCTAGCCATCGGGTTGGCAGTCTTCGCCATCTTCGTGCTCGGAAGCCTGCCGGTCCACTCGCATTCGCTGCCCGCTGCCGCGTTCGGGTTGTCGGCGGCGGTGATCCTGGTGGCGTTCCTGCTGGTCATCGTCCGCTCCGACGTCGTATCGCAGGCGGTCGGGTTCTTCTCCTTGGAAAATGGCGTGTCGGTGGCGAGCCTGGTCGTCGCCGCCGGCCTTCCGCTGGTCGTGGAGGTGGCGTTCCTGTTCGATCTGCTCGTAGCGGTGGTGGTCTTCGGAGTGTTGATGCGAGTCCATCACGGGCGCACCGACACACTGTCGACAGAGATCCTCGACAAGCTGAAGGGCTGAAAGGGCCTGCGATGGGCTGGGACCTGGTGGCGCTGCTCGTCGCTCCTGCGGTGGTCGCAGTCCTGTGCTGGTTCGCCCCGGCTCATGTCGGCCAAGCCCTCACCGTGGTGGCCGGCGTCGCCACTTTCGTGCTGGCGGTACTGCTGATACCTCGCGCGACCCCGACTACTGCTCTGTCGGGCTGGTTGCGGGTCGACTCGCTGTCGGTGGTGTTTCTGGTTGCAGTCGCGTTCCTCTACGCGATCACGGCAGTCTTCGCTGTCGGATACCTGCACCCCGTCGACGA
>JAJZDJ010000074.1:9806-13635 GCA_021828685.1 Actinomycetes bacterium | reverse complement strand
GAGGCGGGCCGCCGTACGGTGATCGAGCTGCAGGACGCAGCGCGGCGACGCTGCGAGCAGCGAGCGCGCCTTGCTGCTGAGCGCCGGATGCAGGAGCAGGCCCTGCGAGAAGAAGCCCGAGCAGCTGCCCGCGAGCGGCACCTGGCTGCCCTGGCCCCGCGCCAGGACCAAGTTTGGGAGCAGGTGTACGCCGCAATCGGCACGCGCCAGCCTTCTCGCTACGACGAAGCCGTCGAGCTTCTCGTGGATTTGCGGACTGTCAGCGAGCGTGAGCGGCGCCGCGAGGTGTTCGATCGGCGTCTGGTGGAGCTGCGCCGCCAGCATTCGAAGAAGCAGAGTCTTCTGCAGCGCCTGGAGCGCGCCGGCCTCCAAGGCGATCCGAGCGGCATGCAAGCGGAGCAGTGATCAGCCTCGTGGGCGGGGGAAGCTTTGGCTTCGTCGCTGCCGAGGGCGTCGACGACTGGCATGGCGTTCCTCGAGACGGGCACCCCGGTGTCGAGCTCTCGTGGGAGGGTCACGACGGGGGCGATCAGACGAACGGTGCTCCCGAGATCAGTGTGGCGATGCCGCGCTCGGCCAGGGTGGCACGAGACCCCGGCATAGCGCGTCGTCTTGGAGCGGCTGGGGCAGGGCGCGCACGTCGACGATGAAGCCGTCGACCTCGACCAGCCACGCGTAGGGATGGCTGGCGAGCAGTTCCCTGCGGCACAGGTCGGGCTCAAGCGGCCTGACCTGCAACGTCCGGCGGATCAAAGCCGCCTTGTTGGCCATTGTGGATTTTGCCACCCCGGTGGCCATCGCGAGCTCGTCGGCGCGCAGGTGCGGCTCCTGGCTCGGGTCGAACAGGAAGTTGATGCTGCCCACGGCGTAGAGGGCACCTGCGGCCCAGACGCGCCGCTCTCCGCGCGCCAGTGGAGACGGACGCTTGCGAGCAAGCATGGCGAGCAGGCGAAGGCATAGTGAGCTGTACTCGCGGTCGAGATGCTCGGCGCACACCTCGTCGACGAGGGCTGCGATCTCGGCGACCTCCGCTCGCAGCGCCTTCGGCACCCGAAGGCTCGAGAGCTCGTCGTTTGGCCTCGGGGTTCCCGGTGCCTCCGTCATGGCCGTGACCTTAACGCAATGTCGGGTTCATTCGACTCCGCTCCGGAAACGCTTCCGGCCTGCCCGGAGGCTGAACCTGGGCCGCTCGCGACGGTACTGGCCGGTCTCCAGGCCCGCACTGCCCGATTGGTGTCGGCGCGCGCGCGACGGAGCGCCGTGTCGGCTCCGTCGAGTTCGCAGAGCCCATCGAGAGCAGATCGGCGCACGCTGGCGACGCCGGAGCGCAGCCCGCGCCGTATTAGCTGGCGGCGGTCGCCATTCTCGAGTGCATCGGAGGCGTCGAGCAGGCCGTGCAGCGCCGCCTCGCGGTGGCGGGGTGGGAGGGCGCCAGTACATGCCAGCAGGTCGTCGAGTCTTCCGGGATCGCTGCGAAGCGAGCGGGCTGCTGCCCAACGGCGCAGCGGCGGCTCGGGGCGACGTCGGGTCTCTGCCATCGTGTGCTCGTCGACTACGAAACCGGGCGGCCCGTCGTCGGAAACGCTGAGGTCTAGCCCTCGTGGGCTTGCCCAGAGGAAGGGGTACTTGACTACCACTTCTTCGCCGAGGAACGATTCGGCCAACTCGTCGAGATCGGAACTGGTGAGAACCCCCGATACTTCGACGGCCCTGATCAGCTTGGCTGTGACCCGGGCCCAGCGGCCGCAGGTGCAGACCAGCATGGCGACGAAAGCGTCGGGGAGAGTGCCTGTCCCGCGCACGGCGGCGAGGAGGTCGACCGCTTCTGCGCAACGAGAACTGCTGCCCCATCCCCAGGTTGACTCGAGGAGGCGTCGGCAGAGCTCGTCGGCCCCTTCGATCGCCGACAGCTCGGCAAGGCCGTGATCCTCGTCGAGGAACGGCTCTTCTTGCCATGGCGAGTCTGTCCACATGGCCCTCACCGTAGGCGAGGAGCGCTCTGCGCGAACCGGAAGGCCCGGTGCTCGGCGTCTGTCATCTCCTGTGCGGACCTCATGTTGTATGACGGTGTGGGCAGCGATGTGGTCTTCGGACTCGTCGGTCCAGCGGATCCCCCGCACACCAGAAGCCTACCGATTGCAATGCGTTGCAGTGCACAAGTTCTCTGCGGCTGGCCGCACGAAGTAGCCGAAGTCGAGTTCGCCGGGAACTGGCACGCCCAGAGAAGACTGTGCGTCAAATTGCACGAAAACTGTGCAATTTCACGCACAGTCTTGCGAAGCCAACCAATCTCGCAAGTGCCTGCCACCTTCGGCGCAGAGAGCATCGGTGGCGGTACAGAATGCCTAGGGTGAAAGGTTCGCCGTTTGCGCCGAGGCTCTGCGCGACCGTGTCCTTGAGGACCGTTATCCCACGGGCGTCTGGCAGTCTCTACGCGGAGACTCGTCCACGGGGTCTTCGCCTGGGGGCCGTCCATGGAGTCTCCACGTGGAGACTCCTACACAGGCTGGTCGAGCCGTTGTCTCCTCGACAGATCCGCGCACCCCGCTTGCTTCGCACCCGCCCGGCTCACAGGGTGCTCGGAACGAGGGCCCGGGTCGAGAGCTTTCCGAGTACCTGATTTCGGTCGCAGGGCTTGTTGATGCTCGAGTCCGATCTGCGACCTCGGCGGGTTGGGGAGCCGCCGGTGCCCCCCGGGCACTTTCCGGCCCTCGGGTCGGTCACCTGCGGTAGCGGGCCTGGGCGGTCTGCTTGGACACTCCCAACATGGCGGCGATAGCAGCCCAGGAGTAGCCGTCGTCGCGGGCCGCGTGCACGGCCTCTGCCACCTCGGCGTCGATAGCCGCCGAGCGGCGGAAGGCGTCAGCTATCCGTCTCAGCGGATCGACGTCCCGCCACGAAACTTCCCCGGTCTTGTGGGCCAGGCGCTCGGCGATCTCTTCGGCGATCCGTTCCTTCTCGGCGATGGTTCGAGCCATGGTCACTCCTTTCTCGGCGGGAACCGGCGGGTGCGAGCCGGCATGGCGTGGATGATTGTAGGGCTGGCGGTGTAAAGGCTGGCCTTAGCAAATGACCTACCGCGTGCGGGCACCCGGCGTGGCCCTCAAGTGGGAACCCGCGTTTGTCGCGGGGTCCATTTGCGGGCGCACTCTCAGTCTCCATCCGGGGGGCTACGTCTCGTAGTGATACCGGGCCTGGAGCACCACCAGATCGCTGCCGTCAACGAGGTAAACCAGCCGGTGCTCCTCGTCGATCCGCCGGGACCAGCACCCGGCGAGCAGGTGTCGCAGCGGCTCAGGCTTGCCTATCCCGGCGGTAGGATCGCGCAGGGCCTCATCGACGAGACGATTGACCCGCTTGAGCGTCGATCGGTCATTCGCCTGCCACCAGCGGTAGTCGTCCCATCCCCGAGGGGTGAACACCAGCCGCATTCAGCTCCGATCGAGGTCGTGCTCGTGGCGCTCCCCGGAGCGAGCCTGCGCAAGGCTGTCCAGCAACCAGCGGGCGTTGGCGGGTGCCCGCAACAACATGGCCGTTTCGTTGAGCGCGTCCCAGTCGGCCCTCGACACCAATACGGCGTCACCGCGTCGGGAGGTGATCTCCACCGCTTCACGGTCGTCGTTGACCTGCTCGATGAGCGGGAAGAGGTTCTTACGAGCTTCGCTGGCAGTAACCGGCATTACAAGTCCTCAAATCGGAAAGTAGTACGAATCATTGTACCATCGGTTTCGTCGAGCGGGTCGAATCGCTCATCGGGGGAGACCGGGTCGAGGAAACGACCCGTGGGGAACAACGGAACGAAAAGTCACGGTAGGTCCGGCTCGGACGG
>JAJZDJ010000074.1:0-9706 GCA_021828685.1 Actinomycetes bacterium | reverse complement strand
GGCGACGAAGAGCGCCTTGTCCAGCTCCGGCCGGCGGGCGCCAGAGCGTCTCGCTGGGCGTCGAGGTTCTGGTCGGCGGTGGACACCCGCCCTAGCCGATCCTCACCCAGTCGGCCGTAGCGCAAACGGAGGAAGTAGGATGAGTAAGCGGCTGGCCAGCAATGCCGAGGTGTTGGAGGAGATGCTCCGGGACCCGCAGTTTCGGACGGAGTGGGAGCGCACAGCACTGGCCCGGGTGGTGGCCGAGGCAGTGATCGCCTACCGGGCTGAACACTGCTTGAGCCAGAGAGCGCTGGCGCAGATACTGGGCTGGAGCCAGCCGGTGGTGGCCAGGTTGGAGGCCGCCGAGCACAACCCCACCATG
The DNA here is from genome assembly GCA_021828685.1 of Actinomycetes bacterium. GTDB lineage: Bacteria > Actinomycetota > Acidimicrobiia > Acidimicrobiales > Palsa-688 > JAJZAM01. The sequence continues at coordinate 9,342 of JAJZDJ010000074.1, read as the reverse complement.
GACACCTTGCTCACGGTGGCCCGCAAGCTCGGCCTACAGACGCAAGTGAAGGTCGGCCCCAAGACCGGCGTGGTGGCCAAGGTGACCAAGTCGCGGGCAGCTTGAGGGGCGTCACGCCCCGGTTGTCAGGTCCTGGCCGTCGGTGAGGCCCCGGGTGTCGTCACCCCTGAGGGGCTAAACGTTGGCTATTACGCCTACCGGTACCGAGAAGCGCTCTACCGGGACTTTCCGTTGCGATGTTCCCCACGGGCCGAAACCGAGGACGCGAGATGGGGGAGTGTCGACCGGGACTGGCCGGACCAGGGGTTTGCCTGCGCGCGTGACGACGACCTTTTCACCTTTCAGAGCTGCGTCGAGTAGTTGCGATAGGTGCGCTTTGGCGCCCGCCGCATTGTGTATGGCCATGTTGATCAGACGAACGTGAGCATACGGCTCCGGTCGCATGAAAAACTGCCCCAGAAGCAAGAGGCCAAGAGGTGGTTTGCGGGCAGGCTGACGAGCTCTGCCGTGGAGCCGCTCGACGAGGCTCTTGAGGCGGTTCTCGCCTTGAACTTACGGCCGTAAAGCCGCTGGTGGGTTTCGATGGTGAAGAGGTTAAAGATGGCCCGGTCGTGCCAAACGCGGGTGGCTGTGTTGCGGTTTGCGTGTCGGGGATGTCCCCCCGATGAGGCGGAGCTTTCCACTGCGGTCTCACGAGGTGTCACTGGGTGGGTAGCGTGAGCGCGTGGGCGAGCATTATGGACCGAGCGGACGGCGGGCGAGCCTGGTAGGGCGCGGGCTGGACGTCTGGGAAGTCATCGCTACGATCCGTGACAACGACGGATCGATCACCGAGACGGCCCAGCAATTGCAGGTGCCCGCCGGCTTGGTGGAGGCCGCCGCGGCCTACTACGGCGAGTTTCGCAACGACATCGCTGAACCGGCACCGATCCGCAGCACAGCCGGCTGGGAGATCAGCAAGCAACCTCGCTCCCGGTCAAGGATCGCTGAGCGGATATCCAATGGCAGTCAGCCGGCGAGGGAGTCGAGAGGGACGGTGACAGGTTCCTGGTCCGGGAAGTGGACCTGGAGAGCCACGTCGTCGGCACCGAGTGCCCAGAGGTAGGCGGCCAGAGTCGAGACACGTAAGTCCCGCTGGCGCTCGATCCGCGATACGTCAGACTGCACCATGTCGAGGGCCTCGCCCAGGGCGACCTGGGTGATGTGCTGGCCCTCTCGTAATTGACGGAGCAGCTTACCGTAGGCCTCCGTGCGGGCCTCTCGCCGATGGCGAGCCTGGTGGCGTGCTTCTTGGTAGCTGGGATCAGCGCTCAGCTCGTGGTCATCTGGGTTGAACTCCTCCCATCCGGGAGGGAACTCGGGTGCGTTGGTCATTGGCTCCTACTCGCTCGGTAGTTCCTGACCTGGTTGATCAGGTCGTCGGCTACGGGGATGGCCTGGGCGTACCAGGCGTTTCCCGAGTCGGTCTTGTCGCCGCCCAGAAGCACCAAGACCAAATCAACGGGCTCGAAGCTGACCAGGACACGGAGCTGGTGCCCGTCGACCAAGACCCGGACCTCGCTCATGTCGGGGTAGTGCCGGGAGGTTTGGATGCGGTGGCGGACGTAGGGCAGCGCGGCGTCCCGTCCGAACTGGCGCAGGTAGGCGAGCGCATCGTCGACCTCCGCCCGGAATTCAGGGCTGAGCGAAGTCCGCCACTCGCGAAAGCCCGGAGATGGGATCAGCCGCATCGCTCCCCTAGTATAGCACTAAACCCTTAGTGGCGAAAGCCGATATTTCTGGACTTGGTCAACCCGTACTTGGTGACCGTCGGCGAAGGGCGTTACCCCATCTTAAGCTGGGATAGGAACCTCGCGTGTCTTGAGTTCCTGCAGCGACATGTCACTAGACTCAAGCCTGTAGCTAATAGTTGCACCCGTCGCGAGAACGGCAAGGAGGTCGCCAACTGTGCAGTCAGGAGTTACTGGTACGGAGTGGTCGCCATCATCTTGACGCTCGGAAATAATGACGTTGCCGACGTAGAGGCACACCGAACCGGGCTCTGAATCGTGTGCTATCGCAACGAATGAGCCCTTACCGCCGCTTTGGCGGATGAGTCGACTGAGATCATGAAGCGAGTCAGAACCACGAATCGGTACGACCACGCTCCGCCCCTCGGCATCCCTGTAGGGGAATACTGAAGCGAAATTTGGATTGTTGGCTACTAGACGCGCCACAAGAGCACCCGTTTGGGCACGCGAAAGCTGATCGCGGGTGAGATCGACCGACAAATCCTTGAGCCCCGCCGTCTGACGAGACCGCCCCTTCGCTTTCGTCACGCTCCGAGTCTATGACCCGTCCTTCGCCGCCTGTCGTTGTCTGCTCCCGGCGGCGTGCTGCCGATAGCGGTTTGGTGGACTGTCTAGCCAGTCCGCCGTCGGCGCCGATCGCTGCCTAGTAGCGAGCTGAGTTGAGTCCCGGGGAGTGGTGTACGAGGGGGGGTGAACTGAGGGGGTATCCCCCAATGGTGACAGCCATCGCGTCAACCTTAAAGAAGCAGTTACCAATACAACTCTTTGAGGAGGATCACGATGGCTGTCCCTACTACTATCGACGCGGCTGGCTGGCTTGGCAAGTATTTGGAGGCCGATGACGCTGATACTGACTTGCCTAGGGCGATGCTGGCGGCGTTCGCGGAGGCGTTGATGTCGGCGCAGGCTTCGTTGCAGTGCGGTGCCGGCTACAACGAGCGGTCCGAGGGGCGGGAGAATTCCCGTAACGGCTACCGGCATCGCCGCTGGGACACCCGGGTGGGTACCATCGATTTGGCGGTGCCGAAGCTGCGTACGGGTGTGTACTCGCCTGAGTTTCTGCTCGCTCCGCGCAGGCGAGCGGAGCAAGCTTTGGTGGCGGTGATTTGCCAGGCGTACGTGGAGGGCGTGTCGGTCCGCCGCGTGGATGACCTGGTCAAAGCTATGGGTATTGAGGGGATGAGCCGCTCGGAGGTTTCTCGCATGGCCGGCGAGCTCGACGGGCTGGTCGGCGAGTTCCGCTGCCGTCCGCTCGACGGCGGCCCTTACCGCTACTTGTGGATAGACGCTCTAACGCAGCGGGTACGCGAGGGAGGCCGGGTTGTCAACGTGTCGGTGGTGATCGCTACCGCTCTTAACGCGCAGGGACGCCGGGAGATCGTCGGCTTCGACGTCGTTACCGCCGAGGACACCGCTAGTTGGACCGAGTTCCTGCGGGGGCTGGTCGCTAGGGGCCTGTCAGGGGTTGAGCTGGTCATCTCCGACGCGCACGGCGGGATCAAAGCGGCGATCGCCACCGTGCTTTGCGGTGCCGCTTGGCAGCGTTGCCGGACGCATTTCATGGCTAACCTCGCTTCGCGAGTCGCTAAGGCATCGTGGCCGATGGTAGCGACGCTCGTCCGGTCGATCTTCGAGCAGCCCGACCGGCAAGCCACCTGGTCACAGTTAGGCGATGTCATCGACAAGCTCAGCTCCGCCGGGTTCTCCGACGCCGCTAACTTCGTGCTAGACGCCGCGGACGACATCTTGGCGTTCTCCGCGTTCCCCGTCGAGCACTGGCCGAAAATCCGCTCCAACAACCCCCAGGAACGGTTGAACAAAGAGATCCGCCGGCGCACCGATGTCGTCGGGATTTTCCCTAACCGAAACGCGGTCATCCGTCTTGTCGGGGCGGTCCTCGCCGAGCAGACCGACGAATGGGCGATCGCGCAACGCTACATGAGTATCGAGTCGCTCAAAATCCCGGTCCTAGCCGCGCTGTCACCAAACGACCCCCATCCCGTGATCGGCGCCGCCGCTGGATGACCCTGCCGGTTACACCACGAAAACGTTGAGACGGTCGGTCGTCGCGCAAGCACACCCGCCGAACGCGGAACGCGCGCGCCCCACCACCCGACACATGCTTTACAACACCTCACAACAACTGCTACAATCAAACGACAAGTTAACCAATCAATACAGGTTGACGCGAGAACCGTCGGAACCCGCCTTTGTTACCTGACCCGGCATGCCGCTCCCGGCGTCGGCTTCCAACGTCGCGCGACGGGAGCACCCGGAACGGAGCGGGCAGACCCCCGCTCAAAGCTCCGGCCGAAACCAATGCCGGGCGAGAACGGTCCTGGCCGACGTTTCGCACCCGCACTAGCCTGCAGCGAACCCGGGGACAGTTCGGCGGGCGAAGAACCGGCCGGCGCTCTCATCGGAGCGCAGACGACCACGACATCGGGCTGTTGAAGAACGCCGGGCGCATGGTTGCTCCGTCGGGTGAGGCCCGGAGACTGTCGGTCTGCGGGCCCGGTGGTCGGGTCGGACCGTTGATGGCTGCGAGCGCTTAGAGACCAGGTTCACACACTCGCACAAGGTGCCAGGAGCGCCGCCATTACCTGCCCGAGCCGTTCGGGGCGCAACAGCAAACCCGACCTGTCGGTGTTCCGGCCCTCGCCGCTAGCAATCATGCGCTGAGGTCGAACCCGGCGTCAAGGTCGTTCGTCCTCGCTTCGCTGCGGGCGTTCCACCGTTGACCCCGGCCCTCCCTCAGCAACACCATCGCAGCCATGAGGACCAGGAGCCACCCTGCTCGGGGCGGTCCCCACGGTTGAGCCGCCAGCAAGCTCACCTCGTGTCGCTGTGGCGCTCAGGCGTAGCTCAGCCGAGCTGGAGATATGTTCAGGGTCCTCCCCGTTCCCCTTAGCCGGATGATCGAGCGTGCCGCCGCCCGGGGCAAGCACTACAGTCGGAGAAGCAGCCGCTTCGGCCACGCCCGCCGTGTCTGGTTGGCGATCCGGGGTTCATGCCATCACGGGCGGCCGCGTTCACAGACACGACCGGTCCTCTCTTCGCCCGCGTCACCATCCGGACGGTCTGGGAGCACTCGAATTCGTTGCGAGTGGCGCTAGACGTGAGGTTCCACGACCGCCAGGGCGCTGACCTGCGGCGTCCCATAGGAGGTTCCTTCACCGGGCTTAGGTTGTGTCTTGCACTATATCGTAATGTATGACACAATATGGGGAATGGGGGCGAGGCCTGTCCGGTTCACTCGGGGAAGCCGGAAGCACCGGGTCCGTCATGCCAGCGCTCGCCGAGTCATTGAAACCGTTACTCCCGCCGCTGAGACCGACGAGGTGACCAATGCGGTGATCGTCCGGTGGGTCGGCGTCGATGAGCGCGACCGGGAGTTGGAGATCATTGCCGTCGAACGGCCGGACTGTTTGCTTGTGATCCACGTGATGCCCGCGCGCTATCGGAGGAACGGATGACTTCTCGAAAGCCCATAACCCGAAGCGACCGTGATGTCGACCTCGACGAAGAGGACGTCAGACTGCCCGACGGGAGCCGCCTGACCGAGAACACGGTCGACGAGATCGTTGAACGGGTCCACCGCCGCCACCCTGGCCGTCCGTCGGTCAGCGGCGAGCGGGAACGGACCCCAGCCATGGCCGTGCGCGTGTCTCGCTCTGCTCGTGTCGCGCTCGAAGAGATCGCGTCAGCTCAGGGTCGCAGGCTTGCCGATGTCAGCCGTGACGCACTCGACGAGTACATACGCCGCCACGCCAGCTGATCGCTGCGGAGCAATCCCCGGTGGTTCCGGTCGTCAGGCTTTGCCTGTGATTGAAGGTGATCCTTGAGTTGAGACGGGGGCGATCCTATGGTCGCCGAGCTGGTAGTAGGCGCCCGGGGAGCTTTGTCTGCAACGATGCACCGGCAGTGTGAGGCGAGCTTCGGCGAAGTGCCGGCCGAGCCCTTGACTGTTGTGGCGACGTCTGTCTGCGTTATCGGCACAGCCATTTTGCTGTCGGAGCCCTGGACCGACTGGTGGGTTGTCAGGTTTGTAGGGCTCTCAACAGGGCGGCGCCAAGGACCGGCAGGTGTTCACTGGCGGCTAGCCGCTCGGCAAGCTGGTGGGGTGTGTGTGGGGGCTGTTGATGTCGGCCGCTCGTGTTCGCTGCTGCTGCGAGGAAGCGGTCAGGTCGCGCTGATAGCTGCGCGAGAAGGAACGGCTCGCAGCGATGAACGGTCAAGCCCCCCGGCTGCGTGGCGGGAAATCCTTGGTGTTGTCGGTTACCAGGTGGGTTGCGTTGGCGGCTACCGCCGCGGCCAGGACGTGGCGGTCCTTGGGGCGGTTGGTCATCGACGATTCGAACCGTCGCCAGCTTCGAGGGTGCAGGCGAGCGTCAGGAAAAGCACGGTTCATTTCGGTCACGACATGGGCGAGCGCGGCATCGGCTTCTTCGGCGCTCACTCCCCGACGCGTCAGCAGTCTGGAGCCGTTGCGGCACAACTCTGCTGCTATCTCGGCCTGCCAAACCGGTCAAAAAAATTCCAGTTGAAGCACAGCTAAGCAGCAGGTACCGCAACCCGGGTGGTACCAGGGCGTTGGCGTCTAAATCTAAAACGGCGACCGGCAGGTCGGGAGACGTCGCTTTTGACTGAGAAGGAACCGTCAGAAGTCCTCGGGGCTGTAACCGTCGGCTGAGGCGATGCCAGCCAACATCTCCTCGCGCCGGCGTTCCTCGCTCGCTTTGTAGGCAAGCGCGTCGCAGGCGTTAAAGCGGTGGCGGTTGCCGACCATGCGGTGCGGTAGCACTCCGCGTCGGGCCAACTTCACGACGTAAGGTCTGCTGACGTTGAGCAGGTCGGCGACCTGCTGGGAGGTCAACTCCTCTTCTCGGTCTTGTGGTTGGGCGACCGTGACAGCTACATCTTCGCCGGAGGCGGCGGCGCGAGCGACGCTCAGCAGCAGAGCTGCGAGCTCTCGGGGCAGGTCAACTCGTCGCCGTCCGTGGAGCACTTCGATAGTTGGCCCTTCGCTGGTATCGGCCAGGACGTCGGCGACGGCCCGCACCGTGTCGCGATGGCGCGGCTGCACCCGAAGCGACGTAACGATCCGCTCCGACCCGCCCGAAGCGACGAAGCCGTACACCTCGCGTTCTCCCATGAGTCGAATATTATCTGAAACATCCGAAACAGTCGAGGGTGACGGCGTGTCCCTGGGACGGGACGCTCGCGGGCAGGCGTCGATGCCGGCAAAGATGCGCACTGACCGCCTTGTGATGTATCCCCTGCGGAGGGGGGTGAGTCCGTCGTTTCGGGTTGGCGGCGGACAGTTTTCGGATGACTTCTCCTTGACTGGCGTCTTGACTGGCGGCGTTCACATGCCCTGTGAGCTGCATGTTCGCGGCGGCTAGGGCGGTCGGTGTCGGCCAGAAAGTTTTTCCGTGGGTCATGGTTTCGGTCAGGGTCACAGTCAAGGCACGAGGCTGATCGTGGGGTGCATGTCTTGTTCCCATCCCGGTGTCATCAACATTTTGGCGGGCTGGCCGGCGTCGGCGGAGGCTTCGAGGCGGCCCAGCTTGTGGGCGGCCGATCCGGTCCTCTGTCGGTTCGCGACGCCCGGGGATGCCGCTGTCGCGGCGAGAGAAGACGGAGAGGTGTTCGCAGCGTTGTCGGCCTGCCGCGGCGATCCACTGGCAGCGACGGCCGCGTTGTCGGCGGTCGTCGTGGTCTTGGTGCCTGTCGTTCGGCGCTGGTCGCGGTCAGGTTTGGTCGGCGAGGATCTCGCGGACGCCGAGGCGGACCTTATCGTCGAGGCGCTCGCCGCTATGAGACTCAACGCGTCTCTGGACGCGGGGAGGGTGGCGCAGAAGGCTTGGCATCGGGTTTCGAATCGGCGTCGCACCGCCCGGGCCCGCACGGAGAGACTCGCCGAGCTCGCTCCGCAACTCGCGTCGCAGGCCGCTGGCCGGCTGGGCTATGACGCTCCGGTCGACTGCACGTCGGCGGGTCAAGCGAGCCGGGCAGCGGACGGGCTCGGTGGGCTTGCGCTCGGCGCGGCACGGGCGGGGGTGTTGAGTGTTACGGCGGCAGCCGTTCTCTTAGCGGCCGCGGCCGGCTATTCGACCCGTGAAGCGGCGCAGCTGGCCGGGTGCAGTCCGGTGGCTTGGCGAGCTCGGCGGTCGCGGGCGTTCCGGGATTTCAGGGCTGTCGTTCGTGACAGTGAGCGGCGCTGATGTTGTCGGTTGGGGTTGTCAGCACCGGCGGGGTCGGCTACTACCTGGAGACTGTCGGATCGGGTGTCGACGACTACTACGCCCGCTCGGGCCCGGGCCGCTGGGTCGGCGCCGGGGCGGCGGCTATAGGGCTCGCTGGGGTTGTCGACACAGCACAGATAGACGCGCTGGTATGAGGTGTGAGCCCGGTGAGCGGGGAGCCGCTCGGGGTGCGGGTCGGCAAGGTCGCCGCGTTCGACTTGACGTTCTCCGCCCCCAAGTCTGTGAGTTTGCTCGGCGAGATAGCGGAGCCCGACGTTCGGGCTCAGGTCGCCGAGGCGCACGACCGGGCGGTGGCGGCGACCGTCGGGTTTTTGGAGGATACCGGCGTCCTCGCCGGCCGGCGCGGGGCGGGCGGAACCGTCGACATGGCGACGGTCGGGGCGGTCGCCGCGGGGTTCGTGCATCGCAGTTCCCGCGCCGGGGACCCGCAGCTTCACACCCACCTTCTGGTGTTCAACCGGGCGCAAGGATCCGACGGGCGTTGGGGCGGCGTCAACGGCAAGAAACTGTTCGCCTGGGCGAAAACCGCCGGCTACGTCTACCAGGCCGCCCTTCGATGCGAGCTCACCGAACGCCTCGCCGTCACCTGGCGGCCGGTCACGAACGGGGTGGCGGACATCGCCGGGATCCCCGACGAGACGCTCGACGGGTTCTCCACCCGACGCAAGCAGATCACGGCAGCGTTAGCGGAGTCAGGTTTCGCTAGCCCCCGCGCCGCGCAGATCGCCACGCTCGCCACCCGGCCAGTGAAACCGGAGCCGGTCGACCCGGAAACCCAACGCGAGCAGTGGCGCCGCCAAGCCGCCGAGCTGGGTGTCACCGCCGGCACGGTAGCCCGTCTCGCCGCCGCCGACCTGGCCACCAGAGTCGGTCGGGCTATTCCGACTGGTGAGGACCCGGCGGTCCTCGCCGGCCGTCTCGCTGGCCCTGGGGGGCTCACGGCGCACCGCTCCACGTTCGACCGCCGCGACGTCATCCAGGCAGTAGCAGCCGCCGCCACGGCAGGCCTGTCGCCGGGCCGGGTGTCCGCCGACGCGGATGTCGTGCTCGCCGCCCCGGCGATAGCCGCGACGGGCGCCATGTCGCGTCTCGCCGGGGCCGTCTACTCGACGGTTGAGCTGATGCGACTCGAAACCGAGCTCCTTGACAGCGCCGCCCGCCGCCACACCGCGGGCGTCGCGGTTTGCGCGCCCGGGGCGATCCGACACGCGATCGCTGCGCGCCCATCGCTGTCCGGCGAGCAGGCGACCATGGTCGGCCGGTTGTGCGGGTCGGGGCGCGGC
>JAJZDJ010000073.1 GCA_021828685.1 Actinomycetes bacterium | reverse complement strand
GCCCGAACGGGTCGCCATCCTGGCAGCCGCAGATTCCATCGTGGCCGAGGAGATCCGTCGGGCCGGGTTGTCGCGTGAGCTGTGGCAAAGCTTCGCCGTGTTGCCGGTCGTGCGCACCGTCGGGGTGATGGGCGACGAGCGCACCTACGCCTACCCGATCATCATCCGCGCTGTCACCTCCGACGACGCAATGACGGCCGACTGGGCCCGGCTTCCCTACGAGGTCCTGGAACGGTTGTCGAGCCGGATCATCAACGAGGTGCCCGGCGTCAACCGGGTCGCCTACGACGTGACCTCCAAGCCGCCCGGCACGATCGAGTGGGAATAAGGTCGGCACTTCCGTACCGGGTCCAGTGGTCTGGCGCTGGTGGGCACCAAATTTCCAGCGCGAGCTAGATGACACCCGAGGCAGACTGCGAGACATTTCGGGCGGCTTCCTTCAGCCAACTGGGGCGCGCGATCGGTTAGTTTTCCAGCCGAGTTGACGAAGCTGCGAGCCGTTTGTACATCCTACACATGGCTGGCGTTACCCAGGAATACTGTAGCGTCGGACTTGATTGGGCGGATCGATCGATAGAACAGAGCCAATGTAGCCACGCCTAACGATAGAAAAAAACTCTTTGTAACGCAGGCTGTCCGACAATCTCTCAGAATTACCGGCAGATAGAGCCCTTAGAATGTCGAACAGACACCACCAAAATAGGAGCCATAGGAAAAAAATTTGCTCGTAATAGGGCTACCGCTATATGCGGGAGTGTAACTAATAAAGATGCTGTCGCCTGGCGGCGCTGTTTGCCGACTCTGACTAGCGATAGCGGTATTTCCGAGGCATGCTCCGCTGTAGAGTCCGTTACCACCCGTCACGTTCCCGCTTGATGAGTTGTAGAAAGATCCTAAAAAGGAACCAGAACTACTCCCAATGCACTCGACGCCGTTCTCGATCGTCGCACACGTTGGATTCACCCCTGGTGGCCTTATTGCCTGCCCTCTGCCACTGCCTGAGCAGTTCGACACTACGCTCGTAGGGGTAGGATTGATGAGGGTACAATTTGGTCCGAGGATGGCCTTCCAGTAGGCAGTAGAAGCGCCGGTAGTGACCTGCGCCCTTGCGACCGGTATACCGATATTAGATACTAATCCAAGTGAGATAGTTAGAGTGATAAAAATTCGACGCATTGACTATCCTCCATTTCTAGTTTTTTCTATTTTTATCGTGTTGCCTGCGACTCCCCAGAATGGGCCACCTTGGCCGACGCTGTGTCTCGTAACATAAGGCGGACTTCGACTTCGTACGCAGCCATTGCTGCTGTTAGAGCTGCCTGTCGTTTCTGAGCGCCTACGGCTGAAGCGCTACTTAATGCGGAGTGACTAGCTGCCCGAATACTTCGCTCTGATGTCGGCGAGGGGGAACCCGTCATTACAAGGCCAGCGGTAGCGGCCGATGTCACAAGGAGGAGGGCGGTTATGAAGGAGGTGATCACCCGACGCGTCCTTTTTCGAGCGTAAAGATCGACGGTGCGCTCGACGAGAGCGCCTCTGATCAAGTCAATGCGATAGGCGAGTGATAAACCCCCACTGGCCGCCTTAAGGGCCGTAAGAAGATCGATCATTTCTTCGCCGTACTTATCTCGCCACTTGCGTGGATACAATTTTACGAGCCAACGTCCACCCATAGTCGGCACAGCTGTCAGCCAATCGGGGATGGTGTAAGGGTAAGTGGGCGCTTCGGTGGCCGCATTCTTCGTCGGAATTCTTCCGCTATTCGATCTAGATTCTCGAAGGAGCGAGATAGCTCGTTGCAACCCGCTGGCGTCATTCGATACGGGCGCCGTCGCTCATCAGGATCGAGACTCTCGATTAAGCCCGCGGACTCTAGACGCGAGATGGCCTTGTAAAGTGTTCCGGGACCAAGTCGGACGCCTGCGAACTCCTCGATGTCTTTCATCAGGCTGTGGCCGTGCTTCTCGCCATCAGCGAGACTCGTCAAGATGAGCAGTGATACGCCAACCGTCGCGGCCGGCCCGAGGTCTTCAGGTCCTTTTGTTGACATGAACTGATTATACTACGCTCAGCGGAGTAGTGCAAATTATTTGATTCAGGATTCACTTGTCCACTTGGTTGAGGATTCACTTCCGTATGAGGACTCAACGCTCGGCCAATGGCGGCGCTCATGTGGTGGCTGGTCTGGGGATGGGATCCAGGGGTTTCGGTGAATAGTTGGGTGAGCACGCCGAGGGGCTTCTGGTTGTGGTTTGCGGCCGTTGGTAGGCAGGATCGGACGTCGGCGAAGGCTCTGGCGCCGTTGAGGCTGCGGAAGGCGCCGGAGATCTTGTCATGATATGGAGTATCGCTCCTATCACGACTTATGGGCGGGGCTCGACGACAGGGCGACGACAGTTCCCAGTTGATTGGCTCGAAGAACCGTCAAATTTGGTCAGGATCTTCGACTCGGAAAAGTTTTGTACCAAAAAGTGCGTTTGCTGAGCGAGGGCTGGTACAGGATTTTCTGAGAAGAAAGATCGTGTACCAAAAAGTGCGAAAAAACGCTTCAAATGGTCAGGCTGTCGCGACTCTCAAAAGATCCTGACCAAATTTGACGGTTTTCGCCGTCGCTGAGTGGTCGCGCAGGGCGCAGGGCGCAGGGCGCAGGGCGCAGGGCGCGGGCCAGAGCGTGCCCTACGAGTTGCGCGTCGAGTTGCGCCTAGCGAGGGCGTCGACAGAGGCAGCGGCGAGCAGTACCAGGGCCGTCACCATGTACTGCGCCGAAGCGCTGAGACCAATCAGACCCATCCCGTTGGCGATTGTGGCGATCACGAGGCCTCCGACGACCGCGTAGAGCATCTTCCCGCGGCCTCCGAAGAGGCTCGTACCCCCGATGACGGCCGCGGCCACCGCGTAGAGGACAAGCTCGCCGCCGTCCACGTTGCTCGATATGGATCCGAGCTGCGAGGTCAGGATCACGCCTGCCAGACCGGCGGTCAGCCCTGTCAGGGCGAAGGCAGCGGTGCGGATCCTCCCGAGGTTGATACCCGCGCGCCTCGCTGCTTCGGCGTTGCCGCCGATGGCGTAGACGTAGCGGCCGAAGCGGGTGCGACCGAGCAAGGAAGTCCAGGCAATGAACGTTCCGAGGACGATTAGCACCACCCAGGGGACCCCCTGGACGGGGTGGCTGACGATGCGACCACGGTTTGCATTGCAGATGGCGACTACTGCGAAGCCGGCAATTGCAACTGCGACGATTCGTGCGATGGTGAGTCCGAACGGGGGAACCACCAGCGAGTGTGCCCGCCGGTGACGGTCACGCAGGAGAAGGAATGCTGCAAATCCGGCGACACCCACCACGAGAAGGACCCATCCCGCCGCCACGCTCAGGTTCCCGTTGACGAGGTCCAGGAGGATCGAGTTCGACAGGCGGATCGTCCCACCCCCGTTCGTCCCGCCCTCACGATCAGCGAGGAAGATGAGCATCCCCTCCCAGCCGAGCAGGCCGGCGAGGGTGACGACGAACGACGGTACCCGGAGGCGGGTGACGACCAGGCCCTGCAGAATCCCTATAAGGGTGCTCACCACGAGACCGGCAATTATCGCCACCCACCACGGATGGTTGCCCGGCGGGGCAGCGGTCGCCACCGTGACGACACCAGCGACGCCGCCGACGTAGCCGATCGACAGGTCGATCTCTCCGAGAAGTAGCACGAACACCTCGGCCATGCCGAGAAGTATGAACGTCGCCGACTGGATGAAAAGGTTCGTGAGGTTCCCGGCGGACAGGAAAACGGACTTTTGGCTCTGGAAAATGACAACGATCACTACCAGGCCGAGTACGACCGGGAGCATTCCGCTCTCGCCGTTGCGTATGCGAACTCCCCAAGCCCGCACGTAGTCGCCGATGCTCTCCGCCGTGGTCGCAGGGTCGAGAAGCGACGTCACGACTTCCGGGTCGGGCGTCGGCGCGGCGCCATTATCGGTGGAAGTTTCGCTGAATCGGGTCATGCGATCGCCTGTAGGTCTCAGGCTCCGACGGCTGTTGCGTCGAAGCGGCCAGTTGTGATGGCGTACACGGCGGACTGCTGGTCGAACGCCGAGACGGGAGCCTCGACCGCAAGGCGTCCGAGGTAGAGGACCGCAATGCGGTCAGCGACTTGAAAGACGTCGTTTAAGTTGTGGGAGATGACCACGACGGCGATACCCCTGGATCGCAGGGTGCGTATCAGGTCCAGGACCATTGCCGTCTGAGCGACGCCGAGTGCGGCGGTCGGTTCGTCCATGATCACCATGCGGGCGTTCTGCATGACGGCTTTCGCAACGGCGACAGCCTGGCGCTGGCCCCCTGAAAGCGAACCGACGGCTTGGCGGATCGAACGGACCGTCGTGACCGAAAGCTCGGCAAGAGTCCTGCGGGCCTGCTTTTCCATCGAGTCCTCGTCTAGAAGCCGGCTGGAGGTCAACTCGCGCCCGAGGAACATGTTCTGGACGATGTCGAGATTGTCGCAGAGAGCCAGGTCCTGGTAGACGGTCTCGATTCCGAGCCCCGTCGCCACTTTGGGGCCGCGGATTCGCACCGGGTTCCCGTCCCAGAGCGTCTGGCCTTCCTCGGGTTCCCAGATACCGGCGAGGCACTTGATGAGCGTCGACTTGCCGGCGCCGTTGTCACCGAGCAGGGCGGTCACCTGGCCTGCGGCCACGTGAAAGTTGACGTTGCTGAGGGCCTCGACAGCTCCGAAGCGCTTCGTGATACCACGCGTTTCGAGGATCCACTTGGTGTCCGCGGTGTCCGCAGTGTCCGCAGTGTCCGCAGTGTCCGCCATAGCGCCAGATGAGGGGACGGCGGCCGGAGCCGGACCCGAGTAGTCGGGTCCGGCTCCCGCTTGATCAGCTGGGAAGGTCACCTTTCGGAGTGTCCTGCTGTCGATGTGGCCGTCATATCGCTATCCGGAGATGCCCGCAGCGGAGCAGTCGGCGGCGAACTGCGCAGTGCACAGCTGGCTGGCGCTGACGAACTTGTCGGCGATGATCGTCGAGTTCATGTTCGACGGGGTGACCCACTCGGGGGTCAGAAGCACCGACGGAACCTGGGTCTTCGACGTGGTGTCGGCGGTCGAGCCGTTGACCAACCCCGAAGGAGGGGTCTGGCCTGCGCGCAGGTACAAGGCCAACGCGGCGGCCGCCTGCGCCTCTTCGTAGATCGGCTTGTACACGGTGCCGCACTGGTAGCCCGACAGGACGTTCTGCAGGCCGACAAGCGTAGCGTCCTGGCCCGTTGTCGGGAAGGTCTTCGCGGGAATGTGCAGGGACTGCAGGTAGGAGATGATCGGGGCGCCGTTCTCGTCGTTAGGAATGAGCGCTGCGTTGGCGTTCTTGTGGGCAGTGTAGGCCTGCTCGAACTCGGTCTGCGCCTTCGTGGGCTGCCACGTTCCGGCTGGCTGCGCCACTTCGGTCCACTTGCCGGAGCTGAAGTACGGCGCCATGACCGCGTTGTAGCCCTGGGCGAAGAGGGTGGCGTTGTTGTCCGTGGGGGAGCCACGCATGACGATCACGTTCGGGTGGCTCACATTCCACGCCGCCACGCATGACACCAGCCCCTGACCAAGAAGCGTGCCGACCTTGACGTTGTTGAAGCTCACGTAGTAGGAGCGGCTGCCGCCGAGCGTGAGACGGTCGTAGTCGATAACGGCGACGCCGTGGCTCTTGGCGTAGCTTTCGATCTGTGCGCCTACACCGCTTGTGAGCGGGTCGATGATGAGTACGCTCGCCCCCGAAGCTATGTCGGACTGAGCGTCGGTGAGCTGGGTTGTGTCGCTGCCCTGGGCGTTTTGGATCGTGAACTGCGAGCTGCTGAGACCGGCGTCGGTGAACGCCTGGGTCAGGTAGGGCGCGTCGAACTCGGTGTAGCGAGCCGACGAGACCGTGTCTGGGAGGATCACTGCGACACTGCCCTTGCCTTTGGAGGCAAGACCTTTAAGCTGTGACATCGCCGAGAAGTCACGGGTGAAAGAGCTTATGGAGATACTTGCGGCTGCGCTAGACGATCCTGCCGTGGTCGGCGATGCGGCCGCTGTCGAGGCGGACGAGGCAGCTGTAGTGGCGCTTGTCGAGCTGGAAGTCTTCGTGGAGCTACTGCAGGCTCCGGCGACCAGGCCGGCCCCGACGAAGAGCGCGGCAAATGCGCGTTTGTTGGTCACTTCGGGCTTCTCCCTTGGCTATGGCCCCCGCATTCCCGGCCCCCTGGACGAGGTCTGCGAGGGACTTTCTGTGTTCGACCGTCTGTCGATTTCAGGGCCGAGAATAGGTTCGCCGATGTCAACGAGCCGTTAAAATTCTTAACATCACATTAACAAAAGCTTAAAGTTTCTCGATGCAATGAAACTACGCCGTGTCGAAGACACTTCGAAGGCTAGTCGGCAGTAAGGCGGTAGCCGACTCTTGGCGCAGTCAAAATGAGCGGCTCGTCTCCTTCGGACTCCAGTTTCGCCCGAAGCCTGCGGACATACACACGCAGGTACTCGGTCTCGGTCTCATATCCGCGTCCCCAGACCCTGCGAAGCAGGTGAGCGTGGGTGAGGGACTTACCGCGATGTTCTGCCAGCTCGCGCAGCAACGCGAACTCGGTGGGGGTCAGGTGCACGACGCGCCCGGCTCTTTCTACTTGGCGCGCCGCCAGGTCGATGGTGATGTCGCGTATCGATATGAACTCGGGCGACGCGCCGGGGCTGTCTGCGACGCGGGTACGCCTGAGAGTGGCCGTTATCCGGGCTAGGAGCTCCTCGATGCTGAACGGTTTCGTCATGTAGTCGTCTGCGCCGACGTTGAGCGCCGAAACCTTGTCGCGCTCACCCCCGCGGGCCGAAACGACGATGACTCCGACGTTGGAGCGCTCCCGGATGAGGCGGCAGATCTCCAAGCCGTCGATGTCGGGGAGCATCAGGTCGAGAAGCACTATGTCGGGCGACGCAGTTTCGAGCAGCTGCAATGAGCGAACCCCCTCGTCGCTCACCAAAGTGTCAAACCCGCGGATGACCAGGTTGGACCGGATCAAGTCCACGATGTTCGGGTCGTCTTCGACGATCATGACTGTGGTCACTGGACTTGAACCTCAAACGCGGCGAGCGGTAGACGCACTTCGGCGACTGTGCCGCTCCCGCCTGTCGTAATGGTAAGCCGGCCGCCATGGGCTTCTACGATTCCCTTCGCGATCGACAGGCCGAGACCCGAGCCGCCGCTCCGGCCGCGCCTTTCGCCTGGACCGGCAAGGCGATCGAGACGCTCCGGTGCGATCCCGGTCCCGTCGTCATTGACTGTAATCGTCACGTGGGCGTCGGCACCCACGTCGACGTTGGTCCGAACCGCGGTCCCTGGCGGGTTGTGGCGTACGGCGTTGTCGAGCAAGTTGACGAAGACCTGTTCGAGGCGATCGTGGTCGGCCCAAACGACAGGGACGTCGGCGGGGCACGACACAGACACAGCGTCGGCCTGAGGTCCGGCGAGACAGGAACGGGCAGCCTCCAGAACTAGCGGCAATTCGCACCAATCCTGGTGCAGGCGGAGCAAGCCTGCATCGATTGCGCTGAAGTCGAGGAGGTCCTCGACGAGGCGCCCGAGGCGAGCAGATTCACTGTCGATTCGCTCCAAGAATCGGGTTTGTGACGGCCCGTCCCAGTCGACGTCGGCAGCCATCAAAGTGGACGCGTAGCCGCATATAGCCGTGAGCGGAGTCCGAAGCTCGTGTGAAAGCCACGACAGGAATTGGCGTTGAGCCGCTTGTGAGCTGCGCAACGCCATTGTCTCGCGCTGCGCCTTCTCGGACTCCTCGCGCTCGAGCGCCAACCGGATCGAGATAGCCGCATCGTCGATCACGGCCTGTCGGTCGGCCATGTCGACAGATGAGTCGGCGTTCGGTTCTTTTTCCTGCGGTGTCTTCCAGCGAACGACCAGCGCAGAGCGACCCTCCGGGGCCGCGAAACCCGCGACCATACAAGACGGTGCCAGACCGGTGGCTGCGCCGTCTAGGGCCGGACCGCTGACTGCCGGCTCGGCGAGACTGAGCAGGTCGGAGGGCGGGGACCCGACCCCGTCCGCAGAGGCCCCCACCCAGGCGCGAATAGTCGTCTCCGGCTCGTCGCTCCTGCGCCCGATCAGCGCGACGTCGCACGCCCCTAGACCTGCTTGCAGGGCGCGCAATGCCACGTTGAGGCTCACGTCGAGCGGCGCCGGCCCTGCAAGGGCTTGCAGGACTTCGCGTATGGTCTCGAGCACACGGTTGCGGACGGTCAGCTCGCCCAGAAGCCGGTCTCGTTCCAGCGCGTTGGCGGCGTAACCGGCGTACAGGGAAGCCATCTCCAAGTCGTCGCGGGTCGGCTCGCCGAGCTCCTTGGAAAGAATTGTGATTACCCCAGAATCCCCTCTCGGCCCGGTGAAGGGAAGGCTCCATGACGTCTTGAATCCCGCTCGCCGGGCGTCCCTGCGGATCGTCTCCCACCCTCCCGGAAGCGCCTCAGGGCGACCGCCGATGCTTTCGCCGCCCGGGGGTATGAGCGGTGCGCGAACCTCCTGTGTGGGAAGAGTCGACCATTGGCGGGCCAGATAGCTTGGCAGGCCGACATGGCCTGCTAGGCGCATGACAGATCCTTCCCGGACATGCACGCAAAGCTGGCCGATACCTAGCGCCGCCGCCAACGCCGAGATAATGAGTGTAAGCCCTGATGAAGGCGACGCCGAGGCGAGCTGGTCGGCGAGGTTTTGAAGCCGGCTCAGCTGGCGGCGCGGGGAGATTTCCACCGGCTGCCCGGAAAGTAAAGCGGCGACCTCGTCGGGGTGCGACTCTTCGGGGGACACTTCTGCGACGACGCGACCACGGCGGAGCACCACGATCCGGTCCGCCAACCTGAACATCTGGTCGACGTCGTGCGTGACGATCATGACAGTCGTTCCCTGCGCAGGCAGGGAAGCGGCGAGACTCTCCACGCGGGCTGATTCCGCTACGCCGAGAGACGCCGTCGGCTCGTCGAGGATCAGTAGGCGCGGCCTGTCGCGCATCGCCCTTGCGACGGCAACGAGCTGGCGCTGCCCGCCCGAGAGGTGCGCCACCGTCGTGGATGTGTTCGGCAGGCCGATCCCGAGCTGGCTGAGCAGGTGGGCAGCCTTGGCGTGAAAACGGGTCTCGGAGAACATCAGCCGTCTCGTCTCGGCGCCCAGCAGCACGTTCGATGCGATGTCGAGGTTGTCGCAGAGGGCTAAATCCTGCCAAACGACGGCGATTTCTGGTTTCGATCCGACTCGAGGTCCTTCGATCGGGTCCCCCATGACAGCGATCCTGCCCTGATCGGGGCGAAGATCGCCGGCGACGCAGCGAATCAGTGTCGATTTGCCTGCGCCGTTCTCACCGGCGAGCGCGACCACTTCTCCGGTTCGCACTTCCAGGTCGACGCTGTCGAGCGCTACGACCGGCCCGTAGCGCACCGATAGGGCTCTCACCTCCAAGACGACCTGAACGTCCGCCACCTTTGCGCCTCGTGTCGCTGTCGCTCCCGTTTTCAGATTGCGTTCAGGAGCGCCGCCCGGACATTGCCGCGTTCGGGGCAGCCCTGGCGACAAGGTCGGGGACGATACCGGTCAGCTCCGCCGGGTCCCAACGCCCGTCCTTGTCCACTGCCGGGCCTTCGACCCATCCCTCCGCGACGCTCAGATGGCCGCCCATCACGTTGAAGACGCGTCCTGTCACACCGCGCGACTCGGAGCTGCCCAACCAGACCACGATGGGGGAAATGTTGTCCGGGCCGAGGGGGTTGAACTGACCGGCCGGAATGTCCGCCGAGCGCGCCCCCATGCCGAGGTTCTCCGTCATCCGAGTCAGGGCCGCTGGAGCGATCGCGTTGACCGTGACCCCGTAGCGGGCCACCTCCATCGCCGCGATCACCGTGAAGGAAGCGATACCGGCTTTCGCTGCGCCGTAGTTGGTCTGGCCGATGTTCCCGTAGATGCCCGACGGGGACGTCGTGTTGACGATCCGGGCGTCATTGTCCTCGCCCGCCTTGGAGCGCTCCCGCCAGAAGTCGAGGGCCGCTCGCGTCGGAGCGAAAGTGCCGCGAAGGTGAACGCGGATCACGGCGTCCCATTCCTCGGGGGTCATGTTGACAAGCATCCGGTCGCGAAGTATCCCGGCGTTGTTGACCAGCGTGTCGATGCGCCCGAAAGTGTCGATCGCCGAGCGGATCATCCTGGCGGCGCCGTCGAAGTCGGATACGTCGTCGCCGTTCGCGATCGCCTCGCCGCCCGCCGCCCGAATCTCCTCGACGACCTCCCCGGCCGGGCCCGACGAGGCTCCCGTCCCGTCCGTGGCTGAACCAAGATCGTTGACGACCAGCCTTGCCCCCTGGCGGGCGAACTCCAAGGCGTGCTCGCGACCTATGCCTCTACCGGCTCCAGTCACAACGACGACCCGGCCCTCACAAATTCCTGTCACGTCGACCTGTCCCTCCAGTTCTTAACGGTTCCGGCCGTGGCTAAAGCTGCCCGGCAACCGGTACCCTAGACCCTTGCAATGGCGGAGCACCTAACAGGAGACCTCAGACCACCCCCGGACGCGCTGGTCGACGACCTGAACCCCGCTCAAGCAGCAGCCGTATCGCATCCGGACGGACCGCTCCTGGTGGTGGCCGGGGCCGGTTCGGGAAAGACGAGGGTTCTCACCCGGCGCATAGCTTGGTTGGTCGCCGAGAAGGGTTTGTCCCCATACGAGATTCTGGCCATCACCTTCACCAACAAAGCGGCGGGGGAGATGCGCGAGCGTGTCGGCGAGCTGGTCGGGCCGGCGGCGACGCGAATGTGGGTTTCGACTTTCCACTCGGCGTGCGTGCGCATATTACGAAGAGACGCAGGACGTCTCGGGTTTCGGCAGAACTTCACGATCTACGACCAGTCTGACGCTCTGCGCCTCGTCGGCTACGTGATACGCGATCTCGGTCTGGATTCGAAGAAGTTCCCACCGCGCGCCATCGCCGGCTACATCTCCAGCGCGAAGAATGACCTCGTCGACTTCGAGAGTTACTCGTCGGCAGCGCGCACGCCTATGGAGCGTCGTGTAGGGGAGATCTATCGCGAGTACCAGCAGCGGCTGCACGCCGCGAACGCGATGGACTTCGACGACCTTCTTTTTGTCACGGTCAACCTGCTGCAGGCATGCCCGGATGTGCTGGAGGCGTACCGCCACCGTTTCCGTCACGTCCTCGTCGACGAGTACCAGGACACGAATCGTGCGCAGAACGAGCTTGTTCTGCTGCTCGCAGGGGAGCACCATCAGGTCACGGTCGTCGGCGACTCAGACCAGTCCGTCTACGGTTGGCGCGGCGCCGACATTCGCAACATCCTCGAATTCGAGAGGGCGTTCCCCGACGCGACGGTTGTCGTGCTCGAACAGAACTACCGCTCCACCCAGACGGTTCTCGACGCGGCGAACGCGGTCATCGCAAACAACGACGGCCGGCAGGCCAAAGCGCTGTGGACCGAACGTGGCAGGGGAGAGCCGATCGTCTGCTACCAGGCCGAGGACGAGCACGACGAAGGCGCGTGGGTGGCGGCCGAGATCTCCAGCATTCACCGCCGGGGCGCGGATGGCGGCGTGTGTCACGAGTGGGGTGACATGGCTGTCTTCTACCGCACGAACGCGCAGAGCCGGGCGGTCGAAGAAGAACTAGTCCGCCGCGACATTCCCTACAAGGTGGTCGGGGGTACCAGGTTCTATGACCGTCGTGAGATAAAGGATCTTCTCGCCTACCTCCGGGCGGTGGCCAATCCGGACGACGAGGTTTCGTTCAAACGGATAGTCAACGTCCCAAAGCGCGGCGTCGGCGACACGAGCGTGGAGCGCCTCGAGCGCTGGGCGACTGCCAACAAGGCCACATTCTCGGAGGCCGTCGCCCGCGCGGAGGAGGCCGGGGTCACCGGGAAGGCTCTGAGCGGCCTTCGACGCCTCGACGCCTTGATCGTCGATTTGCGACACTCGGCGGGAATCGGAGCCGGTGATGGCGGAGGTGACGCGCTGTCCGGCGCCGCGCCCGGCATGGGACCGGACCCTGCCGCGGTGTCGGGCCCGGCGGAACTTCTGGAGGCAATCTTCGAGCGAAGCGGCTATCGCGGCGAGCTCGAAGCAGAAGGCACCCACGAGGCTGCCGGACGAGTGGAGAACGTCGAGGAGCTGATCGGCGCCGCCCGCCAGGTCGAGGGCATCGACGAGTTCCTGGAGGAAGTGAGTCTCGTTGCCGACAGTGACGATATCGACCCGGACGAGTCGAAAGTTACCCTCATGACATTGCACACGGCGAAAGGACTCGAGTATCCCGTAGTGTTCATAGTCGGGATGGAAGACGGGATCTTCCCGCATATGCGCTCACTCTCCGAGCCTGACGAGATGGCCGAAGAGCGCCGGCTCGCCTATGTCGGTATAACGAGGGCGCGCGAGAGGCTCTACCTTACCAATGCTTGGTGTCGCAGCCTTTGGGGGCAGACCCTTTACAACCCGGCTTCGCGTTTTCTGTCCGAGATTCCCTCGAGCGTCGTGAAGAACGTGAGCGGTCGGCGAGCACGAGGGACGAGGGCGAGCTTGGAGGGTTCTTCTGGCCGGGACCGGATAGTCGAAGCGGCGTTGAGTCAGCCTCGAAGGGGTCCAGTCGCAGGTCGAGGCGCGGAACGCCTCGGGCTTCGCGCCGGTGAAGCGGTGATCCACGCCAAGTGGGGGGAGGGAATAGTCATTGATGTCCGTGGGGAGGGTGAGAAAGCTGAGGCGCGGGTGCGTTTTCCTTCAGTGGGCGAGAAGCATCTGGCGCTCTCCCTAGCGCCGCTGTCACGCGCCTGAGGTTTCGGCACCGGTTGGCTTGCGACACGCCGGACCTGCCAAGATCGGTCCCGATGAAGCGTCCTTACAGGGTTGTTGTCGCGAAACCAGGTCTGGACGGCCATGACAGGGGAGCCCGCGTGATAGCTCGCGCTCTGCGAGAGGCCGGGTTCGAGGTGATCTACACGGGCTTGCATCAGACCCCCGAGCAGATCGCCGAGACGTCCGTCCAAGAAGACGCGGACGCTGTGGGACTATCGATCCTTTCCGGCGCGCACATGACCCTGTTCCCGAGGATCGTCGACGAACTGCGAGCCCGCGGGGCGACAGACGCCCTCATCTTCGCCGGGGGCATCATCCCCGACGCTGACATCGAAGCTCTCGGTCGGATCGGCGTGTCGAGGGTGTTCACACCGGGTGCGCCGCTCGGCGAGATAACCGGGTGGCTCGAGGCGACCCTCGACGCCCGCGAGCCGGCCGAAGAAGGCCAGGAAAAAGACCGACAGAAAGTCAATCCAGGAGGTTAGGTGGACCTGTTCGAATACCAGGGCAAGCAGTACTTCGCCCGATACGACATCCCGGTATCCGCGGGAGGCATGGCCGACACCGTCGAAGAGGCGGTGACCCAGGCGGACGCCGCCGGCTACCCGGTGGTGGTCAAGGCGCAGGTGCAGGTCGGAGGGCGAGGCAAGGCCGGTGGCATCAAGCTTGCCAACAACGCCGACGAAGTTCGAACCCACGCCGGGAACATTCTCGGCATGGACATCAAAGGCCACGTCGTGGCCCGCCTTTGGGTGGAGCACGCGTCGGACATCTCCAAGGAGTTCTACGCGAGCTTCACCTTGGACCGCGCGGCAAAGAAGTATCTCGCAATGGTGTCCGCAAAAGGCGG
>JAJZDJ010000072.1:8029-13891 GCA_021828685.1 Actinomycetes bacterium | reverse complement strand
ATCGCAGTCGAGGCGACCCCGGCCACTGCTACCCTGGCGGCGACGACGACGCCGCGGTCATCGCAGGTGACACACGCGGCGACTCCGACGGTGGGGTAGTCGGCGACGCTTTGGGGAGTGAAACGGGCGTAGTGCGCGCGCCGGCCAGAAAGCAAGGGCAGTACGACCCCGGTCACGAGTTCGTCGGGCTCGAGCTTCGTCTCCATGAAACCTGTCGCGAAACCGGAGAGGGGAACCTGTCGTGTGCCTCTCGGACCCGCCAGGGACACGGTCGCGTCAAGGCTGAGCAGCACGGGCGGCAGGTCCTGTCGGGGGTCGGAGTGCGCTACGGCTCCGCCGAGCGTTGCCACTGAGCGAACCCGCGGGTTGCCGACTTCTCCTGCGGCGTCCACCAGCGACGGGAAGGAGGCTTTGATATCGGGGTGGGTCGCCAGTTCCCGAAGAGTGACCGCACCTCCGAGGCGGACCTTCCCCCCGGCTTTGTCGACGTCGATCAATCGAAGCTCAGGTATGCGTGTCACGCAGACGAGCTTCGAGGGGACCAGAAGGTTTTGTCCTATCAATAACGCCACCGAGGTGCCCCCGGCGAGAACTGTTGCGTCTCCCGACGCCATCTCCGATACAGCTTCGTCGACAGTCGTCGGGATCACAAAGGGGGCCCGGTCAGCGCTCAAGGTAGCTCCTAACCGCAGCGACGATCGTCTCGTATCCGGTGCAGCGGCACAGGTTCCCGGCCAGCCATTGGCGTATCTCTTCGTCGACGTCCCCGCTGTCGTCGCCCAAGCCGACGCCAGCACGTCGGGCGCCAGCCGCGGCCATGACGTGACCAGGTGTGCAAATGCCACACTGCATTGCTTCGCAATCGACGAATGCCTCGACCAGTCCAGGGTCGCTGTCGGCTACGCCTTCCACAGTGACAACGTGGCGGTCGTCGAGCACGCCGATCAAGGTGAGACAGGAGCTGACTGGCAGATCGTCGACGAGGACGGTGCAGGCGCCGCAAACGCCGATGCCGCAGCCTTCCTTGGTGCCGGTCAAGCCCAGGGAACGCAACCAGTCGAGGAGGCTAGTGGTGGCGTCGAGGTCAATGTGGCGCGTGGACCCGTTCAAGTCAACTGTCAGCTTCACGAGCGTAAGCCTCTCTCCTCGCCGAGTGACTGGGAACCCCGCCACACCTTCTCCGCGCTGAGCGGCAGATCGCGCACCCTGACACCGACGGCGTCAGCGATGGCGTTGGCTACCGCCGCTGGGACCGCTACGTTGGTCAGCTCGCCGATCGACTTCACGTTCGCCTCGCCGATGCCGTCTCCGCCTTCGACAAGCACCGTCGTCAGCTTGGGAATGTCGGCGGCGCAAGGCAGTTTGAGCTCTCCGAGGTTCGCTGCCCACAGCTGGCCGTCGTCTTCGATGAGATCTTCCATGACCGCAGACCCGAATCCCATGACGGTCCCGCCGTCTATCTGCAGTTGGTGAGCGACAGGGTTGACGACGCGTGCGACGTCGACGGCGCTTACCAACTCGAGCACCTTGACCTGACCTGTCGCCCGGTCCACTGCCACTCTGGCAACTTGTGCGGCATACGAGAGTACGGGCTTGGGCAGGGAGTCGCCCGATTGCACCTCGACCGGGCCGTCTTTGCCCGAAAGTTCCCAGCGGCGTGCGAGCTCGTCGACCGCGACAGCGATGCCGACCGTCACCCGGCTTCCTCCGACGCCCGGGTCGCCGGGCAGCTGCGACGTCGACACCTGGCGTACCTCTACAAGCTCCGCCGGCACGTCCAGGCGTTCGGCGAGCAGTTCGCGGACCACTGTGTGGTTAGCTGTTCCGGTTTCGGGGATCGGAACCTCCACCTCGAAGCCGCCGTCCGCTTTGGGCAGCAACCGCATGCTCGTCGACGACGCCGCCGTCGGGCGGCAGTAGACCGCGACGCCCACCCCGCCGGCCCAGCCTTGCGGGGTCGGGACCGAAGCCGGCGCCGTCGCCGCAGCCCTGAGGGTCGGGACGGCCCTCGCCTGGCGCCAGCGGTGACCGTACGCGTCGACGTCGCCGTCGCCGAGGAGATTCGCTGCGCGGAACTCGACGGGGTCGAGGCCGGCGGCAGCGGCAAGCTCGTCGATAGCGCTCTCGACTGCGAATATCGTTGCCGTGGCGCCAGGAGCGCGCATGTGCCCCTTCGGGACGGTGTTTGTGTAAACGACGCGGGACCTGACGGACCAGGCCGGGAGCCGGTACCCGAGTGCGGCTTCGACCGCCCCGTGCAGGTTGACGGTGGCCGTCGGCTTGTGCGCCGCGTAGGCGCCGCCGGAGAACAAGGCGTCGAACGCCATTGCGGTCAGCGCGCCGGAAGAGTCGCAGCCGACCCGGACGCGCACCGAGGCCGGGTGGCGGGCGTCGGTGGCTGTCAGGTCCTCGGCGGAGCGAAGCACGAGACGGACCGGTCGTTTGAACATACGGGCGAGCGCCACGCAAAGCGGTGCATCCCCCGGGGCGCCCTTGCCGCCGAAGTCACCCCCGAGGGGGGTCGGCTCCACCTCCAGGTCGCCTGGCTGCAACCCGAGGCAAGTCGATACCTGCTCCCTTAGGCGGTACGGTGACTTCGTCGTGCCGCGCAGTCTCACCCGGCCGTCGTCGAGGGGAACCGCCAGCCACGCCTGCGGCTCTAAGTATCCCTGTTTGGTCGAGGGGATGGTGTAGGTCTCGTCGACCAGGAAAGCGCTTTGCGCCAGGCGGTCCTCGGTCGTGTCGGCGTCGCCTTCGCTCACGACCGACTGCAGGTTCGGGTGCATCGCCTCGGTGACCACCGCACCGGGATATCTCCACGGCTCGTCGTGGACACGGGGGGCGCCGTCCCGGAGCGCTGCTTGGGCATCGAACACCGCTCGGAGGTCGTCGTATTCGACTTCGACGAGCGCCGCCGCAGCCTCGGCAGTCGCCCGGGATTCGGCCAGTACCACGGCCACGCGTTCACCGACGTGTCGGATCACGTTGCGTGCGATCAGCGGCATGTCACGCACACGTCTCCCGCAGAGCGCTTCGGGGAGATCACCCGCCGAGACGACGGCCACGACCCCATCGAGGCTGCGCGCTGCGGTGCAGTCGATAAGGCGAATCCTCGCCGACGAAACGGTCGAGCGGACCACGGCGGCATGCAGTGCGCCGCGATGTTCGAAGTCGGCGGTGTAGAGGGTGGCTCCTGTGGCCTTCGAACGCGAATCAGTGCGCGACATCCTTCGCGGCAGCGTCGTCTGGCTCATGGGCGGGCACTCCTATCCTCCGTGAAGGTCTGATTGTATAAGGTCATACCGTATAGGATCGAAAAGTCCGATGAAACCGAGCAGGGGAGCTCTGATGGCCACCAAGACCACGACGAAGGTCACGCACTATCACGTGCAGAAGAAGCGCCGTGCGGACTTCCTGGAGCAGTGGCGGGGATACCGCAACACCGTCGTCAGGCTCGGCGACGTGGAAATGGTGGAAACCCCCCGACGGGTGCGCCAAGGGGTGTACGTTGGCGTCGACGGGGACCGGCCGACCCGCACCATGGACGCTACTGCGCATGAGATCGATCCGGGAGTCGTGTCGAGTACTCACCGTCACTCCTGGGATGCGATGATGTTCGTCGTCGCCGGCTGGGGATGGACGGAGATAGACGGGGAACGCGTCGTGTGGGGTCCCGGCGACTCGCTGCACCTGCCGTCGTGGGCTTGGCATCGCCACGGCAACGACGGGGAGGATACGGCGCGCTTTCTCACCTTCTCCTCCGAACCGATGGTTGCAAGTCTGGGCATGGCAACGCTCGAAGACGCGGGCGACGCGGCCCCTACCACGTTGGCTCCTCGACCCGCCTTCGCGGCGCCGATGGAGGGCGACGACCCCTACGCGCGGAGGACCCGCCGCCTCGCCCGCGAGCAGGCCGCCCGACGTTCCGGTCGCCTTCATACGAGTTGGGACGAATTAGAGCTTCTTAACACCCCTCGCGGTACCCGCACGACGTTCCTCTTGGACCGGGCGATCGGCTACCAGGCGTCGGGTATCACGATGGCAATGTTCGAGCTAGGCCCCGGTCGGGGCCAGTCGATGCACCGCCATCCGGGCGAAGCCTGGCTGTACGTGCTCGAAGGCCATGGTCACAGCTACCTGGGAGCCGAACCGGAGGGCGGGGAGAATCATCCCTGGGCGAAGGGTGACATCATCGTCGTCGATCATTATCTGTGGCACCAGCACTTTAACGACGACCCGGACCGCACTGCCAAAGTGGTCCGGATCCACATGTTCGACAGCGTCCTCGAAACCATGAGGGTGCTCTGCGACCCCCTCGTCCTCTTCGAGGAGCCGCCCGACCACATCCGTGACGCGCAAGCCGGCGACCCGAGCACTGTGGACTGGCCGGAAATGACGAGGCCGACCTGGCCGTGAGCGCTCCCGGCCTACCCGTAGGCGTCAGAGGGATCCACGCACTGCCTTCGGATCACCACGACGGACCTTGGGACGCGATGATCACCCCCCCGGGGGTCAAGGAACGACTCCTCGGCACGGTGGTCCTACGCCTGCTGCACGGGCGACGCCTTGCGTCGCTTTCAGGTCCGCTGCACGGACTAGTAGTCCTGGCCGGTCCCCCCGGTACCGGCAAGACGACGCTCGCCCAAGGGGTAGCCCAAGCTGCAGCGATTACCGTCTCGGCCCACGGGGCGACCACCCTCGTCGAGATCGATCCCCACGCCTTCCCGAGCGACATGCTCGGCGAAAGCCAGCGTAACGTGTCACGCCTCATGGCGGATACCATCCCTGAGCTGGCCGCACGCCGCCCACATACGATCGTGGTCATAGACGAGGTCGAAAGCTTCGCCGTGCGGCGGTCATCGGCGTCGTTTGAGACCAATCCCGTCGACGTGCACCGCGCTACCGACGCGGTGCTCGCCGGCATAGACACTGTCGCTGCCGCTTGCCCGCGCCTGGCCTTCGTGGTCACCACCAACTTCGTGGAAGCCCTCGACGAGGCGTTCATGTCGCGGGCGGACCTCTTTGTCGAGTTGGCGCTGCCAGACTTGGAGACGCGCGCCCGAATCATCGAGGGATCAATCGGCGAGCTGGCGCTGCACTGGCCCGAGCTCGGCGATCTCGCCCGAGACGCAGAGCTCCACTACAGCCTCGCAAAGCGCACCGAGGGATGGGACGGTCGCCGTTTGGCCAAAATCGTGCTGGGTGCCATCGCCAGTCGCCCGGTGACGGCGACCGATCCCTCACTCCTCGATGCCGCCGACCTCGAAGCGCATGTAGGAATTGGAGTACAAAGGAGTACGTCGATGGATCCTAATCTGTCACTCGGGTCGGAAGGCCTCAGATGACCTCTATCTTGGAACTGGCCGGATCGTTGACGGCAGGTCCGATGACAGAACCGATTCTGAGCGGGGCGGTAGCGCCGCAGGCGATGTCGGTCACGTGGACAAAGCTGCATCCCTCCGAGATGTTCTGGCGTCAGCTGCGCTTCGCCGAGTTCGACGTCTCCGAGCTGTCGCTGTCGTCTCTGCTGATAGCCGTCGACCGCGGCGACGATCGATGGACGGCGATACCCGTCTTCACCACACGGGAATTTTTTCACACCTGGATCCTCGTTCGTGCAGACGCCCGCATCGGCACGCCTTCGGACCTGGTTGGCAAGAGGGTAGGCGTACCGGAGTACCAGCAGACCGCCGCCGTTTGGGCCCGGGGCGCCCTCGAGCACGAGTTCTCGGTGCGCCCAGCCGACGTGGAGTGGTTCATGGAGCGGCCGCCCCGCCTGAGTCACGGGGGCGCCACAGGGTTCGTCGCGCCCGACGGCGTACGGCTGCGCTATCTGGGTGCCGATAGCGATATCGGGACCGC
>JAJZDJ010000072.1:0-7929 GCA_021828685.1 Actinomycetes bacterium | reverse complement strand
GGGTTGAGGCCGTTGCAGGCGCTTCCGCTCCGTGCCCTCAGCCCCGGCGTTCCAGATCCACTGCCGGGCTTCTCCTATCCTGCCCCGAGGCATCCTGCTTACCTCACCCAGGAGCGCAGCGAGGACATTGAGGATCTTCTGCCCCTGGCCCGGATGCTCACCCGACGCCGCTACGGTCGCTCGGCACTCGGGCCTACGGCCCCCGGGGACCACGTACTGATAATCACCTACCCCCACCAAAATGACGTCGTCTTCGAGGTGATCCGCCAGGCCTTGCTCGAGGACGGAGCCGCCACTGTCGACCGGGTGGATGTGACTGACCTGGGCATGGACGTCCAGACCTACAGCGCCGCAGAAGGCTGGAGGGAGATCACCGACCGACTCCCGCCCATGGTCGAGAGCGGGGTGGAGTTCAACGTCGCGGCCGCCGCGTTGAAGAACTATCTCGACGACCGTCCCGGCTACACCGCCGTCCTGGCCGGAGAGGCGGGACGGCGTCATTGGAAGCGCGCTGCGGGTCAGCGGGTACGAAACAACTGGATGTACGCCACCTACGAGGACTTCATCTCTCGCGCGAACAGCTACCCAGACGAACTGTGGCGCACGATCGACCTGGCGGTGGTCGACGCGTTCGGCGACGCTTCGGAGGTGGCTGTGACGAGCCCGGAGGGGACCGACATCTCTTGGAAGGTGACCGAGGAGCAGGCTGCCCTGTGGGTGCAAGGAGCCTTCCAGTCCGGCCACATCATCGGCTCGACTATCCAAGGCATCCGCTTCGGCCACCCGGTCGAGACTTTCATCAGGGAGGCGGAATCGCTTTTCCCAACCCTCAACGGGGTTGTAGCCGGAGTGAGCAACCACACCGGCTACTTCCCTCACATCGAGGTGCACCTCGAGTCGGGGATGATCTCGGGGATCGTCGGCGGTGGCCGTTACGGGGATCTGTGGCGGGAGGTCGTCGAACGCTACAAGGGCTTCCACTACCCCGGCTTCCCTTATCCGGGATGGCATTACTTCAACGACTGCTCGATTGGGACCAACCCGAAGAGCTACCGCCAGATCGAGACCCTGTGGAACTACAACGACTCGTGGACGAACCTTCCCGAGCGGGCCCAAGCCGGGGTGATCCATTTCGGCTTCGGTGCCGAGCACTGGGACCAGGCATTCCTGAGCTACGCAAAAGAGAACCGCCTTCCGACGATGCACTTCCCCCACGTGCACAACATCTTCGCCACCTACCGCATCCGGCGCAGGAGTACCGGCGAATGGCGCACGCTCATCGACAAGGGGCGTTTGAGCGTCCTGGACGATCCGAGGGTGGTTCGCATCGCGAGCGCTCTGGGTGATCCGAGCCTGCTCGAATACGACTGGATCCCGGCCGTCCCCGGAATCAACTATCCCGGCGACTACCACTCGGGGTACTCGTCGGACCCCGTCGCATGGATCAGACGTGACCAGAACGGCGAGTTCGCCGGCCGGCCCGACAGCGACACCGCGACCTCGTGACTCCAACCTCCGGTTCGTCGCTCGACTCGGCCAGATCGGTGCCTTACTACCTGCCGGTCGGCGACGAGGTGGACCTGTTCTTCGGGGCTTACGCTGATCGGACCCCGGTCCTGCTCAAAGGTCCGACGGGGACCGGCAAGACCCGCTTCTTGGAGTACATGGCCTGGAAGCTCCGAGACGCTGACTCGGGGTCGCCCCTTCCCTTGACGACCGTGTCATGCCAGGAAGACCTGACCGCCGGCGACCTGCTCGGACGTTTCCTCCTCGAGGGCGACGGGACCCGCTGGGTCGACGGTCCGCTCACCGCGGCGGTGCGCCACGGCGGTATCTGCTACCTAGACGAGGTGGTGGAGGCCCGCAAGGACGTGATGGTGGTGGTCCATTCACTGACGGACCATCGGCGCTTCCTCCCCTTGGCCAAGCTCGACCAGACACTCGAGGCGCACCCCTCCTTTCTGCTCGTCATCTCGTACAACCCCGGCTACCAGACGAGCCTCAAGGACCTCAAGCACAGCACCCGCCAACGTTTCGTCGCCATCGAGTTCGGCTATGCCGACGAGGCTACCGAGGCCGAGATCCTCACCCACGAGGGAGGTGCCTCCGCTGCCCTCGCCGACAGCCTGGCCGCCATGGCTGGCCGCCTCAGGCGCCTAAATGAGGAGCATCTGATCGAAGGGCCGAGCACGCGGCTGTTGGTCTACGCCGCGCAGCTGATCGGTCGCGGCGTCTCCGCCCGCCGGGCCTGCGAGGTGTCCATCGCCGCCGTAGTAACAGACGACCCGATCGCAAGGCTGGCCGTAGACGAACTTATCTCGGCTTTCTTTCCGCCTGGGTCAGGGGAAAATGACAGCTAGCCGCGCGGCCCTGGCTGACTCCACGAGGGTTCACGAACTGCTCTACAAGGCGCTCTGCGGGCGGAGCACGACCGTCGAGGGCTACGCCGAGGGCGCCGTGGTGTTTCCCGACACCCCGACCACGACTCGCCTCCCGCTGTCCGCGCCGCTCGGCGGAGCAGACAGCGCTGCGTGGCTCAAGATGGCGATTGCCCACCGCGCGTTCCATGAGGAAGCCGGCAGCTTCCGCTTCGCTTCTCGACGTTTCGAGCAGATGACCGGGATCCGCGTCGACCAGCGCGAGCAGGGGTCCGATCTCGGGGACTTCCTGGCGGCGTTCGCACAGCGGCACCTGGCAGTACAGATCTTCACACTGATCGAAGACATGAGGATCGACGCGATCCTCATCGGTCGGCTCGGCGGCCTCGCCGCCGAATACCCGGCTATCGCAGCCGCTGAGCTCGACCTCCGACCGGCGATCGAGAACCTCCCGCCGCGAGCGGCGATGCTCGAGATCCTCACCCGAATCAGCCTCTTGCAGCCTCCGCAGACGGTGCCTGACGACCTGGCGGCATCCGCCAGGTCGATGGCCGCCACGGTGGCGCCGGTCGCCGCCGCCGGCGCCACCGTCGAGGATGCAGCAGCCGCCAGCTTGAAGGTGTACGCGATGATGTCGGGCCTTGCGAATCTCGGTCATGTCGGCGGAGGAGGCTCGCTGCAGGCTCCGGACCCGGACAATGCGACTTCACCCCTGCCGTGGCCGGCGCGCTGGCCTGAAACGGCCCGGGTCGCCCTGGAGGGCGACGACACCCTGCTCGTAGAGGACATCCCGATAGGCTTTCGCGGTTCGATAGAAGGCTTCCTCTGGGCCTCGCCCGGCGCTGCGGGACCCAACCACCAAGCGGTGTACCACTGGGCCGGCGTCGGGGATGCGAACACGGAGATCGCAGGCAGCGCCGTCCGATCGCCAAGTCAGTTCCCCGGGCCTCCAGAGCCGCTTCCCCATGAGCATCACGACGTGTCCCGGCCTTTACATGAACGCGAGGGTGGCCCGCTTCGCCCCCGAGGCCCACGGTCGTATGTCTACGCCGAGTGGGATTGCGAACGGTCCGCCTACCGGGGCCAGTGGTGTCGGGTGTCGGAGGAGCAGCTCGGATCCGCCGATCCGCGAGCTGTCCGGGCGGTCGAGCACCGCTACGCCCACCTGCTCGGGCGTCTCCGTCGCCAGATGCTGGTCGCCGCACCGGGCGCGTTCGTGATCAGTCGCCGGAGCCGCTCCGGCGACGAAGTCGACTACGACGCCGCTCTGGAGGCCATGATCGACCGGCGCAGCGGTGCGGCTAACTCCGACGCGGTCTACGAGAGCCTGCGCCGCGAGCGTCGTGACGTGGCCGTCGGGATACTCGTCGACGTGAGCTCGTCGACAGCGGAGCGCGTCCCAGGAGCGGCGCCGCTGTGGTCATCCCCGACCCTTGACCACCTGCCGGCGTCGGCCCGGCGTCCGCCGCGGATCCTCGACCTGGAGATCATCAGCTCGCTGTTGTGCATGGCCGCCCTCGACTCGGTCGGGGACCGCTTCGCGGCCTGGACCTTTTCGGGTACCGGTCGGGAGCGTGTCGTCGTTTCGGTGCTCAAGGGATTCGACGAGCCCTTCGACGGCAGGGTCGTGAGTCGGGCTGCCGCGGTGAAACCCATGCACGCCACACGGATGGGCGCGGCTATCCGTCACTGCACCGCCCGCATGAGGATGGCTCGGGCGAACACCAACGTTCTGATCGTGCTCTCCGACGGACGGCCGACGGACATCGACTACGGCAGCGAGTACGGCGAGGAAGGATCTCTTCGCTATGCACTCGGTGACACCGCCCGAGCGTTGGCCGAGGCGCGCCGGGCCGGCGTCCGGCCATACCTCCTGACCGTGGACGTGACCGGCGAAGACTATCTGGGGGATCTCGGCTCCGTCGACGCCGAGGTCCTGTCCGACCTCAACGTCCTGCCCGAGAGACTGACAGGCCTTTACCGCCATCTCACCGACAGCGGGTCCAAGCGGTGATCCAACACCTCGTCCACGGTTTGAGCGCCTTGGCCTCGCCTACGACAATTCTCCTGCTGGTAGTGGGCATGCTGATCGGGATGCTGGTCGGCATGCTGCCAGGGCTCGGTGTCGTCCTGGTACTCAGCTTGATGCTGCCGTTCGTTCGGCATCTAAGCGTGGTCACGGCCATCGCGATGATGCTGGCCACCCAGGCGGGCAGCTATTTCTCTGCGTCGATCACCGCCATCTTGCTCAACACCCCCGGCTCCCCCGAGTCGTTCCCCACGACCCTCGACGGGTTCCCGATGGCGCAGCGCGGAGAGGCAGGTCGGGCGCTTGCGATCTCGGCCACGTCCACCCTGCTCGGAGGGCTGATCGCCTGCGTGGCGCTGATCGGCCTGCTGCAGGTGGCCGGGCCGATAGCCGCCCTGTTCCATCCACCGGAGTATGTGACCATCATCATCCTTGCTCTGGTACTGATCGCACAGACTGGCGTCATCCCGCTGAGCAAAGTGCTCCTGTCCGGAGCGATCGGGCTGATGCTCTCCTTCGTGGGTAGCGACCCAGTGTCGGGCGTGGAGCGCTTTACCTTCGGGTTGCCCACACTATTCAGCGGCATCGGCATAGTGCCGTTCTCCCTCGGCGTCTTTGCGGTCACCCAGATGGTGTCGATGTTCGGAACCAATCGGGCGGTGACCTCCTTCGATCGGGGTGCCCTGGGCGGCGAATTCGGAGGTCAGGTGCGTCGAGGTGTCAGCGACACTTTCCGGCTCTGGTACCACGTGGCGCGATCCGCGGTTCTGGCAGTGCTGCTCGGGCTGGTCCCCGGGATCGGGGGGTTCACCGCCAACTTCATCTCCTACGGCTTCGGCCAGCAGGTCAGCAAGAACCGCAAGGACTTCGGGACCGGTGTCCCCGAGGGTCTCATAGCGGCGGAAGGATCCTCGCTCGCCAAGGAGGTCGGGTCGCTCATACCGGCCGTGGCTCTCGGACTCCCGTCGGGCCTGGGGATGGTGATCTTCTTGGCTGCGCTCACGATCCTGGGGCTTGAACCGGGGCCTACCCTGCTGACCTCGACCCCCTCCCTCCCCTACACGATGATGTGGGTGATGGCGGTCGCAGGGACGTTGTCCTGCGTCGTCGGCCTGCTGCTGGCCCCCAGGCTTTCCCGGATTACAGCTGTGCGCGGTCCTCTCATGTTCCCGTTCATTGTCGCTCTCGCCGTGCTTGGCAGCTACGCCAACGCCGTGACGATGACCGGCGTCGTTGAGGTGGTGGTATTCGGCGTTCTCGGGTTGTTTATCCGCAAGCTTGGTTATTCGGTCGCGGCTATGGCTATCGGCCTAGTGCTCGGGGGCACCTTCGACGACAACCTTCACCTGACCGGCACGATCTATGGCTGGAGCTTCGTCACGCGGAGTCCGCTCGCCGACGTGTTCATATTCATAAGTGTCGCCTTGATCGTCGCTACCGCGATCAGGTGGCGGCGCAACCCGGCCAGCCAGAGGTCGGGCCGCCTCGAGCACCCCGTGCTGGAGCCGGTATTCGACGCTGCCTTGCTCGTGGTGTCGGTGGCTTACGTTCTGGTCGCCCTCGGGTACCCGCCTGCGGCCGGCACTGTTCCGGCTGCCGTCGGTGCCGTGGCGGTCGCGATGAGCGCCTTCCGCCTGCTAAGTGACGGCCGTACCTGGTGGCACAGCCGGATGCCGATCGTCGAGGCCGTCCGATCGCTGTCAGGATCGCCATTACCGGGCGCTTCGCTCGCAGGTCGCACCGGCTCCGTTCCTGGCACTGAGTTCGCCGGTCGCGGTGGCGCTGTCGGCGAAGTCCTCCTGGCAGAGGAGCTCACCGAACAAGGCACGACAGAGGCATTAGAGATCCCCGAAGACCGACGGCGCGTGCACCTACGCGAATTCGCCGGCCTCGCCTGGACCGCCGCTTTTGCGTTGTCAGCCTACCTCCTTGGCTTCGAGGTCGGCATCCCGCTGGTGTCGGCGGGGTACTGCATGGCGACTAGGACGTTCCCCACCTTGCCTCGACGGGCGGTGTTCGCAGTGGCCACGGCGCTGGTTACCGGCGCTATAGCCGTCGAGTTCTTCCAGCTTTTCCATTTCACATACTCCGGGGTCCTTTGATGCGGCTGAAGCATCGCCGACGAGGAGCCCGTACCCCTGTCCAGCATCCACCAACAAGGAGCACAGAGCAATGACCAAAACGTCCCAAGCCACCAACGATCAGCCCGAAGGTCGCGTATCGCTAACCGGTCGCAGCCGCGCCGGAACAACCCGCCGGAAGGGGCTGCGCTCCCGAGGCGTCGTCATGTCGGCGCTCACTGCGGGCGCGCTGCTCTCGGCGTGCGGGTCGAGCGCCGCTAAGTCCAGTTCGAGTTCTACGGCTTCGGGGTCTGCCACCACCTCAGGGTCCTCGTCGGCTGCCGCCTCGGCCCTCAGTTACTTCAAGGGCAAGACGATCACCCTGATCGCACCCGACGGACCCGGCGGGGACTATGACCTTTACGCCCGCATACTAGCCCCGGCCTTCGGCCAGTACCTCGGGGCGACCGTGAACGTCGAGAACGTGCCCGGCGGAGGCACCGTCGTCGGCGGGAACCAGATCGCTTCCGCTGCACCCAACGGCCTCACCCTCGGGCTGTTCTCCGTCGGAGGTGATGAGGCCAGTGTCATCGAGAACCATCCGGGCCAGAACTTCACTCTGACAAAGCTGAGCTGGATCGGACAGCCGGGGACCTCACCAAGCGTTTTTTTGACCCAGCCCAACTCGTCGGTCACCTCCTTCGCTCAGCTGCTGACAACCAAGACCCCGATCAACGTGGTCGACATTCGCAACGGCACCGGCGACATGCTGGACCGCGTCGTCCTCGGCGCTTTCAAAATTCCAAACAAGCTGCTGACCGGCTTCACGTCGGTTGCTACCCTCAAGCAGGGGTTCCTCGCACACGACGGCCAGTTCCTCTTCGAGAACCTTCCCCCGTTCAAGGCGCTGATCCAAGGCAACCAGGCGAAGCCACTCCTCGTTACGAGCCCCGCAGTCGGAGTGCTCTCCGGGCTGGTGTCGGGAGTGCCGACCCTCAGCAGCGAGCTGTCCAAAGTTTCGCTCAGCTCCGCTCAGCAGGCTGCGGTGAAAGAAGCTGTGAGCCTGGCCACACTCGCGTTCGACATGGGCGGACCTCCAGGAATCCCCTCGGCCCGCCTCACGGTCTTGCGTGACGCCTTCAATTCGGCGGTCACCAACTCGGCAACCCTCGCTCAAGCCAAGAAGGAGAGCGAGCCGATCGATCCGATCAACGGCGCGACGGTCGCCGCCGATGTGGCCGCCGCCGTGAGCCAGGGACCGTCCATCGCCACCTACCTGAATGGTTAGCCCGGGCGCTTTCGCGCCCGGGCCCCGGCCTGCCCGGATCCATGGCGATCCAGCTTGGCCCGGCGGGGATACGCGTGAATCTTGTGGCACCGAACAAGGCGGGGTCGCCCGTCGGCAAAGATACCGTCAATACCGACCGAGCGATCCGCAACCTGCTCGGGCGTCCGGCCGAGC
>JAJZDJ010000071.1 GCA_021828685.1 Actinomycetes bacterium | reverse complement strand
GGACACGGCTCGACACCGTTTCGCGCGACAAGGCCCGCGAACTGGTCCTGTCCACGACCGCGATCGACTCCTCGATCGCCACCGCTCGCCATTGGGCAGGCAGCGCCGAGGCCGCGCTTGAACCACTGCGACGTGGTGAGCCTTACACGTCCGGTGCTACCAGGGACAGCATCGCAATCCTCGGGCTCGTCGGGCACGGGCTGGTAGACGAGTTGGAAGACGCCCGCTGAGCAGCGAGATTCGGGATCAGAAAGTCTCTGGGCGTAGCGTCGGAAACGCGATCACGTCGCGGATCGCGTCCGCGTCCGCTAGCAGCATCACCAGCCGGTCGACTCCGATCCCGAGGCCGCCTGTCGGGGGGAGACCGAAGTCGAGGGCCCGCAGGTAGTCTTCGTCTATGGACATGGCTTCGTCGTCGCCGGCGGCTTTCGCCGCGGCTTGCGCCTCGAATCGCAAGCGCTGCTCGCCCGGATCGTTGAGTTCGCTGAACGCGTTGCACAGTTCGCGTCCGGCGACTATCCCCTCGAAGCGCTCGACATACCCTGCCCGGGAGCGATGATCCCGGGCTAGAGGCGACACCTCCTTCGGGTAGTCGGTGACGAATACGGGGCCCCAGAGGCGGGCTTCGGTCGTCTTCTCGTATATCTCGAGCAGGACCTTGCCTGGACCCCATCCGGGCTCGGGCGTCACCCCCACCGAGCGGGCGGCGCTTCGCATCTCCTCGTCGGCCATGTCGAGGTCCAGAGTCAACCCTGCATGCTCGGCGATAAGATCGGTGAGAGTCGCCCGCCGCCAAGGTACCGAAAGTGACAGAGGTCGGC
The DNA here is from genome assembly GCA_021828685.1 of Actinomycetes bacterium. Classification (GTDB taxonomy): domain Bacteria; phylum Actinomycetota; class Acidimicrobiia; order Acidimicrobiales; family Palsa-688; genus JAJZAM01. The sequence goes on along the minus strand of JAJZDJ010000071.1, from coordinate 13,183 downwards.
CGCCGTAGCTGATCTCCGTCGTGCCGAGGATCTGCATCGCTGCACCCGCGACGAGGTTCTCGGTGATGGACATCATGTCGGTGTAGTCAGCGTACGCCTGGTACAGCTCGAGCATCGTGAACTCGGGGTTGTGTCGGGGTGAAAGACCTTCGTTTCGGAAAACTCTTGCAACTTCGAAGACCCGCTCGAAGCCGCCGACCACAAGCCGCTTCAGGTAAAGCTCCGGGGCGATGCGCAGATAGAGGTCGACGTCCAAGGCGTTGTGGTGTGTGGTGAAAGGCCGGGCCGTCGCCCCGCCTGGCGTCGGGTGGAAGATGGGCGTCTCCACTTCCACGAAATCCTGGTCCTCCAGCCAGCGTCGGATCCACGAGACGAGCTTGCTGCGCAGCAGCAGCACGCGCCGAGAACCGTCGTTCGCCCACAGATCCGCGTACCGCTGGCGGTAGCGGGTGTCGACATCGGAGATGCCGTGCCACTTGTCCCCGAATCCTCTTCGTGCGCGCGCTAAAAGCTGCCAGCTCGCCACTCTTACCGACAACTCCCCTGTCTTGGTTGTCACGACCTCGCCGGTCGCGGTTATCCAGTCGCCGAGGGAAAGCCTGGTGAACTCGGCGAAGCCGTCTGTCCACGCGCGACCGGCGAAAAGCTGGATGGAGCCGCTCGAGTCGTGAAGGCTGGCGAACGCGACGCGGCCCATCTCGCGTCGGAGCATGAGCCGCCCCGCGACGGTGACGGTGACCCCGGTCTCGGACTGCTCGGGAAGGTCGTGGAAGCGCTCAGCCAGTTCGGCGGCTCTTGCGTCCGGTTCGACTCGGTAGGGGACGGAATCCGTCTGCGACAACGGTTGTGGATCACTCACTGCTGGTTACGTCCGAAGATAATGCGAAGTCCCTCCAAAGTCAGCCATGGGTCGTGATAGTCGATGGCCTCGGAGTGCGGTGCTATCAAACCGGCCAGCCCTCCGGTCGCTACGACCGTCGAAGCCCCTACCTCGTCTTCGAGACGCCTGCAAAGGCCATCGACTTGGGCCGCGAAGCCGTATATGACACCTGACTGGATCGACTCGACCGTGTTCTTCGCCAGCACCCGGCGCGGTTCGACGAGTTCGACCCGGGACAGTAACGCTGCCCTGCTGAAGAGGGCTTCCAAAGATATTTCGATACCTGGGATGATCACACCACCGAGATACTCGCCGGCTTCGGAGACGACTTCGAACGTCGTGGCCGTTCCGAAGTCGATGACGATAGTCGGGCCGCCGTAGCGCTCGAACGCCGCCACTGCGTCCGCGATCCGATCTGCTCCGACCTCCTTGGGGTTCTCGTAGTGGATCGGCATTCCTGTGCGCACGCCAGGCTCCACTACGAGCGTTTCGGCGTTGAACCATTTGGCGGCCATCTCGCGAAGAGCCGAACGCTGGCGGGGAACGACGGACCCGACGACTATTCCTGTGATCGCGTCGGTCGATTCGAATCCCTGCATCCGGAACAGCTGTTCGACCATGAGCGCGAGTTCGTCGGCGGTGCGCGACGCCACGGTCGCTACACGCCAGTGGCATGCGAGCTGAGGCCCGCTGCCACCCGGACCGTCTCCCGCCTCGAAGACCCCGACGACGGTCTGGGTGTTGCCTACGTCGATGGCAACCAGCACCGGCTCACCTCCGCGCGTCCAGGTCCAACCCGATGTCGAGGATCGGAGCCGAGTGCGTGATCGCCCCGACGGAGATCAGGTCCGCCCCGGCGGTCGCGTACTCGCCGACAGTATCCAGCGTCACACCACCAGACACCTCGACTTTGACCCGGCCGGCTACCACACCGACGGCTACCGCCACCTCGGCGGGAGTCATGTTGTCGAGCAGGATCATGTCGGCGCCGGCCGCCAACGCCACCGCTACCTGGTCGAGGGTGTCACACTCCACTTCGCAGGTGACCCCGGGCCACCGCTCGTGCGCCAGGGCTACCGCGCGTTCGATACCGACCCCCGCCAGGTGGTTGTCCTTGACGAGTATCGCGTCCGAAAGCGACGCCCGGTGATTGACGCCGCCCCCTGCGCGAACCGCCGCCTTCTCGAGCGACCGTAGGCCGGGGGTGGTCTTGCGGGTGTCGCGGATCTTCGACGCGGCGCCTGCCGCTTCGACATACCGCCGGGTCGACGTCGCGATCCCAGAAAGATGGCAGAGCAGGTTGAGGGCGGTCCGCTCGGCGCTCAGCACCGACGACAAGCGGCCTTTCACCCGGCCTATCACTGTTCCTCTTGTCACTTCGTCCCCGTCCGACAAGCTCCACGAGACCACCACTCCAGGATCGACGGCGATGAACGCCTCGTGGGCCGCGAGCCGTCCAGCGAGGACCCCATCCTGGCGGGCGACCAGGACCGCTTCGACGGTGGCGTCGTCGCCGACCAGCCCAGCCGTGAGGTCACCTTGGACTCCGAAGTCCTCGGCGAGCGCCCTCGCGACCACTTCTCTGACGGCGAGCAGCGGCGGGTCGACCCACGTGCGTTTCACTGCACGAACCTACACGACATCGCGTCGAGGGTCGAGGGAAAGTCGCTTCGTCGGTGCCCTCCCCGGCTCTCTGTGCGTGCCTGCGCGCCCGCTATGGCCGCCGATGCCACCTCGGCCAGGTTCCGGATCTCGAGCGACGCAACCCCGCTCGTGACGTCCTTGTGTGCGCAGCCGTATTGGTGGCCGATGACGTCAAGGACTCCGGCCGCCTCGGCGAGAGAACCAGCGTCGCGCAGGACCCCGACACCGTCGGCCATTGCCTTTTGGAGTCGCCGGCGATCATCGCTCACCGTGCCCGCAGATCGCTCGCAAGGCGCCGTCGATGAGGGCCGTTCTACCGGTCCTGTCGCCGTTTCGGCGCTGCGATGGAGACGCTTCACCCGGATAGCGCCGCCGTCGTCAGGTGCCGGGGCGTTCAGTGCGCGAAGGACTCCTGTGGGATCCGGCGAACTTTTTCCTGCAAGGATCGCTTCGACGGCGCGTGCGGCGAACACCATCCCTTCGAGCAGCGAGTTCGAAGCGAGACGATTCGCGCCGTGGACCCCGCTGCAGGCCGTCTCACCCGCGACCCAAAGCCCAGGAAGTGTGGTGGCCCCGTCGAGGTCGGCCATCACCCCGCCGCACATGTAGTGCGCGGCGGGAGCGACCGGCAGCCACTCCCGGTCGGGGTCCACTCCCGCCTGCCTCACCCGCTCCGCCAGCGAAGCGAACCGGGCGGAGAAACCCGAGACGCCGGAAATGTCGAGCCACACGTGGCCGCCGGCCGACGACCGGATACGATCGGCGACGCTCGCCGCGACGATGTCTCGCGGTGCCATCTCGTCGACGAAGCGTTCGCCTGCCTCGTCGCGAAGGAGCGCCCCCTCGCCGCGAAGCGCTTCGCTCAGTAGGACTCGCGGCCCGTCGGGGCTGCCTGCGTCCAGGGCTGTCGGGTGGAACTGCACGAACTCGACGTCAGCTACAGCCGCCCCGGCGCGCAACGCCATCGCGATACCGTCGCCGGTCGACTGCAGCGGGTTCGTGGTGACAGGGTAGAGCTGGCCCGCCCCGCCGGTGCCAAGAAGGACGTGGCGGGCTCCGACCTCGACCGTCGTTGCGTCAGCCGTGAGGAACGTCACTCCTGCGCAACGCCCGGCCCGCACGATGAGGTCTACAGCGAACCAGTTCTCGACGAGCGTCACGCCGAGCGCGACGGCTGCCGCGACGAGCGTTCTCTCGACCTCTGCTCCTGTCGCCGCACCACCGGAATGGACCACACGCGCCACCGAGTGGCCACCCTCCCTGGCGAGCAGCCACCGGCCGCTCGCACCACGGTCGAAGTGTGCGCCGAAGGACGCCAACTCGCGGACGCGCTGCGGTCCTTCCCCGACAAGTACCCGCACCGCCTCGCCGTCGCAGAGACCCGCCCCCGCCGCCAAAGTATCTGACAGGTGCGACTCGACCGAGTCCGTGAAGCTCGGGCGCTCCACCTCGCGCTCGGCGAGGACGGCAGCGACCCCGCCCTGCGCCCACCAGGTGGCGCTGTGATCAGCTGCAGCCTTCGCGACGACGGCGGCTCGGAGGCCCGGTTCAGCTGCGGCAGCCCTCACCGCTGCCGAAAGCCCGGCGACGCCCCCGCCGACGACGAGGAGATCAAGGTTTCGCAGGGCATCCGGTGGTTGCATCGCGAGCCGAGGCTACTGAGCCGCCGAGGCGGGAGTAGCGGACATATTGTCGATGAGGCGTGCGCGGCCCAGGCGTGCTGCTACGAGGAGCCTGACCTCCCCAGCGCCGACAACGGAAAGTCGGCTGAGATCGCCAGGATCCGCTACAGCCGCATAGTCGAGCTCGAAGCGGGGCTCGGCGGCGAGATGGGCGGCGATCGCACGCTCGACCTCGCTAGGGTCGGCCACCCCGTCCTCTTCGACTGCCCGCTTGCCAGCAAGAAGAGAGTGGTAGAGGCGTGGGGCGACAGCCCTTTCGGAGTCGTCTAGGTACGCGTTCCTGCTCGACAGGGCGAGGCCGTCCGGATCCCTCACGATAGGACAGCCCACGACGGTTACCGGGAGCCGCAGGTCGCTCACCATGCGGCTCACTACGACGAGCTGCTGGAAGTCCTTTTCTCCGAAGTATGCCCGGCATGGGCCGCTGACCGCGAAGAGCTTGCAGACGATCGTCGTGACCCCGTCGAAGTGGCCGGGTCGCGCGGCACCTTCGAGGCGGTCGGTCAGGGCCGCCAACCTCACCGACGTGACAGGCGGCCCATCGGGCCACATTTCGTCGACGGTAGGAGCCCACACGAATGTCGCTCCAGCCTCTGCGGCCAGCTCGCAGTCCCTGTCGAGGTCCCGCGGGTAGGCAGCGAGATCCTCGGCCGGCCCGAACTGCAGAGGGTTGACATAGTCGGTTAGTGCCACGACGTCGCATTCGGCGGCCGCCTTGCGCACGAGCGACATGTGCCCGCCGTGAAGTGAGCCCATCGTAGGGACAAGGCCCACGGTCCTGCCGCCTGACCGACACCCGTCCAGGCGCAGTCGCCAGCTCTCCAGGTCAGCTATAACTTCGACAGCCACGTCGCCAAGGCGCCTTTCTCACGTTCCGACCCAGAAGGTGCCGTTCGCTCAGGAAAGTTACCCTAGCGTCGATGCGGCGCCCTTGAGACATCCCGGCGAGGAGGAAGCTACGGCTGGGCTTGAGGCCCGTCGAGGCGGCCTACGCGCCTCACTCCCCGCCCGATGTCGCTGTCGAGGAAGCCGACCACCAGTTCGGGGGCCAGGTCCGCAAGGGGTACCAGGACGAAACCCCGCTCCCACATCCGCGGATGCGGAATGGTGAGGTCCGGGTCGTCGACCTTCTCGTCGCCGACGAGGAGGATGTCTACATCGAGGGTTCTCGGACCCCACCGTTCGACTCGGGCCCGCGCCGCTGCCGACTCCAGGGTCTGGGCTACGGCCAGAAGCTCCCTAGGGGTGAGTTTCGTCCGCAGCTCCACCACGCAGTTCAGGTAGGCGCCCTGCCCGGGAGGACCGCCGACCGGGTCGGTCTCGTAGAGCTTGGAGACCGCCACCACATCCGGGAGCCCTTGTACAGCGTCGTTCAGGTAGGAACGGCGGTCGCCGAGGTTCGATCCGAGGGACACGAACGCCCGGACCGCATCCCGGGGACTGTGGCGCTCCCGGCGGTCCTGAGCCGACGTCGGGGGCCGCGGCGCGCCGTCCGGTGTCGCCGGGCGGGATGGGGCCGGAGATGGTAGGCGGCGACGCCTCGCAGACATCAGCGTCGGCCGGCGCGCCTCGTGAGGCGAACCCCAGCCGAGGTCATCGGGTAGGCGACAGGAGGCCGGGTCTTTCTTACGGTTACTGTCACCTCTTCGAGGGACGCGTCGCCCGGCGCAGCGATCACAGCCTCGAAGATGGCGTCGATGATCCGTTGCGCTAGGTGCTCGAGCAGTTCACAGTGAGGGCCACTGACCACGGTAGCGACGGAGGTAACGACCGAGCCGTAGTCGATCGTCTGCGAGAGGTCGTCGGTTTCCCCGGCTGCGGAAAGGTCCCTGACGAGGTCGACGTCGACTTCGAAGGGTTGCGCTCGTTGCCTCTCCTCGTCGAGCATCCCGTGCGTCCCCGAAACGACCAGCCCGCGTAGCTCGATGACGTCGCGCTCGTCGATCACCTGGGTTCTGGAGCCTCGCCGGAGTAGCCGGGTATCCGCGGCGCAAGGGCCACCAGCTCGCGTCCGGGGGGGCCCATCTGGCGGCCGACGATCCGTTCGACGACCGCTATCGCGCCCGGTCCGCTCGGCAGCATCCCCGACCAGCGAAGGTATCCTGCGACCACCCCGATGAGGCGGTCGTCAAGCTCGTCCTGGTGGATGAGGATCCGCTCTCCGCTGTCAAGCCAGTCGCGCAGACGCGGGTAGAGGTCGGTGACGACGGTAGTCGCCTCGATGCGCGACGGTAGGGGAATGTGAGTCCACGTCATGCCGAGCTCGTCGTAGGCATGCAGGTTGTGCGGCGAGGGAAGGAGGGACACGATTCGCGTGAATTCGGCACCTCGGAGCCACAGGATCTCCTCCTGGCGCCGGACTTTGCGGTGGTTGCGGGCGTAGCCACCGGGCCGCTCGCTCACTGCCAGTTTGCCTTTGATCACCCACGAGAAATACCTGGGGGGTATCCCTGACGCCCACTTGCTTTTGGTCAACTGGCCATCGCCGCCAAGCTCGCTGCCATTACCGTCGAGGCAACGTCATGGACTCGAACCATCGAAGCTCCTTTCAAGATGGCCCAGGTGGACGTCGCCACGGTCGCCTCCATTCGTTCGGGCACCGAGCCCATAGAGGCACCTTTGACCGGATCGGCCGGGAGCGCGCGCCCCGCCGAGGGAGCGGCGAGAAAAGACTTGCGGCTCGTCCCGACGAGCACCGGCCAGCCGGTAGCGACCAGTTCGTCGAGGCGGCGTAGCAGCGAGAAGTTGTGGGCTGCGGTCTTGGCGAAGCCGATCCCGGGGTCGATCCAAACTTCCGTAACCCCCGCTCGGCGTGCCTGCGACGCCCGGTCGAGGAGGTAGGCGGTGACTTCGGCGACGACGTCGTCGTAGTGGGCGTGCGACGCCATGACTGACGGTTCGGCCGGCATGTGCATGGCGACCCAGCCGACGCCGGTGTCCGCTGCGACGCGCCATAGTGAAGCGGACACGTCGTTGACCAGCCGGGCTCCGGCAGCGACGGCAGCTCTTGCGACCGCCTCGTTTCGGGTGTCGATTGACACTGTTACCTCGCCGGCGAGGGCCTCGATTATCGGCAGTACCCTCCTCATCTCTTCGCCCGGCGCTACCGGGCTCGCCCCGGGCCTCGTCGATTCGCCCCCAACGTCGATGACGTCGGCGCCTTCGGCCACCATCTGGCGGGCGTGTCGGAGGGCAGCGTCGAATTCGAGCCACATGCCACCGTCAGAGAAGGAATCGGGCGTGATGTTGAGGACACCCATCACCTTGGCCACTTCGCAACAATACCGGTCTTCGGACCGGGCACGGCCAGATCAGTGACCGGATCGCACGAAGCTCATCGCTTCCGCCCGGGCGGCAGCGCTGTCTCGCATCAGGCCGCGGACCGCAGAAGTGACCGTGGTGGCGCCGGGCTTTCGGACGCCTCTCATCGACATGCACAGGTGCTCTGCCTCGACCACGACGAGCACGCCCCTCGGTTCGAGCGAAGAGTCGAGCCGGTCGGCGACCTGGGTCGTCAGTCGCTCCTGGACCTGAGGTCTCCTGCTGTAGCCGTCGACGAGGCGAGCGAGTTTCGACAGGCCGGTGATCCGCCCGTCGGCGTTGGGGATGTAGGCGACGTGAGCCTTTCCGAACCAGGGAAGGAGATGGTGCTCGCACATGCTGAATATCGGTATGTCCCTGACCATGACCATCTCGTCGTGGCCGAGATCGAACACGACCTCCAGATGGTCACCCGGGTCCTCGTCGATTCCGGCGAAGACTTCGGCGTACATTCGGGCGACCCGGGCCGGTGTCCCGATCAGCCCGTCACGGTCGGGGTCCTCCCCGACAGCTTCCAATATCTCCCTGACCGCCGCTTCGATGCGCGCAAAATCCACGGTCGGTGCTTTGGCCTGACCGATTAAAGCCCGGTTCGAGTCACTCCTCGACATACGTAGCAAGGTATGGCAGGTTGCGGTAGCGCTCGGCGACGTCCAATCCGTAGCCGATCACGAAGTCGGGGGGGATTTCGAAACCCTCGTACTTCAAATGCAGGTCCACCGGTTGGAGTCCCTTCTTCACGAGAAGGGCGACGACCTCCAAGCTGGCGGGGTGGCGCGCGGCCAGATTCCGTTTCAAATACGAAAGGGTGAGTCCCGAGTCGACGATGTCCTCGACGATCAGGACGTGGCGGCCGCTCAGCTCAGCGTCGAGGTCCTTGACGATCCTCACTACGCCGCTCGTCCGCGTCGAGTTGCCGTAAGACGACACTGCCATGAAGTCGATCTCGACGGGCAGCTCTATAGCTCGGGCAAGGTCGGCAAGGAAAAAGCACGCTCCTTTGAGCACCCCTACGAGAAGCGGCACCCTTCCGGCGTAGTCCCTAGTGATCGCCGCCCCCAGCTCCCTGATACGCCTTTGAAGCGCCTCCGCTGACACGATCACCGCCCCGAGATGCGGATCCTCGCTGCGCGTGTAGACGGCGTTTTCGAACGCGCCAGGTTCCGCCGACAACGACTCGGTCCCGCTCACGGCCGGGTACCTTCGAGAGGCTCGACGCGCAGACGCCCTCGGCTACGGCGAATGCTGCGACCGCCGGAGATCTGACATGCACGTCGAAGTCCGCTCACCACTTCCATCACCCTTTCGAGCTCGGCCGACGACGGCGGATGCTGTTCACCTTCTTGATCCTGCCCGGTTGCGTCGACTCCTCGCAACCACAGGCGCAAAGCCCGGCGCGCTATCGCCGGAGGGGCATGCATGAGCTCTGCCGTCGACGTAGGGTCGAGCTTCGCTGCCCATTCGTCGAGCAGGGCCACCTCCTCGTCGATGATCGCCGCCTGCCGGGCGAGAACGGGCGTCAAGTCCCGACCCGCGATCTCGGAAAGAAATGGGAGGCCCTCGGCGCGCAGGCGGTTTCGACGGAACCTCAGATCCGAGTTGGACGGGTCGCGGACCAGGTCGAGTCCTGCGATTTGGCAGAGCCGCTCCGTCTCGCTTCGGCGAAGGCCGAGCAGCGGACGCAGCACGCGCCCGCCTCCCTCCCGGTGAAGCTCGTATCGCATGCCTCTGAGGCCGCTCAGCGCGGCGCCGCGTAGGACGTTTAGCAGGACCGTTTCGGCCTGGTCGTCCATGGTGTGCCCGGTGAGCACGCACGGTGGGAGGGCCGCATAGCGGGCCTTTCTCGCCCGCGCTTCGAGGTCAGGTCCTTCGGGGACAGTCACCACCTTCGATTCGAAGGAGAAGCCGAGAGCGGCCGCGGACGCAGCGACGACGCGGGCCTCCCCGTCCGAGCCGTCCCGCAGACCGTGATCGACGTGTACCGCGACCCCACTAAGACCCCTGCGCCGCGCGAGGATCATGAGGGCAGTCGAGTCTGGGCCACCCGACACCGCTAGAGCGACCGGTCCCTCGCTCGGCTCAGGGAAATGGCACCGGGAAAGCAAAGCGGCGGCTAGCCCCTGCTCGCCGCCTCCCTCAAGTGGCGACAGCCGCGCGCTCCGCCGCTCGCACCCGGGTGATCCAACGGTCCGGGCTGCGAATCTCCTCCCAGTCCGGAAGCCATGCCGGGCCCTCCCAGACCTTCGATAGGAGCGCAGGGCCGCCGTCGGCCTCGATCGCAGCGATGAAGTCCTCCCCTTGCTTATATTGACGCATCTTCGCGTCGAGGCCTATGACGACCGACAGCACCTTTCCAAGTCCACGCTGGCGGCGCCTCGCGTGAAGCGTCGAACTGAACAGGGGTGCGTTCGGGATCAGCTCCGCTCCAGCACGGTCCATCGTGACGTCGCCGTGACCTTCGAGAAGGCTCATCAGTGCACCGACGGAGACGATCGCCTCGTACTGCTCCGGTCCTGCGAGCAGCGTGAGAAGGCCTCCCTCCTCGAGGGGGTTACGGCCTGACCTGAAGCTTTGCGCTGCGCGTTGCAGTGAAGCGGCCAACTGTCGGGGATCGATGTCTATCCCGTCGAGTGTCTTGTCGACCATCGCCAAGAAATGGTCGCGAAGCCATGGCACCCCTGTGAACTGCGCCCGGTGCGTGACCTCGTGCAACGCCAGCCACAGCCGGAACTCGCTCGGGGCGAACCCGTAGCGCCGCTCGACCTGGACCACGTTCGTGCCGACGTAGTACACGATGTCCTGATCTTCGGGCGCTTCGTCTTCGATGAGCAGCTGGTCGTACTGGCCGAGCACCCGTCCGGACAGCCAGCCAAGGATCAACCCGAGCTCAGCTCCCGACATCTGACGCGTCAGGCCGACCGGCCTCAGGCGACGTCCACCGCTCTCCATACGCGCCGCAAGCTTCGCGGCGACCGGCCGAAGAAGTCTCTCGAAGGAAGCCACGTTCACGTCCACCCACTGGGAGCGGTCGGTGACGCGTGCCCTTGCGGGCCCAGCGAGTGACACGAGGCCCGTTTCGGCCTCGACCAAGCGCTCCGCTCGTTCGGTCATCTCCTCGAAGTCCGCCTCGAGGGAGAGCCGCTCGTATTCGCTCAGGGGCTTCTCGCGCTCAGCGAGCCTTTTCGCTACGCTTCGGGCGGTGTCCCAACCGATCAGCTCCGGCACTCAGTACTCCTCGCCATAAGGCATCGTAGCGCCCGAAACGAAGAAGTCTGCCCGCCTCGCCGCAACGAGCAGCGGAAGTTGCCCTCTCGAGGGCCGACAGGGCAGGCAACCGTCAGGCGATCTTCCGACCTCGGGTTCGAGGGACGACCATCGGCTCGTGCCTATGGCAGAACTTGCCGCTGTTGTAAATAGACAGCTTCGTGTTACAGCCGGGTTCCCTGCAGGTGCGGTTCTTGGCGAATGCACGGGACGGTCGCTCGCTTCCGCTCATCGTGTGCCCACTTAGAGAACGCTCGCTCATAGTTTCCTCCCAACTTTGGCTGTGTCGGGTATCGATGCCAGTTTCAACGGTCCACCCCTATACGGTCCCAGGGGTCGATTCGGATGCCTCCGCGATCGCAGCGGCGATCCTGTCCTTGAGACCGCTCGGTGCATGCTCCCGGCAGGAGCGGCCGACGACGGCTTTGAGCTCGGCTTCGAAGTCGAACGCTGCGAGGCAGGGTCCGCAGTCGGAAAGGTGCTTCGAGATGGCGCTCTTGCGTTCGCTGGTAAGTTCCCCGTCGAGGAAGTGGTACAGCCTGTGCAGGGCGTCTTCGCAGTCGGACGGCTTGAAGAGATCCTCCACGTTGAAGTTACTTTCTCCCTGGTCCATGTGGATGCCTGACCGCCTCGATGGTGACTCGTACGAATGTGAAAAGCGCGAAGGTTGCAGCCGTCAACTCTGCAACTACGCAGGAGCCTCCGAGGCACTCGCCACGAGACCTCTTGCTACTCCAAATTCGTGCAACGTCTTCTCCAGGGCTTTTCTTCCCCGGTGCAGGCGGCTCATCACGGTTCCGATCGGCACGTCGAGGATCTCGGCTATCTCCTTGTACGAGAAGCCCTCGACGTCCGCGAGGAGCACCGCTATACGAAACTGTTCGGGCAGCATCTCGACCGCTTCCTTGACCTCCGACTCGGTGAAGTGCTCGAGAACTTCCTCTTCGGCGCTGCGGCTGGCCGCGACAGCTTCAAGTCCGCCGAGGCGACGGAAAAGGTACAGGTCCTCTCCCTCGTCCAGCTCGGTCTGCTCGGGTCGGCGACGTCGCGCCCTGTAGGTGTTGATAAAAGTGTTCGTGAGGATGCGGTACAGCCAAGCCTTGAGGTTCGTCCCCTCCTGGAAGGAGCCGTAGGCCCTGAACGCCTTCAGATAGGTTTCCTGCACGAGGTCCTCGGCGTCGGCAGGGTTCCGCGTCATCCGCAACGCGGCGCCGTAAAGCGAGCTCATGTACTCCATAGCATCGGAGCTGAACTGCCTGCTGTCTGCCATCTCGACTACCCTACCCGCAGCCAGTGACATCCGATCACGCGCCGCCGTCGATGCGCTCCGGAGACTCTAACGTCCATAGCGTCGGCGTCCGCCAGGTGCTCATCGGCGGTTACACGGGAGCGAGCGAAGGGGTGGCGACACGATGAAGGTGACAGTTCTCGGAGCCGGCTCGTGGGGGACAACCGTCGCCAGCCTCGCGACCGCTTCCCATCCGACACTGCTATGGGCTCGCAACGCATCTCTAGCGAACGAGATCACCGACGGACATACGAACGGCGCCTACCTCCCTGGCGTGACCCTGCCACGCCGTCTGCGTTCCACCAGCGACCTCGAGGAGGCGGTCACGTCCGCCGACGTTCTGGTCGTAGGTGTACCGTCCGGCGGATTCCGCTCGACTCTGCTGGCCGCACTCGACTGGGTGAGGCCGTGGGTTCCCGTCGTGAGCCTCGCGAAAGGCCTCGAAGCCGGGTCGATGCTGCGAATGACGCAGATAATCGAGGAGCTGCTTCCAGGCCATCCCGCGGCGGTCCTGAGCGGCCCCAACCTCGCCCCTGAGATCATGGCCGGCAAGGCCGCAGCGGCTGTCCTTGCAACCGAGGACCCGGGCGTCGCGGCGGCGCTTCAAAGCGTCCTGCGACATCGCCTCTTTCGCGTCTACCGCAATCACGACGTGATCGGATGCGAGGTCGGCGGGGCCCTGAAGAACGTCGTCGCTATAGCCGCCGGTATCGGCGAGGGTCTCGGGGTGGGCGACAACACCCGCTCGGCGGTGATGACGAGGGGTTTGGCCGAGATAACGCGCCTCGCCGCTGCGATGGGCGCCCAGCCGCAAACCCTGGCCGGCCTCGCCGGTATGGGGGACCTGGTGGCGACCTGCATGAGTCCTCTCAGCCGGAACCGCACCCTCGGGGAGAAGCTTGGGCAGGGGATCCCCTTGGAAACGATCCTCTCCGAGATGAATATGGTCGCCGAAGGCGTAAACACGGCCCGCGTCGCTCTCGACCTGGCCGAACGCTACTCCGTCGAGCTGCCGATCTGCCAGGAGATCCACAATGTCATCACAGGGCGCCAGCGCCCGGCCGACGCGTACCGGGGGTTGCGTGAGCCGGGTCACGAGTCCGA
>JAJZDJ010000070.1 GCA_021828685.1 Actinomycetes bacterium | reverse complement strand
CCACCGTCGCAAAGGTAGCGCTTCAGTTTGGTGGCTGAAGGCGACGGGTAGCGAGAACTCAGCTGGATTTCAGCTTCGAGGAGCGAGCTATGACGAGCATTCAAGAGGACACGGCGACCGGCTCGGGCGGTACGACGAGTCTCGTTCCGGCCCGGATTGACCGGCTTGGCTGGTCGCGTTTCCATACGCGTCTTCTCATCGCGCTCGGCGTAGCGTGGATCTTGGACGGTCTCGAGATCACGATCGCCAGCAATTCGACGAGCCTTATATCGAGCAAGGCCGCCCTGCACTTGTCCTCGGCGTCGGTGGCGTTCTCGGTTGGAACCGTCTACCTGCTCGGCGAGGTCGTCGGCGCCTTGTTCTTCGGGCGACTGTCGGACAAGTGGGGCCGCCGGAACCTTTTCATGATCACCCTCGGCGTGTACCTGCTTGGTGGTGCCCTCACGGCGGCCACGTTCGGCCACACTCAGGGCTGGGTGTACTGGCTGGACGCGACGAGGTTTATCGCCGGAATGGGCATCGGCGGCGAGTACGCGGCGATCAACTCCGCCATCGACGAGCTCATCCCCGCCCGCTACCGGGGCAGGGTCGACATAGCGGTCAACGGGACATACTGGGCGGGCGCCCTCATCGCGTCGATCCTCTTCCTCGTGGTCGTCAAGCAGCTGCCGGCGTCCTATTCGTGGAGGATCGCATTCCTGTTCGGCCCCGCCCTCGCTTTCGTGGTCCTATTCGTGCGGCGCAACCTGCCGGAAAGCCCGCGATGGCTGCTGATGCACGGCAGGACAGAGGAAGCAGAGCGGGCCGTCGAGGAGATCGAACGCCACGTCGAGGCAACCGGCGGCAAGCTGGACCCCGTCGACGAGTCCAAAGCGCTCGAGATCAAGCCCGCCACCAACATCGGCTTCATCGTTTTAACCAAGACCCTCTTCTCGACCTACCCGAGACGGGCGATCCTCGGTGCGTCGCTGATGATCACCCAGTCCTTTCTCTACAACGCCATCTTTTTCACCTACGCCCTCGTTCTCACCAAGGTCTACGGGGTCAGTTCCGGCTCGACGCCGTACTATTTCATGTTCTTCGCGGCCGGTAACCTCCTCGGACCACTACTTCTGGGCCACCTTTTCGACACCGTCGGCCGCAAGAAGATGATCGCAGGCAGCTACTTCGTCTCGGGTGGCCTGCTGGCGGTGAGCGCGTTCCTCTTCGAAGCCGGCGCTCTCAACGCCGTCACCCAGACGTTGTGCTGGTGCGTGATCTTCTTCTTCGCATCGGCCGGGGCGAGCGCCGCATATCTGACAGTGAGCGAGATCTTCCCGATCGAGATTCGAGCCAAGTCCATAGCTGTCTTCTTCGCCATCGCGCAGAGCTTCGGGGCGCTCGGCCCGTGGCTGTACGGCAAGCTGATCGGCAACGGGACGAACCACACCGCTCTATTCGCCGGGTACCTTCTAGGCGCCGGGGTCATGATCGTCGGGGCTTTGGTGGAGCTTGGTCTCGGCATCGCGGCGGAGCGACAGTCACTCGAAGACGTAGCGCTTCCACTGGGAGCGAGCTCAGGCGCAGGCTCTGGTAGGCCGTCACGGCTTTCCAATATCACCGGTGCACCACGGCCGCCGGCCGCTAGAAGCGTCGTGGACCTGCCGCCTCGCCATGATGACCCTGGCAGGAGATAACGGTCGGCTCAGCCGTAGAAGCTCTGCCAGTTCGCCGTCGACGGGTAGGTCGCCCCGACCGGGCCGGCCCCGAAGACCCGCATCACATTAAGGGTGAGTTTGCGCATCATCGTCGCCGGGCAGTTGCTCACGGAGGCCGCGCACGCCACCAGCGACGGTATCCAGTTGACCGTGCCGGAGGTGAAGACACCGGCTTTGCTCGACGCCATCGTGTAGAACACTGTGTCGGCGTAGTGGCGAGACGGGTTGAACTGCACGGTGACGGGGGAGTGCGACAGCACCTCGACGTTGGGCGGATTGGCGCTTCGGGCCGGGTCGTAGGCTTGGAAGTCACTGGACATGACACCAGGGATCGAAGCGCCCGCGCCGAGACCCGTCCCGGCGTAAAGCCACGACGACGGAGCGGATACGACCATCGGAAAGCTCGTCAAGTTGTTGAAGCCCACGTATTTCGCACCTACCAAGGTGCTTGCAGGCAGGTTGGCGGGGGCTTGGCCCCACCAGTTCTGCGACACCCTGGCGTTGTCCACCCCGTAGAGCGGATCTTTGACGGGGTTGCGGTAGTTGACCACCTCACGGTCCGCCCCGAGCGGCGAAGCCTGCAGTCGCACCTTTCGAAGTATCGGGCTGGCTCCGAAGAACACCAGGTTCACTCCGGCGTTAGCCCCTGATACTGCGCCTTGACGCATCGAGTTGGACCACTCCTCGTCATGGCCGGGCGAGATGAGCACCTTGTGTTTGCCAAGCAGGTTCGGGTGTTCGGCCAGGGTGATGTCGGTCCAGTAGGTGACATCCAACCCGTGCTGCTCCATTAGCCTCGTTAGGGGATACATCAGGCTCAGGTAGCCGCCTGCACCGTTGCCGGAGGCGAACGGCCGGTCGAAGGAAACCACCCTGGCCCGGGTCGAGCACGGGTAGTGGTTCGGGGCGCACGGAGTAGCACCTTGATAGAGGTCGTAGCCGCCGAAAGCGTTGAACACCGCTTCTGTGAGCACACCGGACATGACGACGTAGGCCGCAGTGCTCGACGGATCCCAGACCGTTAGAGGAACGTAGCTTTCCTGGCCCCCCGAGCCGACCAGCTCGAGAAGGTACTGGCCCTGCACCCACGTGGGGTTGACGGTAAAAGACAGGGACTGCGTCCACTTGCACTCCACCATGTTGATCCCCGGCGTAACAGGGCAGGCTGCCTGGGTGGACCCGGCCACTTGCCCCGAGCTCCACACGAGCCGCGCGCCTTTGCCGCCGTAGTATCCCATGCGGTAGGCGTCTACGTGGAAGCGCGCGGCAGCGGTCGACACGTAGAGCGAGACGCTCTGGCCGTCGGACGCCTGCACCCGGTTCGCGTAGCCCATGATCCCGGTAGGGCTCTGCGTGCCGGTGATCTTCCATGCCGTGGTTCCCGGTTTGGCGTTCTCGGCGACCACCCACGGCGCTTCAGTCCCGCTCGGCCCTGCGAACGTCGCAGCCGCGGCGACTGACGTCGTCTGAGTGGTCGGCCCGGCAGATACGCCACCGCCCGGTCCGGTCGCAGCCGGAGAAGACGCCGGCTTCGCGGTGTTGGCGCCCGGACTCGACGTGACGCCGATCGAGACGACCACGGCTACGACGGCCGCGGCGGCGATGACGCAGATCACCGTGACTCCACGGCGGGTTATCCGCAGCTTCGCGGGGCCACGCCGAAACCCGGTCAGGCCTTGCACGTCGTCGATTTCGCCACCTCGAAGCCCGGAACGTCTGTGGGCGGGGCGGTGTCGGGGCACCCAGACAAATATAGATGGGCACATACCGCCCCGGAGGTACACCAATTTGCTATCTGGCGGTGCTATGAACTGCGGGTGACCAAAGCGCGACCGGCCCACGCACGCCGACGAGGCATCTCGAAAGGCCGCTTGCTGATCGGCATCGGCGGATTCTGCGTCGCCGCCGCGGTGGCGGTGGTGGTGGCGCTCGTCGGCCGCACGGCGACACCATCGAAGGCCGCGACGTCGACGCCGACGAGCGCCGCGGCGACGACTCTGCCGGCCACAACGACCGCTCCGTCTACGTCGACGACCGTCCCCCCGGCGGCCCCGACGTGCCCGCTTACCGGGGCACCGGCACCTGGAGGGACACCCCCGGCACGCCCTGCGCTTGCGGTCAAGATCGGCAACGACCCCGCTGCGAGGCCGCAGAGCGGTCTGACCCACGCCGACATCGTCTTCGAGGAGCCGATCGAAGGTAACATCACCCGCCTCCTAGCGGTTTACCAGTGCCAAGAGGCGCCGAACGTCGGGCCGGTGCGCTCCACGAGGTGGATCGACACGCAGCTTCTGACCCAGTTCGGCCATCCGGGTTTCGCCTTCGCCGGGGGTATCATCCCCGACGTCAACCTGGTGGCGAACTCCTCTTTGTACAACCTCGACCTCTTCACCTACGCCGCGCAGGCGTCGCAGCGCATCACCACCCGCTACGCCCCGGAGAACCTGTACACCTCCACGTCGCAACTGTGGGCCCTCGACCCGTCGCACAGCGCGCCGAGCCCCATATTCCATTACGGTAAACCGACTTCTGCGGGATCAGCGACGTCGGAGGCGACCCTCCTTTTCTCCGGAATACTCAACGTGCAATGGGAGTGGGACGCGGCGAAGTCCGTGTGGGTGCGCTACTACGCAGGGGTACCCAACGTGGACGCCAACTCGAACCCTGTCACCGCGGCGAATGTCGTCATCGAGCGGGTGACGACCTCGCTCGGCACTGTCCCCGAGGACAAATTCGGGTCGCTCGGAGTTCACAGCCAGACGGTCGGCTCCGGCCAGGCAACCGTGCTCACGGGCGGAGCCGCATACAACGCGACATGGTCACGGTCGTCGATCTCGCAGGTGACGCAGCTCGTCGGCGCGAACGGGGAGCCGGTCAACCTCGCTCCTGGCCCGACGTGGGTCGAGCTTCTCCCGGTCCAGGCTTCCCTGCAGCTGACGCAGCCTCCGGTGACGTCACCGACCTCGTAGCCGGCCCGTCGAGGCGGGCGGTGGCGAATTTCCAGCCTCCAAGGGGAAACGAGCCGTCCCAATCTTCGATTTCACGCCCGTCCAGGTCGACCAGTGTCCCGCTTCCGCCGGGGATGCGCACCCTCGTATCGGTGTTACCCGGGTTGAACACCCGAAGTTCGACCTGCCCGTCGTTCCGGTGCAGGCTTGACACGACGGCGCTTCCGGTGTCGACATCGAGCCGGCTACCCGAGTCGGCGAGCGGGCCGCCACCGTGCGCTCGCAGGGCGATGAGCGGGCTCCAGAGTGTCTCCGCCAGCGACCACGGGTCGGCGCAGTCGAGCGCCACCGCATAGGTGAAGGTCTGCGGGCCGGGCATCTGGGCGTCGCGCAGCTCTAGCGGGGGGCCGGCGATGGTGCGCCTGGTCGCCAGTGCGGGTTTCGAGATGATCCCGGTCCCTCGAAGCAACGTGAGGGCCAGCGCTTGGCCGTCGTCGACTACGCCGTACTCGATAAGCCCCTGGTGCAGGACGGTTACGGCTCCAGCACTCACGAAGCGTCTCGATGGAAACGTGTCGGGGGGCGCCTCTACGAGCCACTCCTCGTCTCGCCCGGGTGGCGTAACGGGACGCCTGACTGTAGCGAACGCGCACTCCGCCACGGTCTCGGCCGCCCGGGCGGGAAGAGGGAACACCGCCCGCACCCGGTGGTTGCGCACCGTGTTGTCGAAGCTGGTGGTCACCCTGACCACCGGCTCGGCGCAACGCACTTCGACGTCGGACACCACGCAGACAGGCGTGGCGCGCCCGACACCCCAGAGGTAGGTGCGACTTGTCCGAACGACGGCGCGAAGCGGCCCGCGCTCTATGACCTCGACATGCACGTCGTTCGGCGAATCGACCGCGTCGACGCCATCGAGCGGGGAGAAGTTGTAGGTGTCGCCGTCGTCGAGCTCCTCGCGAATCGTGTTCATGCCACGAATTCCGTTAATCCGGAACGACCCGGTGTTCGCGTCGACCTCGACGCGAACCGCTCCGTTGTCGACGATGATGGCGCCGCCTGCGTCCTCGACGCTCACGGGTTCGAATCCCTCGGTCGCGCCCGGGCGGAGCAGAGCCCAGCCATATCCCGGGACGTCGCAGGCTCGGACCAGGGTGCGAATCGACGCGAGACGTGTGACCGTGAGCCGCAGAGGATCTTCCGGGACGGAGGCTGACCGCCCCCACACTCCGGCCATGAGGGTGCCAACCGCGAGGTCGGCCGGCGCGGCGCGGCTCGACGTTATAGACACTGACACCGGACCTGTAGCGCCTCGTGGGGAGATGCCCACACCGACGATCGGGCAGGACTCGCCAATCCAGCCTTCAGCCGTCAGCTCGGCGAGAATCCGGGCGAGGTCACGTCCCCGACCGGTTCGAGTTGTAGTGCCTCCTACAGTGACGCCGAGCGCCTGGCCGCCAATTCCAGTGACCTCGCTCTCGACTTCGACGAGCCCGCTGCGGGTGCCCGCGGAAGGGTTGAGGACCATATGGCCGGAGCTGGCCGTGGCTATCGAAGCGATCCCGAGGACGCTTGTCGTGACCGTCGCGGCGAGAGTGCATGCCGTGTCGTAGCGCGAAAGCACCGCGCGCCCGACTTCGTCCGCCGAACATCCGCAGATCGAATCGTGTGCCGAGTTGCGGATCACCTCGAGCCAGGCGCGGTCGAGACTGCCGGCGGGCCAGTCCTCGGGCGCCAGCCACAGCGCGGCGAGCGGCTCGGCCGTGCGTTCAAGGGCCGACTCGACGGCCGCCGCTGCCTGCTTGAGGTCGACCCGGCTGGAGAGGACGCCTGAGAGGAGTGGCGCACGAGTGTTGCTTCGAAGCTCGCCTCGAAGCACGCTCAGCTCGTCGTGGGGTGCCTCGGCAAGGTAGGAGCGGAGATCTGTAATCGAGACACGGAATCGGTCCTGGGCGGCGTTAGCGGCCTCGACGAGGGCTCCCAGGTGGGATTGCGCGCCGTGGTGGTCGCCGCCATTGAGTACGAGGAGCGGGTCGTCGTCGCGTAAGTCGCTTAGGAGTACGCCGAGCTCCCTTTCGTAGTCGCTTAGCCGGCCGACGAATGCCTCCACATCGCGGGGCAGGTGCCCACCGGCGCCGTAGCCGGTCGGAAGGTACTCCGCCCGGACATTCGACCCGTCTGGGGAGCTCCACACGAACCCCGTCCGGTCAAGTGTCGCCGGAACGCCCCGCCACACGACCGCGTGCTCGATGCCGGCTCCTCGCAGGATCTGCGGCATCTGCGAAATGTGGCCGAACATGTCGGGCAGGTATCCGACGTCACATATACCTCCCAAGCGCGTGGCGGTCGAACGGCCGAGCTGCAGGTTGCGCACGATCGTCTCGGCCGACACGGCGAACTCGTCCATCAGGCAATACCAGGGGCCTATCGCAAGGCGACCCTCGCCCACCAGGCGCGCAACCCGTTGCGCCTGGTCGCGCCTCACGTCGAGGTAGTCCTCGACGAGTGCTACCTGTCCATCGAGATGGAAATGAGTGAGCCGGGGCTCCGCTTCGAGGAGGTCGACAAGCTCGTCTAGGACTAAGACGAGCCGGGCACGGAACTCTTCGAAGGACTGGTACCACTCCCGGTCCCAGTGGGTATGAGCGACAACGGCGACTTCGCGCACGGCGACAAGACACTACCCACGCAGCCCCGCAGCGTGCTACCCTTGTTGGCGCGAGGGTGGAAGCATCGAGTCGAGGCAGACTCCCTCTCCGGCTCACGCCGGGGGCCGCCGGTCCCGCTCCTTTCGAGGAGCGGAGATCCGCTCCGGCCAGGAAAGGAGGGATTGCTTGTGGCAACCGGAACAGTGAAGTGGTTCAACTCGGAGAAGGGATACGGATTCATATCTCAGGACAGTGGCCCTGACGTGTTCGTGCATTTCAGTGCCATCGACGGTAACGGATACCGTAACCTCGAGGAGAACGACAAGGTCGAGTTCGAAGTCAACCAGGGCCCCAAGGGGCTCCAGGCCGCGAACGTCAAGCGCCTCGGCTAGCGCCCGCGGTTAACTGATCAGCGAAGGGCCCGCTTCGAGCGGGCTCTTCGACGCGCCCCGGTTTCCGACCGCCCCGGTTCCCCGGTGCTCAGCTGCTCCGGTCAATCCGTGTACGTAAGTCGCTCGTCGTGGCTGTACACGTTAAAACTGTCACCCCGTACGAACGCCGCCAGCGTCACACCCAAGCGCTTCGCTGTCTCCACGGCCAGGCTCGAAGGCGCCGACACCGCAGCGAGGAGTGGGAGTCCAGCGACTGCAGCCTTCTGCACGATCTCGAAGCTGACCCGCCCGGACACGACCAGGCCGTAGTCGCCGCGCGCAGTTCCGAAGTGTTCCGGGTCGAGCAGGGTAGCCCCGATTACCTTGTCGACGGCGTTGTGTCGGCCCACGTCTTCTCGCACGACGCGGAGCTCCCCGTCCCGGTCGAAGAGTCCCGCTGCGTGCAAGCCGCCGGTGCGATCGAAAGACTTCTGGGCACCGCGCAGACATCCGACGGCGCCCGTTATCGACGACGTCCGCCATGAGCCGCCGGTAGGTACCTCGCCGCAGGCGACGGCGAGCTCGTCGATCGAGGTCTTCCCGCACGTTCCGCAGCTCGCCGACGCGGCGAAAGTGCGCGGTTGGGCGTCCGGGCTGTGGGGGCGGGTCAAGCGGATCGCCACGTGATTCCATCGGGCGACCGGGTCGGCAGAGGCGGCTTCGCAGTAGTCGACCGAGCGGATCTCCGACGCTAGAGCGACGCCCTCGGTGAATACGAACCCTGCAGCCAGCTCGAAGTCGTGGCCGGGTGTCCGCATGGTGACAGCAAGCGGGACCGCAGCCGCGCCCGGACCTGCAACCATCAGCTGGAGCGGTTCCTCCGTGGCGACGTCATCGGGCAGCTCAAGCCGGCGCCCGGGGCGGACTTTGAGGACGCGTAGCGGCGTCACCGCCTTAGGCGGAGCGAACATCGCTCTCCCAGACGTCACTCGACCACTCGATCCTCGCCTCGCAGCCCAAGCCGGCGAGCTGCTCAGGAGTGTCGACGTCGCTGAGCGCTCTTCGCCAGCCGGCGGGTGCCCCGTCGCGTTCGGGGTCCACGTACTGAGCTTCGATCGCGTCGAGCAGGGCCCCCATGGAGCGCTGCCCCCGCTTGAGCACCTCGACTGCGACATCCAACACCTCGGGGCCGTACCTCGCGCATAGCGGCTGGGGCACCCCTTCGAGCAGCGGAACGACAGACACTCCCGCGGAGCACCCGGCGAGCCAGCGAAGAAAGTCCGCGTCCAGGTCAGGCAGATCTGTCGCAACGAGAAGCACCGGACCGTCCCAGCCGGCGCCTCGAAGGCGGCTGAACCCTTCGACGAAACCGGCGAGGGGTCCTCCTCCGGGCGGGTTCTCGCTGAAAGCCGGCAGCCCGCTCCTGCCCGGACCGACCTCCACCGCCATCTCCGCGACCTCGATGAGCGTTCGCGCGCTGCGCCTGGCGAGTGTGGCCCCATGACTTCCAGGCGGGCCGACGACGAGCGTGGCCTTGTCGACACCCATCCTGCGGCTCGCGCCACCTGTGAGCAGAACGCCTGCGCATCGCATGACATCATTCTTGCCCAGGACGCCGGAGAAAACTTCAGGTCCCGCGCCTCGAGACACGCGTGGGACAATAGGGCCATGTCGTCGATAGTGAACGAGCTCGCCTGGCGCGGCCTGATCCATCAGGTCACCGACCGTGCCGCCCTCTCCGAGCGCCTGGAGGCGGGCCCGATCGTCGCGTACATCGGCTTCGACCCGACTGCCGGCAGCCTGCACGTCGGTCACCTGCAGCAGCTGTGCCTTCTGCGGCTCATCGCACGGCACGGCAGCCGGCCGATAGCGTTGATCGGCGGCGGCACGGGGATGATCGGCGACCCGAGCGGCAAGAGCGAGGAACGTAACCTGCTGCAGCCTCGGGAGCTCGAAGCCAACCGCGCCGCGATATCGGCGCAGGTCGCCGCCCTGCTCAGCAACGAGGCGTCCGAGGCGGCCGGCGCAGCTGTAATCGCCGACAACTTCGACTGGCTCGGCGAAGTCGGCCTGATCGACTTCCTGCGCGACGTCGGGAAGCTGTTCAGCGTGAACGAGATGGTCCGCAAGGACTCGGTCCGCAGCCGCCTGGACCGCCAGGGGGAGAGCCTGTCTTTTACCGAGTTCAGCTACATGCTCCTCCAGGCGTGGGATTTCGTGCAGCTCTACGACCGCTACGGTTGCGAACTGCAACTCGGTGGAAGCGACCAGTGGGGCAACATCTCCGAAGGAGTCACGCTGATCAGGCGCCTACGCGCCGGCGCCAAGGCGTTCGGGCTCACGTCCCCACTTGTCACGAAGGCGGACGGGACGAAGTTCGGTAAGACCGAGAGCGCGACGGTGTGGCTCGATCCTGAACGGACCTCGCCGTATGAGTTCTACCAGTTCTGGATGCGGACCCCCGACAGCGACGCCGTCTCGTACCTGCGCCGGTTCACTTCGCTCGGCGAAGAGGAGATCGTCGAGCTCGCCACCAGGCTCGCCTCGCACCCCGAGGAGCGCAGGGCGCAGCGCGAGCTAGCGTCGTCGCTGACGTCGCTCGTGCATGGCGGCGAGGAAGCAACTCGCGCCGCAGTGGCGGCGAAAGCTCTCTTCACCACGTCGCTCGCCGACCTGGACGGCGAAGCGTTGGAGGCCGCCCTGGCCGATGCCCCGCGCACCGTCGTCGCCCGGGCCGACGTGGAAGGGGCGCTCAGCGTGATAGACGCCTCCGTTCTGACGGGGATCGTCTCGTCGCGCGGCGACGCCCGGCGCCAACTCTCGCAAGGAGCGATCTACTTGAACGGTGCCCGGGTCGCTGGAGATCGTCCCCTCCATGCGGGCGACGCGCTGCACGGGCGCTGGGTCGTGCTCCGACGAGGCCGTTCGACCCAGCACGTCATCGAGGTTCGAGACGAGGTCGCGCCGATAGACGACGAGGAGGCGAGATGAAAATAACAAGCGTCGGCCCTTACCCTGCAGGGCGTGACCCTGACACCTACGAGCGGACACGCAGGCGGGTCCTTTGGGCAATGCCGAGCGGTCTGTACGTGCTCGGGAGCAGCTTCTCCGGTCGGCGCAATCTGATGACCCTCAACTGGGCGACGCAAGTTTCGAGCGAGCCGAAGTTGGTAGCGGTCAGCGTCGAGCGCGAGGCGCTGAGCAACCGGCTTGTGCGCGAAGGGCACGCTTTTTCCGTCAACATCATCGCGAGGAGCGACCGTGCCCTCGTTCGCAAGTTCGTGAAGCCGCTCGCCGACGACGGAGCCCAAGGCGAGCTGGCCGGCTTCGCCGTGACGACGGCTGTCACAGGCGCTCCGCTGCTCGAATGCTCGCTCGCGTGGCTGGACTGCCGGCTTCGACAGGCGACCGACTTCGTGAGCCACACGCTGTTCGTCGGGGAGGTCGTCGACTGCGGCCCCTCCGAGCTCCCCGAGGACATAGAGGTGCTCCGGATGGAAGACACCCGAATGAGCTATGGCGGCTGACCGCCGCCGGGCCTCGCGGCGCGCATACTTGCGGGCGGACAACCGTGACGGGTAGACCTGCCTGGTGCTAAACGTCGTGGTGCTAGATGTCGTGGTGCTGAAAGTCGAACACGAGGCGCAGGAGGGGTCGTCATAGAGGTCGTCGCCGACGACGCGTCCCTCGCCGACCTCCTCGTCGAGCTGCGCAACGTCGAGCGCTACGGGATCGACACGGAATTCCACCGAGAGAAGACGTACTGGCCGGTCCTCGCGCTCCTCCAGCTCGGATGGAGAGAGCCTGGTAGCTCCCGCGACCGGGTGGTGCTCGTCGACCCTCTCAGTGTCGACGTGGCCTCCCTGGCGGCTGTCGTCGCTGGCCCTGCCGTGATGGTCGGCCACGCCTGCGACCAGGACCTGGAGATTATCCGCCGGACGTGCGGGGTCCTGCCGGGAGCGCTTTTCGACACGCAGATAGCCGCCGGGTTCTGCGGGCACAGCAGCGCCAGCCTCGCCTCGCTCGTGAAAGCGTTCGTCGGGAAGGACCTCACCAAAGGGGACCGCCTGACGGATTGGCAGGCCCGGCCGTTGACCTCGTCTCAGCTGGCCTACGCAGCGTCCGACGTCGAGCACCTGCTGGTCTTGGCCGATATGATCGCCGCCGAGCTCGAGGCCACCGGCCGGTCGGGGTGGGTCGACCAGGAATGCGCCAGCCTGCTGGCACGTTGCGCAACCCAGGCCGACGCGCGGAGGGCCTGGTGGAAGCTTCGTGACTCCCGAACGCTGAGAGGCGCCTCGCGAGGCGTCGCGCAGGAGGTCGCAGCGTGGAGGGAGCGCCGGGCGGCCACCGTCGACCAGCCGGTCCGTTACGTGATACCTGACCTCGTGGTCCAGGCGATCGCGCACCGTCCCCCGTCGACTCACGAGGCGCTGAACTCGATGCGCGGCCTCGACGGGCGGCGTCTCAAGTCTCCCGTTGCCGACGAGATCCTCGAAGCCGTCGAGCGGGGAAGGAAGCTTCCCGAGGAGCAGATCCTGCCGCCGCCGAGCGACGAGGTCCCCAAGGAGTTCCGGGCGTCGGTTGCCTTGATGATGGCGTGGATAGCCCAGGTCGCCAAGAACGAGCGGATCGACCCCGCCGCGGTGGCAACCCGCTCCGATGTCGCCGCCTTCCTCCGCGACGACCCTCAGTGCCGCCTGCTCGACGGGTGGCGAGGTGCGCTTCTGAGCGGCGCGCTGCGGGCCTTGAGGGACGGCAAGGGTGCGTTGACGTTCGACCCGGCGGGCTCGCTTCGCCTGGAGGCCAGCTCAGGGACTCCTCTAGGGCTGTAGGGCGGAGTCGAACGTCCGCATTCCGGGCTTTCGCCTGCGGGCGCGATTAACTCGGTGCCGGTTGGGTACTACCGAAAGTTGAGCGTCAAGGGTTGATAATATTGCGGGGGTCGCTGCTGACACGTGGCGATTCTCGATGAACGGGAGCTTTTACGGTGAAAAAGGGTCGGCATCGGCGTTTCGAAGAGGCACGGGTACTCAAGCGGTTGACCGAGGTGGACGTTGAGCCTTGTGCCGAGTGCGGAGCGGACCCCGATGATGAGCACGCCTCCTGGTGCCTTGCTATGGAGGACCTCGACGAGGAGGAAGTCTCCGGACCCGAAGCGCACCTCACTTAGCGCTGACTTTTTCCGTCGAGGTACGCGGCGAGCGCTGCGAGCACCTCGTCTCCTGCCATCGCCCGAAGCTCTTCTCGCATCGACTGGTAGACGGCGCTGGCGCCCCCGAACGCCTCGGGCGCCTCGGTGCACCACCAGTGGAACTCCGCGCCGCCGTCCCCCCAATGCTTGCGCTCCCACTGCGTCACCGTCGACAAGACGGTCCCGTCGGCGGCGTCGGTATCCTCCCGCCTGAGGGGGAGCTGCCAGCAGACGTCAGGTTTCACTTCGAGCGCCGGTATTCCGTCGGCTAGAGCATTTAGGTGCAGCGCACACCCCGGCCCGGCGGCGAACCCGGGCCTGTTCAAGAAGATGCATGCGTCGTCGACGAGGCGTGTCGAGCGGGTCCCGTCGCTGTCGACCTCCACTATCCCCCTCTCGTGACCCTCGCCGGCGAACTGCCAGGTGGAGCTGTCCAGGCGCGCCGCTGCATCGGTCACGCGCTCGACGTCAGCGTCGTCGGTGAAGTGCGCCCCGTATGAGCAGCAGCCCTGCTGCAGCTCGGGCGCTGCCCCGGTGAGGACTCCCTGGCAGCCCCTCCCGTAGAGGCACTCCCAATTCGATGACAGGAACGTGACGTCGAACATCCAGCGCCGGGCCTCGTTCGGGTCGTCGATGCTGACCCATTCGCGCAGCCGGGGGAGTGTTGCCTTGCGAGTGCGAGTCACCGCGCGGGCGATCGCAGCGAGGCCGGTTCGTGCACGAGCGAACGATACACCGCCGCGCTGGCGCGGCGAGATCGTGGCCCCACCCAAGGAGCTACGGAACCTAGGATCTTCCAGGCGATGGGAGCGGTGGCTAGAAGTCGGCGCTCGGCTGGGATCGTGGCGGCCTCAGCGATCCTGGCGGCCTCGGTGATCCTGTCGGGGCTGCTCGGATCTTGCGGCACTTCGAGGGGGCAGCCGCCAAGCTCGGGCGGCGCTCCGGGCCAGTCGGGCGCGACAACGTCGAGCGCTTCGTCGGGCGGCGCTTCGGTAGCGGGCGCGGGAGCCCCCGTGTCGTGGAGTCCGTGCAGCGGGGCCGCCGGCCCGAGCGGATTCCAGTGCGCGAAAGTCGCCGTGCCACGAGACCCTGCGAGCTCGCAGGGCCCGACCCTCTCGCTTGCCTTGGACCGCAGGCCTGCGTCGGGAACCGACAGC
>JAJZDJ010000069.1:6624-14141 GCA_021828685.1 Actinomycetes bacterium | reverse complement strand
GCAGAGAGGAGGGGGCGGTTGCTGGGGCGGCCAGCCTTCTCACGACATTCCTCCTTAGCCTTAGCGCGGTTCTCTCCCCGGTCATAGGCTCGTTGTTCACAAGACCCCGCTCATTTCCGAAGCGGCGGAAAACCGCACCCGCTCCTGCTCCAGACGCAGTGAGGGGCCGAAGGAGTCCTCCACCAGGTCCCGGTAAGGGGAGATGTCGTACCTGGGCTCGTCTGATCCTGGCGGGGAGTACTTCCGCAGCCAACCCCGCTCCGTGGCGGCCCGGTCATCCAGGTACGCCCACCGCGCTGTCTGCGACCCGGCCTCTCTCGACGAGAAGTTGTCGATCGAATCGCAAAGCTTGGAGCATCCAGCGGTCGTGTGTCACCACGAGCAGGGTTCCATCGAAGGAGTCCAAGGCCACTTCGAGCGCCTCGATCGCCGGCAGGTCGAGATGGTTGGTTGGCTCATCGAAGACCAGGCAGTTCGTCTTAGCAATGCTGAGCTCGGCTAGAAGCACCCGGGTGCGCTCTCCTGGAGATAGCTGACTGTAGGGCCGTGCTGCTGCTGCAGCAGGGATCTCGAACTTGGCGAGCGTCGAGCGGACCTCTTCGGCGGTCGATCCTGTAGCAGCGACCAGGGAGTTGACAGCGCACTGACTTGGATCTCGCAGCAGCCGTGCCTGGTCTATCACGCCAAAACGTACCGAGGGTCCTATCCATCGTCGGCCGCCGTCGAGTGGACGCGCCCCGGTCAACGCCGATAGCAGTGTGGATTTGCCCGAGCCGTTCGGCCCGGTGATCGCAACACGCTCCGCCCAGCCGATCTCGAGGTCGATGGGACCAAGGAGCCAGTTGTCTCTGTGAACGGTCGCGGCCGAAAGTCGTACGACGACATCTCCGCTACGGCCGTTGTGAGCCAGTTCGAGGTTGAGCCGCCAACCCTCCCATGGCTTGGAGACCTCTCCTAGCCGTTCTAGTGCCCTCTCCGAAGTGCGCACTTTCGCTGCCTGCTTCTCAGTTCGATCTCGGCGGGTGCCGCGCTGGACCTTGTCGTTGTCGGACGGCTTCGCTCGCGCCCGCTTGACGCCTTCCTCGGACCAGGCTCTCTGCGTCCTGACTCTCGCCCGTAAACGGTCGCGATCGGCCTTCCAGGTCTGATATGAGACATCAGCGTGTTCCTGGGCGAGAGCTCGACGTTCGACGAACTCGCTCCAGCCCCCAGCGTACTCCGACGCCCTCCGGCTATGGCCGTCGATGTCGAGTATCCGCGTCGCTGCATGGTCAAGGAAAGCTCTGTCGTGTGAGACCATGACCAGCGCGCCCTGAAATCGGTCTACTATCGCCTCCAGGATCGACAGCCCGGCGAAGTCCAGGTCGTTGGTCGGTTCGTCGAGAAGCGCAACGTCCGCGCGGCTTAGAAGGATTGAAGCGAGACGTGCCCTCGCCGCCTGACCGCCGGACATTCGTGCGACATCGGCATGCAACGCCGAGGGATCGAAGCCGACTTCGGCTGTCACAACGCCAGCCTGCGCTGTGAAGTCGTCACCGCCAAGGACCAGGAAGCGTTCCAGGGCGTCGCTGTAGGAGTCGAGAGCTGACTGGTCGGTGGCGAGCATGTCGGTGAGTCGGTCGAGGTCCGCCTCGGCTTCGGCCATACCTGATTGCCTGGCGAGGTAGTCGAGGAGGGTCTCGCCGGGGTGGGCGTCGACTTCTTGGGAGTAGTAAGCGACTCTGAGGTTTGCCGGTCGACGCTCGACGGTACCGGAGTCGGGCGTGATATGTCCGGCGAGGACTTTGAGCAGAGTTGTCTTGCCGACCCCGTTTGGGCCGACCACCCCGAGTCTTGTTCCTGCGCTCACTGACAGGGATACAGAGTCGAGGAGGCAGCGCGATCCCCGGTTGACGGATATCTCGCGGGCGTACAACACAGACGTCCAACCTAATGTCGCCGACGAGTCGAAGTGCCCAGCGTTGTTGGACCATCTCATCAGCGGCGGGGTAGCATGCGAAGAAGACACGGAGAATATGTCACCGTTCAACGAAAAGGGGGATTCTCAGCGATGCGTACGCGTGGTGCAGTAATCACAAAGGCGCCCGGCGAGTACGAGGTGATCGACCTCGAACTGGACGAACCCCGCCAAGGCGAACTCATGGTCAAGCTCGCCGCCTCCGGCCTCTGCCACTCCGATGACCACCTCGCAACCGGCGACATGCCCGCTGCTCTATATCCATTCTGCGGAGGCCACGAAGGCTCCGGGGTCGTGGAGAAGGTCGGGCCCGGAACACCCGGCTTCGAGGAGGGCGACCATGTGATCTTCTCGTTCCTGCCCGGGTGCGGGCGTTGTCGTTGGTGTGCCTCCGGTATGCAGAACCTCTGCGACCTGGGCGCAACCTTGCTGAGCGGAGCCCGCCCCGACGACCCGACCAGCTACCGGTTGCATACCGTCGACGGCTCGCCGGTCGGCCAGATGTGCGGCATCTCGACTTTCGCCGAGCACACGGTCGTCAACATCGCCTCGGCGGTCAAGATCGACAAGGACCTGCCGCTCGACAAGATGTGCCTGCTCGGCTGCGGCGTAGGAACGGGCTGGGGATCCGCAGTCAACTCCGCCCAGGTGAGGCCGGGAGACACCGTCATCATCATGGGCATCGGCGGCATCGGGATCAACGCCGTTCAGGGTGCGGCGCACGCTGGGGCATCCAACGTCATAGCGGTCGACCCGGTAGCGATGAAGCGCGAGAAGGCCTTACAGCTGGGGGCCACCCATTCTTTTGCCGACATCGCCGAGGCGGATGCTTTCGCAAAGAGCGTCACGAACGGCCAGGGCGCGGACTCTGCGATCGTCACGATCGGTGTCGTCAAAGGTGAGCACATCGGCCAGGCGTTCTCTGCGATCCGCAAGGCGGGAACCGTTGTCGTAACGGGCCTCGGTGACATGATGGAGGTCGGCCTGCCAGTTTCGCTGGCCGAGCTCACCTTGTTCCAGAAGCGCATCCAGGGAGCGTTGTTCGGTGCTTCGAGCCCGAGCTCCGACATTCTCCGCCAGGCGCAGATGTACCGGGACGGCAAGCTCAACTTGGACGACCTCGTGACGTCCACCTACAGCCTGGACGACATCGCTCAGGGGTACCGGGACATGCACGCCGGGAAGAACATCCGCGGCGTCATCCTCTTCGATTGATCCCCGAGGTCGGCCGTCTGCCCGCGGCGGCGATGGCGGCCGCTGCGAGAGCGGAGCTGGTAGGTCGCCAGGCTGACATCGAGATCCTCGCAGCGGCTCTTGCGGCGGGGCGAAACGTGCTCCTGGAGGGACCTCCGGGCACAGGTAAGACGACTTTGCTGCGCGCTCTCGCTGCTGGCGCCGGAGTCGGCATGGTTGCTGTGGAGGGCAATGCCGAGCTGACGCCGTCGCGCCTCGTCGGGCACCACGACCCGGCGAGAGTGCTAAGCGATGGCTACCAGACAGAGACTTTCATGGCGGGGCCGTTGCTCGACGCAATGACGGGAGGTTGCCTGCTTTATGTGGAGGAGCTCAACCGGGTTCCCGAGGAAACCCTCAACGTGCTTCTCGGCGTGCTCTCCGAGCGAAAAGCTCAGGTCCCCCGCTACGGCGAGGTCCTGGCAAGCCCGACGTTCCGTCTTGTAGCCGCGATGAACCCTTTCGACGCCATCGGGACCGGTCGGATCACCCCGGCGCTCTATGACCGTACGTGCCGGGTCGCTGTCGGATACCAGAGTGCAGCGGACGAACGCGAGGTCGTCGCACGCCGGGCAAGCCGCGACTCCCCCCTCCTCGACAGGGCAGTGGCCGCTGTCAGACGCACCCGGGACCATCCGGATCTCCGTATCGGTGCTTCTGTGCGGGGGGCGATCGACATCGTCGCTGTCGCACACGAGCTTGCGTTGCTGCGGGCCGCCCCGGTCGAACAGGCCGGGCACGACGCTGCAGTAGCGGCGCTGTCGGGACGGGTGACGAGACGCGAAGGCGTGATGCGCCCCGTCGAGGAGATAGTCGCCGGCATATGGGATGGGACCGCTGATCTCGATGGGTTCGACCTAGATGCGGGAAAAGTCCCGGGCCCGGCCCCAGTCTGGGAGGACCGGGCCGTTCCGATCGCATCCTGAGCGACCCGGTCGAGGTCGAAGAAGCGCTTCGAGGCCAGGATCGACGAACCCTCAGCCGCGCCGAGATAGCGCGCCGTCATGGCGAGCTCACCAGTGTCTCGCCCGAAGTCGGGAGCTTCGACGAACAAGCGATGGCCGACATGCTCGCAGGGGATACGGACGGGGGAGTTTCCATTCTCGTGGATCTGGCCCGAGCCACAGACGAGAACCTTCGCAAGCGGGCCCGGGCATTGGCAGCGTCACTGCTCGTACCAGTCGCCCGCACACCCGGAGTCTCTCGACCCGGGGGTAGCGCACGCATCGGAACCGTACGCAGCGGCGGTGTGGACCTCGATATCGACGCAACCATCGAGAAGCTTGTCGAGACCCCGGCACTCGGCCCGGAAGATCTGCAATGGAGAGGTTGGCGTCGTCCGTCAAGGGCCGTCGTGCTCGTCGTGGATGCATCGGGGTCGGTCAGCGGTGAGCCTCTGGCTACGGCGATCATCGCAGCTGCAGCGTTGGCAGCGCGCCTTGCGCCATCCGACGAGCTGGGAGTCGTCGCGTTCTGGTCGAAGGCGCTGGTTCTGCGCCATCTTGGTGAGCCGACTCCGCCCGCGAGTGTGATTGAGCGGCTACTTGTGCTTCGCACCGGCGACACGACGGACATGGCGACCGGCATAAGGGCCGGGTTTGCTGAGCTCGCTACCGCAAGCGCCGCACGCAAAGACGTCATCGTCGTCACCGATGGCTTGGCCAACGAGGGCGACGATCCCTGTGACGCAGCAAGAGCAGCGATCGCCCTCGGAGGGCGGCTCCACGTCCTAGCCCTGCCCGGCGAGGAAGACTCGGAGGAGGCCTGCAAACGAATAGCCGACGCGGGAGGCGGCACCATGGCCCAGTTGCTGCGACCGAGCGACGCTGTCAGCGCGATCACAAGCATTCTCGCGTCCTGAGCTTCCGATTAGCCTGACTTGGCGCAGACGGCCGAACTTTTTTCACTGCTGATGACAGGGAGGAACAGTAATGGACTTTGACATTCCCGCTGATCTTGTCGAGTACCTGGGCGAGCTCGACGCTTTTATTGAAGCCGAGATCAAACCTCTCGAAGGCGCCGACGACAACATCCGCTTCTTCGACCACAGAAGGGAGTGGGCCCGAACCGATTTCGAAGGCGGAGGCCTTCCACGTCGCGAGTGGGAGGAGCTTCTCGGGGAGGCCCGACGGCGGGCGGACGCCGCCGGCCATTACCGCTACCCGTTTCCCGCCTCCTTCGGCGGTCGCGACGGTAACAACCTGGGTATGGCGGTGATCAGGGAGCACCTGGCCCGCAAAGGCCTAGGGTTGCACAACGACTTGCAGAACGAGCATTCGATCGTCGGCAACAACGTGGGGTTGCTTTTGATGATCAACTACGGAAGCGACGAGCAAAAGGCGGAATGGATCGACGACCTCGCGGAAGGCAGACGTCACTTCGCTTTCGGGATCACCGAGCCTGCGCACGGCTCCGATGCCACACACATGGAGACCAAGGCTGTTCGCGACGGAGACATGTGGGTGATAAACGGCGAGAAGACCTGGAACACCGGCATCCACACCGCTGCGGCGGACCTTGTGTTTGCTCGAACGTCCGGCGAGGCCGGCGATGCGCGGGGGATCACTGCGTTCATGGTTCCAAGGGACACGCCGGGATTCGAGGTCCTCGAATACCTTTGGACGTTCAACATGCCGACCGACCACGCACACGTGCGTTTGAGCGATGTCCGAGTCCCGGCTGGCGCGGTATTCGGGGAGGAGGGCAGGGGTCTCGCGATCACCCAGCACTTCTTCAACGAGAACCGGATCCGCCAGGCCGCGTCGAGTCTCGGTGCTGCTGAGTACTGTGTCGACAGGGCTGTCGAATACGCGAAGAAGCGGGCCCCTTTCGGCAAGCCGCTCGCCTCGAACCAGGCTATTCAGTTCCCCCTTGTCGAGCTTCGCACGCAGTGCGAGATGCTGAAAGTGTTCATTTTCAAGACGGCGTGGCTGATGGACCGTGACGGGGCGTTCAGCGCTTCGGAGCAGGTGTCGATGTGCAACTTCTGGGCGAACAGGCTGTGCTGCGAATCTGCGGATCGAGCGATGCAGGTATTCGGCGGCCTCGGCTATTCGCGCCATCAGCCTTTCGAGCACATCTACCGCCACCACCGCCGTTACCGCATTACGGAAGGCGCAGAGGAGATCCAGATGCGCCGAGTCGCCGGCTACATGTTCGGGTTCATGTCCCAGCGTGCCCCGAAGGGTGTCGACGCCTGAAGCTCACGGTCGGATGAGCATGAGCAGGTCCCATTCCATTTCGGGGACCCGCCGACCGCTGGCTGCCATCACGATCGAAGGGAAGGTTCCGTTCAAGTGCGCTGATGCCTGGCCATAAAGGCCTACCGCCCAACGCAGAGTTCCAAGGACTTTCCACCACTCGAAGCGCTCCATGTCGAAGGAGCCTCCAGCCTCGTTGTAGCCGTCCACAAGGGGTTGAAGGGGAGAGAAGCCGCCGACCTCCAACTCGTCGCTCCGAAAGCGCCACATCCGAAGCGCGGGCCATGCCAAGTCCTCCATAGGGTCACCGACCCTGCGCGACCCTTCCCAGTCGAGGATCGCCCGAAGTCCGTCGGGTCCGACGATCAGGTTTCCGTTGCGGACGTCGGTGTGTACGATCGATGTGAGGCCTCCTGTGTCGGGGAGGTGGCGTTCCAGCCACTTCATCCCGAGCGCAAGCGCTGGGCGGTCTGCAAGTCCGAGGTCGACGATCGCAGTCCCGAGGTCGCCGAGGGCTGCCTCTGCGGGCGGACGCGGACCCGGGTCGATCAGTCCCGGCGGGGCGAGCTCGGGGCTGATCGAATGAAGTCTCGCCAACGCAGTGCCGAGCTGACCGGCGACCTGCTCGCCGTTCCCGTTACCGACCACTAGTCGGAGAACTCTCCTCGGGACGGTTTCGCCGTCGACGCGCTCCGAGATGAAGAATGGTCCTCCGAGTATTCCGGCGTCCTCCGACATCGCGACGACCTCGGGTACCGGAACCCCGCATGCCCGCGCGAGCGCTCGCATCGTCGCCTCTGAGGCAACCGTGTTGAGACCTCCAGCACCCTCCGGGACGATCGTCACGACGAGACCGGTGGGAGAGCGGCCCTCGCAGAGCGCGTCGAACGCTACGTTGCGCCTTCTCGCTCCGGCAGATGAGGCGGTGACGTTGACGACGCTGACCGGGAGACCCCACAGCCCGGCAAGGAACGCCTCCAGCCTCTCGGCGAGGGTCGCTTCGTTACCAGTCAGATGCAGGCTGGTCATCTGCCCTCCCACTCGTCGTGTCCGGGTTTGACCACGCCAAGCTCGTCGCGAACGACAGCTACCATCGTGAGCCACGCCGAACGCTCGAAGTCGGGATC
>JAJZDJ010000069.1:0-6524 GCA_021828685.1 Actinomycetes bacterium | reverse complement strand
CGAGTTCGCTACGATCCCACTATGAACGTCAACGACCTGATGGCACGCGCCTGCCCTAGCCTCGGCCACCTCGGCTCGGCCTTCTATTTCACCCCGGAGACCGTCAGCGTGGGCAAAGGAGTCGGCCTCGACGGCTTCCGGTTCTACTTCCTCGGCCGGGGCGGGGTGCTAGGCGACGTGGAGCCGGCGGTTGTGACGAGCACCTTCGGCTACTTCAAGCCGTCACTCGTGGAGAAGATGTGGACCTCCGCCCGTGAGCGCTATCCCGCCCGCGACGCATCCCGGCTCTACGTCCGCTGCTGCCAGGATCACGGTCGGGCGCGCCTGGCCGGCGCCGACGGTCTCGAAGGGTTCTGCGACGCAGGAGAAAAGGTGATCGCCAAGGCGATGGAGGACCCCGCAGGGCTCACCCTGTTCGCAGGGTGGGCGGCAGAGCCTCTAGCGGAGGATCTACCGGGACGGGCGATGCAACTCGTCGCGGTCCTTCGCGAGCTTCGCGGGTCTGCCCACCTCGTCGGAGTCAAAGCGAGTGGCCTGCCGACGCCCGTAGCTCACGCGATCAAGCGACCCAAGGACATTGCCGTGTTCGGCTGGGCGGAAGGCGAGGTACCCGAACCAACCGACGAAGACAGGAATGCGCTCGAGAGCGCCGAAGCGTTGACCGATCGACTGCTCGCGCCCGCATTCGCAGCGTTGGACGACACCGAAGCCGCGGCATTCCTTGCGGGTCTCGAAGCAATAGAGTCCGCCTTGGCGTGATCCAGCGCGCGCATCATGCGCCCCCAAGCGCCAGTTCGGCTAGCGTTTCGCCTGGTAGCGGGCGATCTCCGCGCGCCCGACCACCATGTGGTGGACTTCGTCCGGCCCGTCGGCGAATCGCAGCGTGCGTTGAGACGTGTACATGTCTGCGAGCGGAGTCCACTGGGAGATGCCGGTCGCACCGTGGATCTGGATCGCCTGGTCGATGATGTTGCAGACCCGCTCCGGAACCATGGCCTTCGCGGCGGACACCCACACCCGTGCTTCAGCGTTGCCCATAAGGTCCATCGCCTTCGCAGCGCGAAGCACCATCATTCGCATCGCCTCTATCTCGATGCGTGCCCGTGAAACCCATTCGGTGTTCTTCCCGAGGGAGATGATCGGCTTGCCGAAAGCTTCGCGGCTCAAGCCTCTTTCGACCATCAGTGCCAGCGCCTTCTCTGCGGCTCCTATCGAGCGCATGCAGTGGTGGATCCTGCCCGGGCCGAGGCGGACTTGAGATATCTCGAAGCCGCGGCCCTCGCCTAGAAGGACGTTTGACTTGGGGACCCGCACGTCGTTGAACCGAAGGTGCATGTGCCCGTGCGGGGCGTCGTCGTGTCCGAAGACGAGCATCGGGCCGACGACTTCGACGCCAGGCGTGTCCATCGGAACCAGGATCTGCGACTGTTGGAGGTGGGTGGCGGCGTCGGGGTTGGTTCTCACCATGACGATCATGATCTTGCAGCGGGGGTCACCGGCTCCGGAGATGTAGTACTTCTCGCCGTTGATCACCCACTCCTCGCCGTCTAGGACGGCCTCGCAGGCGATGTTCCGGGCGTCAGAGGAGGCGAGGTCGGGTTCGGTCATCGCGTAGGCCGAGCGGATCTCCCCGGCGAGAAGGGGCGCCAGCCAGCGCTCCTTTTGTTCGGGAGTTCCGACGCGCTCGAGGACCTCCATGTTCCCCGTATCGGGGGCCGAGCAGTTGAGGCACTCCGAGCCGAGCCGCGACTTACCGAGCTCGAAGGCGATGTAGGCGTAGTCGAGGTTGGACAAGCCTTCGCCGGTCTCGGCGTCGGGAAGGAAGAAGTTCCACAATCCCTCGGATTTCGCTTTTGCTTTGGTGGCGTCGAGGAGGTCGAGCTGCCCGGGCGCGAAACTCCACCGGTCCTCTCTACGCTCGCCAAGCGCGAAGAATTCCGGCTCCATCGGCGCCACCTCGGTTTCGATGAACTCCTTTACCCGATCCAGCAGCGGCCGGGCTTTCGCCGAGATTCCGAGATTGAAAAGCTCTCCGCCGAAGTCGTCGGTGCTGAGAGGGTTTGCGGGCATTAGTGGACCTCCGATGTATGTAGGCGGCAGGCGGGACGTGCTTGGCGTTCGAGCCATGCCAACTCTCGACCCTACGCGAAGCGAGCGGGGCCGCGTCGGGTGCTTCGGCTTTCGTTGCGGCCGGTCGAGTGGAACAATGACAGGCATGGGCAACCCGGCAGACCTTGTAGATACCCGCACGGCGCAGCTGCTCGCGGAGGTTGATCCGAAGACGACCCCGATGGAAGAGTTCCGGGGGGCGCAGTACGACCTTGGGTTGGCGTGGGTGCACTTTCCGGAGGGGCGAGGCGGGCTGGGGGTAGCGCCGGCATTGCAGCGGCGCGTAGAGGAACGACTTCGCGAGGCAGGTGCGAAGCCGGCCGATGGCCGCTTTTTCTTCGGGCTGACCCTCGCCGGGCCGACCGTCGTGACCAACGGAAGCGACGAGGTCAAAGACAGGCTTTTGCGGCGCATGTTCACCGGGCAGGACGCTTGGTGCCAGCTGTTCTCCGAGCCGGGGGCGGGATCCGACCTTGCCGGCCTCGCCTGTCGGGCGATACGGGATGGCGACGAGTGGGTCGTCAGCGGCCAGAAGGTCTGGAACACGATGGCTCACGTCGCCGATCGGGGAATGCTCGTCGCGCGTACCGATCCTGAGGTCGTCAAGCACAAGGGCCTCACCTACTTCGCGCTCGACATGCACGCGCCAGGGGTGGAGGTGCGGCCGCTGGTGCAGATAACAGGCGAAGCTGAGTTCAACGAGGTGTACCTGACGGAGGTACGTATCCCCGACGTGGACCGTATCGGCGAGGTGGGCGAGGGTTGGAGGGTGGCCATGACCACCCTCATGAACGAGCGGACGGCGATCGGCGGTGGGGGCTCAAGTCCCGAGCGTGGAAGCGGCGCGATTGCGGAGGCTCTACGGCTCTGGCGCGACGGCGATCAACGAAACATCGCCAAGAAGGATCGGCTGATGAAACTTTGGTGCGAAGCCGAGGCGTTGCGGCTCACGAACATGAGGGCGGGAGAGAACCGCCGGGCGGGCAACCCCGGACCCGAAGGCTCGATCGCCAAGCTGATGTTCGCAGAAGTCAACAAGCGGATCTACGAGATGTGCGTCGACCTCCTGGGCCCCGCCGGCATGGTCGGCTACACGTATGAGATGCACAGGGCTGAGACGCTCGGTCTCACCGGGCCGGCAGGATCCTCACGAAAGATGTTCCTGCGAAGCCGCGCGAACTCCATCGAGGGAGGAACTTCGGAGATCCAGCGGAACATCCTCGGCGAGCGCGTGCTCGGTCTGCCGGGGGACGTCCGGGTGGACAAGGACCTGCCCTGGTCTAAGGTCGCTCGCTGAAGCGGATCCAATTCACCTGAAGTTCATATTTCGTTTGCCAAATCGAAATGTGGTGGACAGGAGCCGTACACCTCCGCTCAGTATGTTGAGCATCGATGCATACTCACAGCAAAGAGAGGCCTGCGTGACCGACATAGAGAAGGCAGACCTGATCGACGCTCTTAACGAAGCCCCGATCAGCCGGTTCCACACAAAAGCCATCTTCACCTCGGGCATGGGGTTCTTCACCGATGCCTACGACCTGTTCATCATCGGGACAGCGTCGACATTGATAGCCAAGCAGTGGCACCTCGACTCCACCCAGACCGGTCTCATCAACTCGATGACCCTGCTCGGGGCGTTCGTCGGTGCGATCGTCTACGGCCGCCTGGCCGACCGGGTCGGGCGCAAGAAGATCTACGGCCTCGAAGCGGCGATCATGGTGGTAGCTGCCATTGCGTCGGCGCTGTCACCCGGCGTCGTGTTCTTGATCGTGTGCCGCTTCGTCCTCGGTCTCGGCGTCGGTGGGGACTACCCGGTGTCGGCGGTGATCATGAGCGAGTACTCGAACCGCAAGGACCGAGGCAAGCTCGTCGGTCTCGTGTTTGCCATGCAGGCAATAGGAACGGTCACCGGCTACGCCGCTGGCCTCGCCCTGCTGTCGTCAGGACTCGCCCCCGGAGATGTGTGGCGCATCCTGCTGGCCCTCGGAGCAGTGCCGGCGGCCGCTGTGCTCTACTCACGGCGCCGGATGCCCGAATCCCCGCGCTATCTCGCGAACGTCGCCGGTCGCACGGCGGAGGCGGTCAAGTCGCTCAAGGAGTACAGCGACGGGACGCTGCAGCCCTCCACGGTTCGGCGTGCCTCGCGGATGACCTTCAAGGAGTTCATAACCAACCGCCGCTACCTTCTCACCCTGATCGGCACGGCCGGCACATGGTTTGTCTTCGACTACGCCTACTACGGCAACGCAGTGTCTGCGCCGGTCATCGTCAAGCAGGTCCTAGGGGCGCACTCCACGATTGAGCAGTCTCTTGCGTTGAACCTGATCATCTTCACGGTGGCAGCTGTCCCTGGGTACTATCTGGCAGCGAACTTCATGGACCGCATCGGTCACCGGACGCTGCAGCTGATCGGGTTCCCTCTCATGGGACTCATGTTCCTGCTCATCGGTGTCATCCCCGGGGTAACGGCGACGGTTGTGCCGTTCCTGCTGCTGTTCGGCACCAGCTACTTCTTCGCCGAGTTCGGTCCGAACACCACGACGTTCGTCCTTGCTGCCGAGGTTTACCCGACATCCGCTAGGACGACCGGTCACGGGATCTCGGCTGGGGTAGCAAAGCTCGGAGCCTTCATAGGTGTCTACCTGTTCCCCGATATCTCCAAGGCGTTCGGGCTGGGAGGGGCGCTGGAGTTCTCTGCCGGAATGGCCCTCGTCGGGACAGCGCTCACGCTGCTGATCCCTGAGACGGCACAACGCAGCCTGGAGGAGATCTCCGCTGAGGCGATCATCCTGAGCGCGGAGAACATCGTCGCCGAGGTGAGCATCCCCAACCGGATCGGCTAGCGATAGGAAGCGTTTCGACCGGGTGACGGCCTGGTTGTAACGTGCTGGCGTGAAAATAGGTTTGCAACTCGGCTACTGGGGGGCGCAGCCCCCCGGTAGCGCGCTCGAACGGCTGATCGAAGCAGAGCGCCTCGGATTCGACACGGTCTTCACGGCCGAGGCGTACGGCTCTGACGCCTTGACACCGTTAGCGTGGTGGGGCTCTTCGACTTCGACGATCAAGCTCGCAACGTCAATCATCCAGATGTCCGCTCGCACCCCGACTGCGACGGCGATGGCGGCGGTGACGCTCGATCACCTAAGCGGCGGGCGCTTCTCTCTCGGACTGGGCGTGTCGGGCCCGCAAGTCGTCGAGGGTTGGTACGGTCAGCCGTTCGCGCAGCCCCTCGCCCGGACCCGCGAGTACGTAGAGATAGTCCGCCGGGTTCTCGCTCGCGGCGAGCCAGTAAGCAGCCCCGGACCCCACAACCAGATACCGTACGCCGGTCCGGGAGCCACAGGCCTCGGCAAGCCGCTCAAATCGATAGTGCACCCCTTACGCGCGGACATGTCTATCTACCTTGGCTCTGAGGGACCGAAGAACGTGGCGTTGACAGCAGAGATAGCCGACGGCTGGCTTCCTCTCTACTACAGCCCGCGTGTCGCGTCAATGTACAACGAGTGGCTGGCGGAAGGCTTCGCCAGGCCCGGCGCCCGTCGCAGCGCCGACGACTTCGAGATCATGGCTACGGTCACGGTCGTCGTCACCGATCGGCGCGACGAGGTCCTCGAGTCGATGAAGCCGATGGTAGGACTTTACGTCGGAGGTATGGGGGCTAAGGAAGTGAACTTCCACAAGAACGTGTTCGCCCGGATGGGATACGAGAAGCAGGCCGAAACGATCCAGGACCTCTACCTCGCCGGCAAGAAGGGCGAGGCGCTCGCAGCGATACCGACCCAGATGGTCGCAGACATCAGTCTGGTAGGCACTGCGGATCAGATCCGCGACGAGCTCGCGTTGTGGGAGGAGGCCGGTGTGACCATGATCGTGGTAGGTGCTCGTGACGTCGACGAGATGCGCAAGGTCGCCGAGGTCATTCTCGGCTGACGGCAGCGGTGTCGGTGGCGGATCTCGGCGGATCGAGAACAGCCGGGAACCAACCGCAGAGCAGAGCTACGAGCAATGCCAGCCCGAGGAGCACCGCCCCGGCTGCGCTGACAAGCCTGAGGCCGCCTGAACCCGAGCCTGCAAGGGTTCCTTGGGCGATGGCGCCGAGCGGATAGAGGATTCCGAGTGCCATCATGTAAATGCCGAGCATGCGACCGCGCATTGCTGTAGGCGCGTGTAACTGGACGACGGTGTTCGCTCCGGCGAGCACACCGATGTAGCCCGCCCCAACTACCACCAAGGCTGCAGCGCCGGCCCAAAGTGACGGAGCCTCCGCATACGCGACCAGTCCTGCGACGACCACGACAAGGTCGCCGATCAGAACCTTCCGACGGCCGAACCGGGCGACGAGTGGGGTGATCGAGAGCGCGCCTGACACTGCTCCGACACCTTGAGCACTGACGAGCACGGAGGTCCCGCCCGCG
>JAJZDJ010000068.1 GCA_021828685.1 Actinomycetes bacterium | reverse complement strand
ATTCGAACTTGGTGAGCGCGTGGTCGACTTCTGCCAGCTGACCTACAAGCTCGTTGACCAAGGTGTCGTGCTCGCCGCGTTCGGCTGACACCTGGCTCGAGTCGGCGAAGTTCGGGTCGTAGTCGAGTTGATGCCCGTAGCCGAGCTCGACCAGCTGCGAGCGGAGGCTTTCCCGCTCGCGCTCGAGCGCAAGTCGATGCTCGGAGGCCGGAGCGTCAGTTGACATGGCGCGTCATTGTAGGCGCTTCAAGGCGAGCGTGAGGCCGATGATCGACTTAGCGTCGACGATGTCGCCTTTTTCGATCATCGCGTCGACATCGCCGAAAGGCACTTCCACGACGCTCATGTGCTGCTCCTCGACACCGTGGCGGTCGAGCGGCACGTCGGAAAGGCCCGACGCCAGGTACAGGTGGGCCATCTCGTCGCAGAAGCCGGGCGAGTTGTAGAAGCGCGCAAGGAGCTCGAGGTGGGCCGCTTTTTTCCCTATCTCCTCGGCGAGTTCCCGCGCAGCGGTCACTTCCGGAGGCTCCCCGGTGACGTCGCGCTTGCCGGCAGGAACCTCGAGGAGCTCGGCGCCTACCGCCGCCCGGTACTGCTGCACGAGAAGGAACGTTCCGGAGTCGGTCGCAGGCACGACCACCACGGCGCCCGGATGGCGGACGACCTCACGTCGGTACGTCTCGCCGTCGGGTCCCTCGACCCCCACCTCCACGACCTGCACCAAAGGGCCCTCGTGGAGGACCCTTTCGGAGACGTTACGAAATTTCGGAGACATCGATCAGGTGCGGCAGGCGGCCCTCTGCGCGGTCTGCGGCCGCCGCGACCAGCGCCACGAAAAGAGGGTGGGGGTGGTCGGGCCTGCTGCGAAACTCCGGGTGCGCCTGCGTCCCGACCCAAAACGGATGGCCGGGCAGCTCCACGTACTCCACCAGACGGTCGTCCGGCGACACTCCCGAGCAGACCAAGCCTCCAGCTTCGAGACGCGAGCGGTACCTGGGGTTCACCTCGAAGCGGTGACGGTGACGCTCGTAGACCAGCTCAGTCCCGTAGGCGGCGGCTACAGCGCTTCCAGGCGCCAGCTTTGCCGGGAACAGGCCGAGCCTCATGGTGCCGCCCATGTCGACGACCTCCCGCTGCTCGTCCATGAGATCGATCACAAGGTGGGGGGAGCTTGCGTCGAACTCGCGTGAGTTCGCTTGCGACAGGCCGGTCACGTTCCTCGCGTACTCGATGACCATCACCTGAAGCCCGAGGCAGAGGCCGAGGCAAGGAACGGCAGCCTCACGGGAGTAGGTGGCGGCAGCGATTTTCCCTTCGACTCCGCGCTCGCCGAACCCGCCCGGTATGACGATCCCATCCAGATCCGCCAGCCGTCCAGCCCCGAGAAGCCCTTCCACCTCCTCGGCTTGGATCCAGTCGATTTCCACTTTGACGCCCTGCACGAAACCGCCGTGGCGAAGAGCTTCCACCACCGACAGGTAGGCGTCGGGGAGGTTCACGTATTTTCCGATGAGACCGACGCGGACCGGCCGCTCGGCGCTTTCCACCCTGCGCACGAGAGTCGCCCAGGCGCTCAGGTCGATCGGATGCTCGCCGGCGTCGAAGCCGAGCA
This sequence comes from Actinomycetes bacterium, assembly GCA_021828685.1. Taxonomy (GTDB): domain Bacteria; phylum Actinomycetota; class Acidimicrobiia; order Acidimicrobiales; family Palsa-688; genus JAJZAM01. The sequence continues at coordinate 12,796 of JAJZDJ010000068.1, read as the reverse complement.
GCTCGCAGACGTAGTCGTCGAGGCCCTCTTCGTGAAGCGATATCGGTATCTCGTAGATGTTCGGAGAGTCCGTGCAGGACACGACCGCCTGGACGGGGACGTCACAGAGGAGCGACACTTTGCGTTTGAGGCCTGCCGAGATGCTCCGGTCGCTGCGACAGATGATCACGTCGGGCTGGATCCCGCGGCTTCGAAGCTCCGTAACCGAGTGCTGGGTCGGTTTGGTCTTCTGCTCCCCTGACGGGCCTAGGTAGGGGACGAGCGTCACGTGGATGTAGCAGACGTTCTGGCGACCGACGTCCTTGCGGAACTGGCGTATGGCCTCGAGAAAAGGAAGGATCTCGATGTCGCCGACCGTCCCGCCGACCTCGGTTATCACCACGTCGACGTCCTCGGTGGCGAGCCTTCGGATCCGGTCCTTGATCTCGTCGGTGACGTGCGGGATCACCTGGACGGTGCGCCCGAGGTAGGAACCGCGGCGCTCCTTGGCTATCACCGACTGGTAGATCGAGCCGGCTGTCGCATTCGAATCGCGGTGCAGGCTCTCGTCCACGAAACGCTCGTAATGGCCGAGGTCCAGGTCGGTCTCGCCCCCGTCGTCGGTGACGAAAACCTCGCCGTGCTCGAAGGGGTTGAGGGTGCCGGGATCGACGTTGATGTAGGGGTCGAGCTTCTGCATGGTCACCTTGAGACCACGGCTCTTCAACAGCCGGCCGAGCGAAGAGGCCGTCAGGCCCTTGCCGAGGGAACTCGACACTCCGCCCGTGACGAAGATGTGCTTCGCCAAATGAGTCCTCCACTCTCCTCGACGTCGGTTCGCGGTGCGTGTCACCGCACGGCTGCGATCCTACCTCGCGGGCAGGCCCGCTTTGCGCTACCGAGACGTCCGGCGTTTGGAGCGAAGGAGATCCTCCGCGTGAAGCCGAGCCGACGGGCTGTCCGGCTGACCCGAGAGCATCCTCGCAAGCTCGACGACCCGCCGCTGGTCCTCTACGGCCGAGGCGCGGGCGACGGACTGCTCGCCTTCGGGCGTCTCTACGACGTGCTTTACGACGGCGACCTGCTGATCGGCGAAGGCCGCGACCTGGGCGAGGTGAGTCACGACCAGGACCTGACGGTCCTTCGACAGCTCGGCAAGCGCCGCTCCCACGGCGGCCGCGGCTTCGCCTCCGACGCCTGCGTCGACCTCGTCAAAAACGAGCGTCTCGGGTCCGGTAACTTCTCCGCCGGCCGAAGCGCCCTCGGCCGAACCTGGGGCGTCTGTCGCACCCGAGGCGCCGGCGGAGCGCAACGCCCGCCCGATCGCGATGCGTGTCGCCAACATCACCCTCGCCAGTTCCCCTCCCGACGCCACTTTTGTCAGAGGCATGGGGGCCTGGCCGGGGTTTGCTGCGAACATCCAGGTGACGGGCGTTCCGTCCCCCTTCTCTGAAACTTCGACGTGGAAGCGCGCCCTGGGCAGCGCTAAAGCGGCAAGCTCCCCCTCGACCGCCCGGCCGAGCTCAGGCGCGATCGAACGTCTCGCTTCGAGGATCCGCCTGTCGGCCTCGCTCAGCTCCGCCTCCGCCTCTGCGAGGCGCTCCTGGTGGAGGCGGACAGTCTCGTCGTGTGAGGCCAGCTCGTCGATCTGCGAGCGGACCTTGTCCGCGTAGACGAGAACCTCCGACAGCGTCGCCCCGTATTTGCGACGGAGATCCCCCAGCTTCGCCAGTCGCTCGCCCAACAGGGCGAGCCTTCCGGGGTCCGCTTCGAGGTTCTCGGCGAGGCGACGCGCTTGGCTCGCGCAGTCGGCGACCTCGTCTTGCAAGGCGTCGAGGCGTCCTTCGAGCTCTGAGAGGGCGGGGTGACCGCTTGCGAGGGCTATCGCCGCTCCTATCGCTTCGTTGCCTCCCCCGTCGCCGGCGAGCGCCTCGTGGATACCTTGGGCCGCTTCTATTGTCCCGGTAGCGTCGGCGAGGGTTACCTGCTCGGCGAGTAGGGCAACTTCCTCGTCGGGATCTTCGATCCCCATGCGGTCGATCTCGCCTAGCTGGTAGCGCAGAAGGTCGACCTGGCGGGCCCGGGACGTCGGATCGCCCCCTAGATCGGCGAGGACGCCACGAAGGCGGCCGATCTCGCGGCGAAGCGCCCGGTTGGGGCCGGTGTCGACGTGTCCTGCCTGGTCGAGGATGTCTCGCTGCACCTGCGCGGAGAGGAGGTAGTGGAAGCCGTGCTGGCCGTTGATTTCGACCAGTTCCCTGACGACGTCGCCGAGGGCCGCGGCGCTGACCATCCGACCGTCCACGTAGCAGCGGCTGCGACCTGCGGACGGCACTACCCGAGAGACGACGATCTCGTCGTCGGTGCCGCTCGCCGCGCGCGTGACGAATCGTCCCTCCACGAGCGTTTCCTGCGCGCCCGGCCGGACCAGCGCAGGGTCGCTCGCGCCTCCTGCCAGGAGCACGATCGCGTCGACTAGAAGTGTCTTCCCCGCCCCCGTCTCCCCGGTAAGGGCGCTGAGACCCGGCCCGAACACGATCGTCTCGTCCTCGATCACCCCGAGATTGCGCACCCGAAGCTCGACGAGCACCGCCTAGCGGTCCTTCAGGTCGAACTTCGCCTTCAATATCCGATGGAAGTCGCGGCGCTCGAAGGTCACCAGAAGGGCATCCTTCTCGCCTTTGCGGCACCGGACGCTCTGGCCGGGCTGGAGCGTAGCGGTCCGCCAGCCGTCGACGATCACCTCGACCGGGGACTCCCCCGATGCCGTGATCGCCACCTCGTCCTCTTCGTCGAGGATCATGGACCGGTCGAAAAGCATGTGCGGCGCGACAGGCGTGAGGACCGAGACCCTCGCTTTGGGCGAGACGATCGGGCCCCTGGCCGAGAGGTTGTAGGCGGTGGAGCCGGTCGGCGTGGCGAGGATAAGCGAGTCCGACACGAAGTCGAGGAACGGCGTGCCGTTGACCGCCACTTTCGTGTGGATCGTGTGCCCGACGAGGGACCGCTGGAGCACGACGTCGTTGAGGGCGCTCCTTGACACTCTGCCGGCCTTACCGTTGCCTCCCGGCGGGGGTTCTCCGAGCGTCACGTCGAAGGTCATCCGCGATTCGACGGCGAACTCACCGTCGAGGAAGCGAACCAGCGCCTGTTCGAGGCCGGCGGGCTCGACGACTGTGAGGTAGCCGAGGTGGCCGAGGTTGACGCCGAGTACTGGCACCTCTTGGCTGCACACCAGGTCGACAGTGCGAAGCATGGTGCCGTCGCCGCCGAGGCTCACCGCCAAGTCGAGGCCGTCGGGCGCGCCCCCACGCTCCGACTGCGGCGGTCCGGCACTCAGAATCTGGGTTTTGTGGCCGTGGTCGATGAGCCATTGGGCTGTATGTTCAGCGAGTCGAACCGCTTCAGAGCTGTTCGAATTGAAGACGAAACCGATGGACCCCATCTATGCTCGCTCTACTACGTTCGACACCCGGTCGTCTGTTTCGACGCCGCCAGTCGCCGCGGATACGACTGCGTCAAGCGCTGCGCTGCGACCGGCCGGCATATTCGATTCGTCTGTCGGCGCGCCCCCTGCTGTCACCTTGAAGTGAGTGAGGAACTCGACGTTGCCGCTGCTCCCCCGCAGTGGTGAAACCATAACGTCGATCATGGTCGCCCCGGCATCCTCCATGTGTCCGATTGCCGTGTCGAGCGTTGAACGCCACACGGCCGGGTCTCGTATCACTCCCTTGGCGCGCGAGGCGTCGACCCGCCCGGCTTCGAACTGCGGCTTCACGAGGATCACCATATCGGCGCCGGGGCTAGTAAAGCCCACTAACGAGCTCGCCACGGAGCGAAGACCGATAAAGGACAGGTCGGCGACCACAAGTGCGAAACTTCCTCGAAGATCGCCGAGCGCTTCGGAGCGAATGTCGGTTCGCTCTACGCATCCCACACGGGGGTCTTCTCGTAGCCGCTGGTGCAGCTGTCCCCTGCCGACGTCGACGGCCACCACCGAAGCCGCTCCGTTTCGCAGGAGGCAGTCCGTGAACCCGCCGGTCGAAGCCCCAGCGTCTAGGGCAGTTTTCCCGGTCGGATCCACCCCGAAGTGTTCCAGGGCGGCTTGAAGCTTCTCGCCACCCCGGCTTACGAACCTCGGGGCTTCGGCGACCACACGGATCGGTTCGCCCGGGGCTACGAGCCTCGATGCTTTGGTAGCAGGGGCTCCGCCGACCACCACAAGGCCTGCCTCGATCAATGCTGCAGCTTGTGTCCGTGAGTCGGCCAGACTCAGGCCCACCAAGGCGGCGTCTAGGCGGCGGCGCTGCTGGGCCAGTTCAGCCTTCGTTCTTCTTGGAAGGTCGCGGACGGCTGCGGTTCGCAGGGCTCTTGGATGCAGCCGGCTTCACGGCACCTGAGCCTTCGCCACCTGTCGGTCGGCTCGGGCGGGCCGGCCTGGAGGCGGGCGCTTTGGCCGGGCGGGTGCCCGTCGCCTTGGCTGCCCGTGCTGCGGGCTTGGGGACTGATGGGCCGGTCGCAGCGGTAGGGTCGGAGGCGCTTGCGGTACGCGTCGCGCTTGTCGTGGCCGTCGTGGCCGCCGCACCCGTCGTGCTCTTCGCGCGATCGGACGGAGCCGCCTCGGCGAAGCGCTCGTCGATGCGGCGCTCGAGGTCGGCGAGATCCTCCTTGGTGACCAACCCGAGGACACCGAGTTGTCGTGCGACCTCGCTGCGAATGACTTCGATCAGGCGGTCAGTCCCGCGTCTGCCTCCCTGGGCCAGGTCGTCGAGAACCTCCTGGGCACTCTCGCCTGAGCGGGACAGCTCCCGCAGGAACTCCTCGGCCTTAGAGCGCGCTAGTTCGAGCAGATCGAAACCCGCGTCGCGGGCTTTTTTTACCTTTTCATCTCGTGGCATACCACATCGTACCGCCAAAACCGCCTTCGTGCTTGCATTAGTTAGCACCGTCGCCGTCGCCGTCTTGCTCTCGTGCGCTTGTTCAGGCGTTCCTTCCTCCAAGAATCGCGTCCACGGCTCGAGCCGCGTCGTCGCTGACGATCGCAGGCGTGGGCGTGACCGGCAGGTTCTCGCTCTTGGTGACGCCGCTGAGCACGAGGGCGAAGGGTGACCCGAGCCTAGTAGCGAATGCCCCGTCGGTCTTGGGGCTGTCACCTATAACGTAGTCGGGTACGCCGTAGCGTTCGACGACGAGCTTCGCCAAGGCGGCGTTCGGTTTGCCCGCTATGTCGGGGTGTCGCCCGGAGGCGACTTCGATGAAAGCGACGAGCGCCCCGGCTCCTGGCTCTAGGCCGCCGGGGGTCGGGAACGTGGCGTCTGTGTTTGTGGCGATGAACCGGGCACCCCCTCGGATGGCTTTCGCTGCGAGCGAAAGCTGGGCGAAGTCGAACTCGGCTGTCCTGCCGACCATCACCACTCCGGGGTCAGCGTCGAGCGGCACCATCTCAGCCTCGGTACCGGAGACGGCCTCGACAAGCCCGGGGCCTCCCAGCACTGCGACACGGTCATCGCCGCTGAGTAGCGTCGCCGCCGCCTGCGCGGAGGTGGCCAGCTCGCCGGGGTGCGCCTCGACTCCCGCACGTGCTAGCCGCTCCACATAGTCGGCGAGGGTCGGCGTCGAGTTGTTGGTCACGAAGACCACCTCCGAACCGGCCTTGCGGAGCTTCTCGATAGCTTGCGGCGAACCTTTTATCGGGTTACCGGCTAACCAGACGACGCCGTCGAGGTCGAACACACAGAGCACCTGCTACACCCTAGGCGCGAGACGTTTCCTATTCGACATCGAGCCCATCGACATGCAACCGGCTCAGGAATGGCGCTACGACCCGTGGCGGCTCGACACAACGCGCAACGCCGGCCTACGGTAACTGCGATACGCCGGGTCGCTTTGCTGGTGCGGGTTCGCTGCGCAGAGTCAATTCGCTCGTCGTGGCACTTGGGAATACACCGGACCATGAGGAACGAGATCGAACCTCGGAACACAGTTGCTCAATATCGCACCCTTCGCCACGATCTTGACATTGCACGTCGATCCGTACATCTCGTGAAGCTGAGAGCTGCTCGGTGTAACTAGATGGAGAGCGTTGGCAGCCACACCGGGTCGGGTGGCAGAGGAGGTACCCGCAGCTAAGCCGATTCCGGTTCCAATGCCGATGACTCCTACAACTGCCATCGCTACTTTGTGCAGATACATAGACTAGACCTCCTACTCACCGACGTTTACGCCCCGATCACTGGCCCACTCGTGGCCGATGATCGGCCTATCTACCACGGAAAGTGGTGAAGTCAACAGTTCCTCCCAAGCTAGAGCAGGTAGAAGGTAGTGCAGACCGCTCCAAATTGGACGTAATCTTAGTAAAATAGGCGAGGTAAGTCACGGAACCGTCGGAGATGTCGGATCGAAGTGTCCGCAGCTCGGTTGCCGTTTTGGCAGGAGGAAAGTAGAAGCCGGTGCCAGGTACCCTGTACCACCGGAGCGCGGCCGGTGACCCAGTAGAGGAGTTTTGGGTTATTTGAGGCGACGCCCCGAGTGCCGACGACCTCGTCGACCACCCGTCCCAGTGGTGAAGCTCTCTTAAGTCGTAGCCGTGGCGCCCAACAACCCTCAGCTCAGCGTTAGCGTTTCCGATTGACCTGGGTTTGCCTTCGGGCAGGCGGTCGTTGGGTGAGGCGGATCGAAACGACTACTGGCGAGTTCGACGTGTTGGATGGTGAACCAGCTGCGACGCTCCTGGTCCCCTGCCAGGCGTCGAGCCTAAAATCACCCTCAACAAACACCGTCTCGCGAAGACCAATCCCTGGCTTCTGGTATGGGAGACTGTCGACCCATGCCCAGCTTCAGTCCTTTTCCAGGTTTACGTTTCTCGCTGTCCCATGTTCGCTCCCTAGACGACGTCGTGTGCCCTCCATACGACGTAATCTCAGACGCCGAGCGGCTAGCACTGGAAGCACGCAGCCCGTACAACGTGGTGAGGCTCGAGCTACCCCACGGCGGCGACGACCGCTACGAGGCAGCAAGAACCCTCCTCGACGCGTGGCGCGACGGCGGCGTCCTGCATCGCGACGTCGAGCCGGCCTTCTACGGATACCGGATGAGCTTTCGTGATCCGACCGGCGCCAACCGCCAGACCTTGGGCGTGATCGGCGCCCTACACCTAGAGGCACCCGGCCGGGGGATCCTCCCCCATGAGGAGACAACCCCGAAGGCCAAGACCGACCGCCTCGAGCTGCTTCGGGCGACCCGCTGCAACCTGTCGCCCATATGGTGCCTGTCGCCGACGCCCGGCCTGAGTGAACTGCTCGAACCTCCGAACCACCCGCTCGAACGGGCGACCGACTCGGAGGGCGTCACCCACGAGGTATGGCCGATCACCTCTCCCGGTGCGGTCGCCAAGATCAGCGAGGCGGTTGCGGCGAACCCCGTCCTTGTTGCCGACGGCCACCACCGATACGAGACCGCCCTCACTTTCCAGAGCGAGCTTGACGGCGACACTGCTGCGGCCGACGGGCCAGGCGCCGTTATGGCGCTTGTGGTGGAGCTCGCCGACGAACAGTTGACCGTTCAGGGCATCCACCGCCTTCTTGTCGGTCTGCCACCTGGATTCGACCTGCCCGGCGTGTTGGAGCCGTGGTTCGAAATGGCGCCTGGCGGTCCGGTCGACCGGTCGCTTCTCTCACGCATGGAGGAGGCCGGCGCGCTCGCCGTCCTCACCCCGGAGACCGCTTGGCTCGCGTGGCCGAAAGCGACCGTGACCGAGGCCGCCAAGCACGACCTCGACAGCAGCCGGCTTGACGTGGCCCTCGCAGCACTCCCCGAGCATGACGTCGTCTACCAGCACGGCTGGGACAACGCAGCAGCCGCAGTCGCCTCCGGTGCCGCGTCGGCTGCAGTCCTTCTGCGCCCCGCGACCGTCGCTCAGATCGCTGCCATAAGCAAAGGGGCGACCCGGATGCCACCGAAGACGACCTTTTTCTGGCCGAAGCCGCGGACGGGCACGGTGATTCGCGAGCTAGGGGGCTAGTTGCGAGTGCGGTCGGCCCGTCATTGTCGCGTCATTGTCGGAAAACCGTCATTTTTGGTCAGGATCTGATTCGGCGAAAAAACGTTTGTACCAAAAACGCCGGAAAAACGTCACTTTTGGTCAGGATCTTGTCTTGCAAAAGATCTTGTACCAGCCCCCGCTCAGAAAACGCGCTTTTTGGTACAAAACTTTTTCAACTTGAAGATCCTGACCATTTCTGACGGTTTCGCGGACATGAAGCGCCCGCTAGTAACGGCTACCCCCCGCCCGACCCCTTAGCCGACACTCCAGGTCGGCCCGGAAGTCAACAGCTTCGCAAGGTCCCCGGGCCCTTTCGCCTCCATAGCAGCCGCCACTTGGTCATTGACCAGCGTCGAGTACTCCGCTCTCTCCACCGCACGGAAGACACCTATAGGAGTAGGGGCGTTCGCACCCGACGACAGGCGCGACAGCGCAAACGCGAGGCTCGGATCGTCGCGATGTGCGTCGTGTACGACCAGCGCGTCCTCGCCTACATCTGCGACCTCCGCCACTCTTGCGTGGCCGTCTTCGATCACCACGCCGTGCTCGGCTGCCGGCCCGAAGCGGATCGGCTCACCGTGGCGCAACGGGATGAGCATGTTGGGGCGGGCGTCCTTGGCGAGGATCGCCTCGAAAGCGCCGTCGTTGAACACGTTGCAGTTCTGGTAAACCTCGACGAGGGCGGCACCTTTGTGCTCGTACGCCGCCTTGAAAGTTTCCATCATGTGCTTGCGGTCCATGTCGTGGGTGCGCGCCACGAAAGTCGCCTCCGCGCCGAGCGCGAGAGAGATCGGGTTGTATGGATGGTCGAGGCTCCCGAACGGGGTCGACTTGGTCACCTTGCCCGTCTCCGACGTCGGGGAATACTGACCTTTCGTCAACCCGTAAATCTGGTTGTTAAACAATATGATCGTCACATTCACGTTCCGCCTCAAAGCGTGAAGGAGGTGGTTGCCGCCGATCGAGAGTGCGTCGCCGTCACCTGTGATCACCCACACGTGCAGATCCGGGCGGCTCACAGCCAGGCCCGTCGCGATCGCAGGAGCCCGGCCATGGATCGAGTGCATACCGTAAGTGTTCATGTAGTACGGGAAGCGGGAACTGCAACCGATCCCCGACACGAACACGGTGTCGTCCCGAGCGGCGCCAAGCTCCGGCATTAGCATCTGCACCGCAGTGAGGATGGAGTAGTCGCCGCAGCCCGGGCACCAGCGGACCTCCTGGTCGGTCGCCCAGTCCTTCTTCACCGTCACAGGCACGGCGGAGGATCGGGGCTTGTCGCCCGCAGTCGGGGCCAGGGGCTCTGCAAGGTCGGTCATTGCTGATTCGCTTTCATCTGCTGAGGGGCGTTGACGTCCAGACCGTCGATGGCCTCGATGGCCTCGATGGCCTTGATGGCTTCGAGCATCGCCATCTCGATCTCCTCTGCCTGGAACGGCTTGCCGTACATCTTCGACAAGGACTTCGCGTCGACGAGGTACTCGGCGCGCACCAGCTTGACGAGCTGGCCGAGGTTGAGCTCGGGCACGAGAACCCGCTCGTAGGAGCCGAGGAGCTCGCCGAGGTTCGCAGGGAAGGGATGCAAATGTCGCAGCTGGGCGTGGGCCACCTTCAGCCCGCGCTCTCTGATCCGCCGTGCTCCCGCTGCGATCGCGCCGTAGGTTGATCCCCATCCGAGCACGAGCAGTCGGGCGTCCCCCGTCGGGTCGTCGACCTCCACGCGGGGGATGTCCCGCGCGATCCCTGCGACCTTCGCTACGCGCAGGCGGCTCATCAGGTCGTGGTTGGCTGCGTCATAGGAGACAGACCCCGACCCGTCCGCCTTCTCGAGGCCACCGATGCGATGCGCAAGACCCGGCGTCCCCGGTATCGCCCATGGGCGTGCAAGGGTTTCGCTGTCTCGCAGGTAGGGCCAGAAGCTCTCGTTGCCGTCGGAGTCGACGTGGTTCGCCGCCGTCGCGAACCCAGCGTCGATCTTCGGCAGCTCGGCCACGTCGGGTACCGGCCACGGCTCGGCCCCATTCGCCAGATACCCGTCGGACAGAAGGAACACCGGCGTCCTGTACTTGATCGCGATCCGCGCAGCTTCGATCGCCGCGTAGAAACAGTCTCCCGGTGTCATAGCGGCGACGACCGGCACCGGCGCCTCGCCGTGGCGGCCGTGCACCACCTGCAGCAAGTCGGCCTGCTCGGTCTTGGTCGGCAGCCCCGTCGACGGGCCTCCGCGCTGGATGTCGACGATGATCAGCGGCAGCTCCAAGTTGACCGCCAAGCCGATCGACTCGGTCTTTAGGTCCACGCCCGGGCCGCTGGTCGTGGTGACCCCGAGCGCTCCACCGTATGCGGCTCCGATCGCGGCGCCGATACCGGCGATCTCGTCCTCGGCTTGCACTGTCGTCACGTCGAAATTCTTGTGTTTGGACAGTTCGTGGAGGATGTCGGATGCGGGTGTGATCGGATAGCTTCCGAGGAACACTTTGAGACCCGCGAGTTGACCGGCCGCTATCAGACCCCACGCAAGCGCTGTGTTACCAGAGATGTTCGTGTAAGTGCCCGAGGGGAGGACCGCCGGCTTGACTTCGTAGGTATTGGGAAAAAGTTCCGCTGTCTCGCCGAAGTTCCATCCCGCTTTGAACGCGAGGGTATTTGCCTCGGCGACCATCGGCGTCTTCGCGAAGCGTTTCGCTATCCATTCGAGTGTCGGATCCTGCGGTCTGCCATAGAGCCAACTGATCAAGCCGAGCGCGAACAGGTTCTTCGAGCGCTCAGCGTCGCGGGGTCTAGTACCCGAAGGCTTCACCGCTTCCAGTGTCATCGCGGTCATCGGCACCTCGAACACCGTGTAGCCGTCGAGGCTCCCGTCGCTGAGCGGGTTCGCCGCGTACCCTGCTTTTTGCAGGGACCGCTCGTCGAAAGAGTCCTTGTTGACTATCACGGTTCCAGACGGGCGGACGTCGGCAAGGTTCGCCTTCAAAGCGGCGGGGTTCATCGCAACAAGGACGTTGGGATGGTCGCCCGGGGTCAAGATGTCGTGGTCGGATATGTGGACCTGGAACGCTGACACCCCTGCGAGCGTCCCGGCCGGTGCGCGGATCTCGGCGGGAAAGTCCGGCAGCGTCGAAAGATCGTTGCCGAAAAGTGCCGAGGAGTTCGTGAAACGGTCGCCGGTTAGCTGCATACCGTCGCCCGAGTCACCGGCGAAGCGGATAACCGCGCGGTCCACGTCAATTCTGGGGGGCGGATTTCGCTTGGTATCGGTCATTGGTGTCCTTCCCGCGAGAGTTTCGAGCCCCGATGCCTGGGTGCTCATCTGCGCGCTCAGCCTACAGCGGGCGTGCCGTGCGGCGCGGGTCTAAGGTCAGGCCACCGTCACTTGCGGGTCGAGGTAGACGTCCTGGATCGCGTTCAGGAGTTCGATACCCTGCGTCGTCGGCCTTTGAAACGCCTTGCGGCCCGAAATTAGGCCGGCCCCGCCTGCGCGCTTGTTGATGACAGCCGTCCGAACCGCCTGGGCAAGATCGGACTCGCCCGCCGACTCCCCCCCGCTGTTGATGAGCGGGATCCGACCCATGTAGCAGTTGACGAGTTGCCAGCGGGTGAGGTCGATCGGGTTGTCGGTGGTGAGACGCTCGTAGACGAGCGGATCCGTCCGGCCGAAACCGACCGCGCCGTAACCGTTGTTGTTCTCCGCCTGCTTCTGCTTGATGATGTCTGTCTCGATGGTGACGCCGATGTGGTTGGCTTGGCCCGTCAAGTCAGCTGAAAGCGAGTAGTCGACGCCGTCCTTCTTGAAGGCGTTGTTGCGCAGGTAGCACCACAAGACGGTGAACATGCCTAGCTCGTGGGCTTCCTGGAACGCGGCGGATACCTCCTGGATCTGGCGGGTCGCGTACTCGGAGCCGAAGTAGATGGTCGCCCCCACCCCCGCCGCTCCGAGGTCATAAGCCTGTTGGGGTGATCCGAACATGATCTGGTCGTATTGGGCGGGGTAGGTGAGCAGCTCGTTGTGGTTGAGCTTGACGATGAAAGGGATCTTGTGCGCGTAGCGCCGCCCGATCGAGCCGAGAACCCCGAGGGTGGTAGCGACAGCGTTGCAGCCTCCCTCGATGGCAAGCTCGACGATGTTCTTCGGGTCGAAGTAGACAGGGTTGCGGGCGAACGAGGCCGCAGCGGAATGCTCGATTCCCTGGTCGACCGGAAGGATCGATAAGAAGCCGGTACCGGCAAGGCGTCCGTGGTTGTACACGGACGCCAGGTTGCGGAGCACCTGGATCGGCCGATCCGACCAGCTCATCACGTCGTCGATGACGTCAGGCCCGGGCAGGAGCAGGCTGTCGCGCTCGACACCTTTACAGCGGTAGGTGAGAAGGTTGTCGGCCTCATCGCCGAGCATAGAGTGCAGGTCCATCAGGTATCGGGCTCCCGTGGTCGCGGCCGGACAGTCGCCTTGGCCGTAGTTGACAGCCTCGATCCTAGAGCGGCCACGGCCATTCGGATCGCATTGGCCAAATGATCCTGCGGCACAAGCGGTTATACCGGTTATACTGTCTGTGTGAAGACAGCGGTGTCCCTGCCGGATGACATTTACGAGCGTGCCGAGCACGCGGCCCGTCAGCTGGGCGTGAACCGCTCTCAGTTTTACGCGAGGGCTCTCAGCAAGTACCTTCAAGACATCGGGCCAGACCCGGTCACGGAACTGCTGAACGAGTTCGCCGCCGAACACGCCAAGGACACGGCCCCCCGATCATCCGAAGCGGCTCGCTCCATTATCGACTC